>NZ_JBFRGF010000006.1:0-154105 GCF_052115205.1 Arthrobacter sp. 2RAF6 | reverse complement strand
TCACCGAGCCCGTTCTCCACATGCCGGTCCAGGGCGTTGTACGCGGCATTGATCTTCCCGCCGACGAACCACTTCGCGAACGGCGGGTCCGACCAGTCCAGGGCCTGGTCAAAGTCCGTGTCCCAGTCCAGCAGTTCCCGGGCCTGCCTCGCCCAGAACGCCGGACGGTCCGCAGCCGCCTCCGCATACACCCCGGCCCCGACCACCGCGTTCGCCGCGAACTCCGCGCTCGGCGGAAACTTCCGGTCCTCATGGAGAAGATTTTCAAGGGCATCGCCGTTGCCTGGCCCGTCGGATCCGGTTGCAGCGGTGGTCGTCGATCCATTGGCTTCCTGGGACATGTGAACCTCATCATTCATCGATCTCTGCCGCGCGGCAGTCCCGCGGCGACGCCGCCCCACGCGCCAATCGTGCACGGCGTTGGGCTGCGGGGCCTCACGGGATTCCGCAAAGAGCTTTTCCGGAACCCACCTTAGCGTTTTGAGCCGACAACAAGTGTCTGCGGTCACAATCCGGACAGTGAGTGGCGGGTGATTCGCGCCGAACGGGGCCGAAGGCTCTTGGGCTGGCTCCCGACGCGGGGAATATTACGGAGCGGTTCCCTGCTTCTGCGCCCGCGCCAACTAGTGGACTGTCGGACGGGTGGCATAGGCTGAAGGCGTCTCGAGATGCAAAACTTGCCGCCCGGTCCGGCCCGGAAAATACTGGGTGCAGCCTTGGGCGGCAGCGTCCGGAACACCGCCGTACTAAGGAGATTTTGCACATGAACCAGACGAGCCTAGGTCCGAAGAACGGCGTGAAGACGCCAGGATCGGCCCCCGAAGCAGCAGCTGGATCCGGGGCGCCAGAGCCCGGCAGCATCACCTCCCCGAAGTACCAAGCCGTGCTGGGTCCGTTCACCGTCCGGGACGCGACAGTTTTCGGCTCCACCTTGCTGATGTTTGTGGGGTCCCTCCTGCCCATGTTTGGCGGGCGCTACAACCTGTGGAACCTTGACAACCTTTTCTTCCTGGCACTGGGCATCATTCTTCCCCTAGTAGTTGCCGCGTTGTTCGTTGCCCGGCGCCTGCAGCCGGAGAACATCGTGAGAATCGGTTCCCTCTCGACTGACCAGTTCGCTTCCGTCGTGGCGTCGTTCGCCCTGACCCTGTTCTTCCTGTCGGCAGCAGGCGCGTTTACCGTTTTCGTGCTCGTCGGACTTATTGGCTCGGTAGGTCTTCTGGCTGCGACGGTCCTGGCTCCCCACTTGCCGCTCCTCCGCGACGATTTCAAGGACCGGGCCGAACAGCCCGCTCACGTTGTGGCCCGGGAATCGGCCATTCCAACGCGCAAGCCTGCCGAGCCGAAGCCGGCCAAGCCGGAGCCGGTCTCGCCCGGACCGGAAACCCCGGTCGCTGTTGCCGAGCCCGTGCGCCCGGCGCCCGCAGAGACCCCTTCCGCCCCTGCTCCCGCCACCGAAGGCGCGGACACCGAAGCCGCCGCCGTCGCACCCGCCGGGCCCGCCGCCGTCGTGCCTGCCGAGTCGGCAGAGGCTCCAGTGGCCGGCGCTGGACAGGAGGAGCATGCGCAGGCCCCCACGCCCGAGGAGCCCAAGCACCTGCCTACTGCCACCATGGCTACGCCGATCGTCGGCGGCCCGGACGCCGGCGCCGGGGCCGCCACCCAGCACATCGGCATGGTGGATCAGCCCCGGATGTTCGAGCCCATCGGCGCCACCGTTGATCCAGTTATGCGAAAGGACGAATCCGATCACGACTCGGGCTACGAGGCATTCTGGTTTGCCGTGGCCCATCCCCGCGTCGTTGTCGACGAGCACACAGGAATGCCCGCTTTCACCATCGAACCGGGCGCGTGGGTCCTGGCCCTCGAAGACCGCGGTGAGGAATTCCTCGTGCAGGATACTGACGGCAAAGTGGGCGTCCTGCGCGATCTTAGCCACATCGAACGCGGCTGACCAGGCCGGCCGTGGACACCGTCGTCGAAACCCCGCTGGCCCTGAAGCGGCGTGCGCGCAAAATCAACAAAGCGCTTGCTGAGCTCTATCCCTACGCCCACGCTGAGCTTGATTTCCGGAACCCGTTCGAGTTGGTAGTGGCCACGGTGCTGTCCGCCCAGACCACGGATGTGCTGGTCAACCAGGTCACCAAGATCCTGTTCGCACGCTATCCGGATGCCCGGAGCATGGCCGAGGCTGAGATTGCCGAACTGGAGGCGATCCTGCAGCCCACCGGTTTCTTCCGTGCGAAGGCGAAGAACGTCCTGGCGTTGAGCACGCGCTTGGTGGACGAGTTCGACGGCGAGGTTCCCGGCCGGCTGGAAGATCTGGTGACGCTTCCCGGCGTCGGGCGTAAAACGGCAAATGTGGTGCTCGGCAACGCGTTCGGCGTCCCGGGAATCACTGTGGACACGCATTTTGGCAGGCTGGCGCGCAGGTTTGGCTGGACGACATCCGAGGATCCGGTGAAGATCGAGTTCGACGTCGCGGAGCTGTTCGAGCCCAAGGACTGGACCATGCTGTCCCACCGGGTGGTTTTCCACGGACGCAGGGTTTGCCATGCGCGCCGGCCGGCGTGTGGAGCGTGCGCTGTGGCCAATTGGTGCCCGAGTTATGGCGAAGGCGAAAAGGATCCCGTCAAAGCGGCCAAGTTGCTCAAATACGAACTGGCGCCGGGCAACGAAGCGCTTCTCGCAAAGCTGCTTGCCGAGACTCATCGCGCGGCCGAGATTCGGATGGAATCCCAAAGGAGACCGGCATGACCGCGCTCGAGGACCTCGTCAGCCTCATCACCAGGATTGATTCCGGCCTGCATCCGGGACCCGATCCGCGGATTGCCGCTGCAACCGTCGATCCGGACAAGGCACGAAAAGCGGCCGTGCTCATGCTCTTCGGCGTCTTGGATGACGTCCCGGCCCAATCCGGGAAACCGGTGGCCCCGGCGGATTTGGACGTGTTGCTTCTGGAACGCGCCCACACCCTGGACGACCATCCGGGACAGGTGGCGTTCCCCGGCGGCAGTATCGATCCGGGGGATGAGTCAGCCGTAGCGGCAGCCCTCAGGGAAGCGGTGGAGGAGACCGGCCTGGACAGCGGGGGCGTGCAGGTGCTGGGCGTCATGCCGGAACTCGGCCTGATCCGCAGCAATTTTGTGGTCACCCCGGTCCTGGCGTGGTGGGCGTCACCGTCGCCAGTAAAGGTGGTGGACTACGCCGAGTCCGCGCAAGTATTCCGTGTTCCGGTGCGTGACCTCCTGGATCCCGACAACCGATACACCGGGACGCTCACGCGGCTCGGCCAGACGTTCTCGAGCCCGGTCTTCCAAGTCAACGGACTCATGGTCTGGGGTTTCACCGGGATGGTTCTCAGTGGCCTGTTCGACGCGCTGGGGTGGACTGTTCCGTGGGACACGCAGCGCGTGCTCGAAATAGAGATCTAGCCTCGGGCACTAGGTGCGTGCGCGCCCCGTAGGGAGCGACACTGGTCCGCCGAGCGCCCCTGGCTCCCGCTACGCCCCTGGCTCCCGCTACGCTGCGCCGCTCCCGCTACGCTGCGTGCGGGGTTATTTTTGAAAGATCCACGACGATGCCCGTGGCGGCATTTTCCCGCACTGCGGTGATGCCGGCCGACACGGCCTTCAGCTGTTCAAACTGCGGAGACTCCGCA
This sequence comes from Arthrobacter sp. 2RAF6, assembly GCF_052115205.1. NCBI lineage: Bacteria > Bacillati > Actinomycetota > Actinomycetes > Micrococcales > Micrococcaceae > Arthrobacter > Arthrobacter sp. 2RAF6. The sequence continues at coordinate 150,444 of NZ_JBFRGF010000006.1, read as the reverse complement.
ACCAGCGTTCCGTCGGCTGTCACCAGCCGGAATCGGTAGCCGTCTTCGCCGTCCTTGAGAATTTCGAATCGTCCAGCCATCGTTGCTGTTCCCCCTTGTTTACTGCCCGCACAGTGAGTGCGTCTTTGCACTGTGGCGCCCCTCACTTCGAACGCCATAAGGCGAGACTATCCAGAAGGAAGGGAGTGCTGAAGTTACTTCGGGGTATATTACTTGCCTATGTCATGCCAGGTTCGTTTCCGCCTTATGACTCGCTTTCGGCCCCGTGGGGGGCTATCGTTCCGGACTTCAAAAGACCAGCGCACGCCTCGGAGCCGGCACCGGATATTCGGCGATCGCCATCCGGAACTCTTCCTCCGCGTTGAGTCGCCGCCGGACCTCCATCGATTCCAGCCTCTGGGCATCTTCCGCGTCAATGCCGGGGTTTTTCGCCAGTTCCCTAATCCACTCACCAGCCACGACGGCGTCATGCTGCTCGCCCAACAACCGCTGCATCCCGATCGCCGGCTGGATCACCCCGGAAGCGTGATGGCTGAAGGCATCAGCAACTGCCTCCACCGAGTAGCGGAGGCACTTGACGTCCTTGCGTGCCTGGTGGAGAGCAGCGTTGCGCACCTCCGGGTCGCTGCTGCCCGCCTGCTCCGCGAGGCTGTGCTGCAAGCGCTCCCACCGTGCCTGGAGGCGCTCGGCGAGGTCCGCCGTCGGATGCTTGTATTCCCTTGCGGCAGGCACTTCCACTAGCGTTGCCCTCGCGGCCCGCACCGTGCGCTTGCTGCGCTTGTGCCCGCCAAGGGCGGCGGCCAGCCGGGCGCTGGACGCTTCCAGTTCCTCCACGGCCAGGCGCACGGCCTCGGGGCTTTTCCAGGAATCCTTTGTGTCGAGGGATAACCGGATCCTCTGCGCCAGGACATAGGCATCCCTGGACTCGCCGAGTGAAGTTGCAAGCCAACGGACTTCCTCGCGGGCCGGCCGACTGAGTTTCGGGATCATGCCGCGATAACAGCTGAGCACTGAGCGGAGCCGGCGAAGGGCAAGCCTGGCGTTGTGTACGGCTTCCGGATCTGCCGCTGCGACCAGCGGCAATTGTGCCTCCAACTCCGTCAGTTGGAAGCCAATGTATGCAGCCAGTGGTGCCTGGCCTTTGTTTCCCACGGGGCAATCGTCCTCTGCTGTTGCGCCCGGGGCAATAGCGCCTCCTACTTCGCTTTGTCGTAAGAATCGACGACGGCGACGCTCACCGGAAATTCCACCGGAACCCGCCCGAACAACAGTTCCTTGGCGGCTGCCGCGGCCTCTTCGATGGCGTTGATGCATATTTCAACTGACGCGGCAGGCGCGTGGACCATGACTTCGTCGTGCAGGAAGAACACGAGTTCCCCGGCAGGCAGGCCGTCGGCACGGGCGGTGCGCAGCCGCCGTCGAAGTTCGGCAAGCCAGCATGACGCCCAGTCCGCAGCGGAACCTTGCACCACAAAGTTCCGCGTGAAACGCCCCCGCGAGCGGGCGATGCTGTCCGCGCGCCGCTGTTCTTCCGCCGTCGTGGATTGCTGGCTTCGGATCCAGCGTTCCGACGGCGGCGGGCTGCTCCGGCCCAACCTGGAGGTCACGGTGCGGCCGCCTTCGCCGTCGCGGGCTGCCTGTTCGACGAAGCCGACTGCCCGGGGATAAGTGCGGGTCAGCTGAGGCATGAGGCGCCCCGATTCTCCCGTAGTAGCGCCGTAAATTGCGCCCAGCAGGGCGATCTTGGCCTTCGAACGGTCGCCGCCGAAGCCCTGGGCGGCGATGCCGGCGTACAAGTCCTTGTCCCGAGCAGCCTCGGCCATCTTCGAGTCCTGCGCCAGCGCCACCAGAACCCGGGGCTCGAGCTGGGAGGCATCGGCGACGATCAATTTGTGCCCCGGGTCGGCATGCACCGCGCCGCGGATCTGGCGGGGGATCTGCAACGCGCCGCCGCCCCTGGACGCCCAGCGACCGGAAACCACGCCCCCCACCACGTACTCGGGACGGAAACGCCCTTCGCTCACCCACGCGTCCAGCCACGACCAGCCGTTGGCCGCGAACAAGCGGGAGAGCTTCTTGTATTCCAGTAGTGGCTCGATGGCCGGATGCTTCGATTCCTTGAGTTCCCACTGGCGGGTGGTTTTTACTTCGATGCCGTTCCGGTGCAGGGCACGCATGAGGTCCTGGGGTGAATCCGGATTCAGCTTCGGAGAGTGGAGAATCCCGCGAAGCTCGTTGCAGAGCGCCTCCAGCCTGGTTGGCCGGTGGCCGGCTGGAGGCCGGGGACCCAGGTGGCCTTCCAGGATTTCTTCGTGCAACGCCTCCTGCCACGGCACGCCCGTGAACTGCATTTCGGCGGCGATCATGGCGCCGGCGGATTCCGCAGCGAGCAGCAGTTTCAGGCGGTGCTGCCGGCCTTCGTCCTTGGAGGCCTGGCCGAGCGCGTGTTGCTGGGCCGCGAACTCCGCCCGGATCTCGTTCAGGCTTGGCTGGGTGCTGCGTGGGACTAAGTCGTCGAACAGCGTGTCCTGCTCGGCGGGCGGCGGGGGAGGCTGGAGGACCCGCGGCGGGACCGGCATTTCGTCGTCTTGCGTGAGCTTTTCCGCGCTGCGGGCATAGTCGGTGTGGGCCGTGAACTCGGAATGGACCAGGATGGCGCGGCAGAGCGTGAGGTCATGGCAACGCTCCAGTTCCGCTCCGGCCTGGAGCATCGCCGGGTACCAATCCTGGGTCCGGTTCCAGACCCAGCGCGGACGGCTCTTCTCCAACATGCTTACGACGCCGGCGAGATCGGACTTTCGTACGACGCGCGGTTCCGCCACGGCTACTCCGGCGGCATCGCTTTCCTGAATAGCTGCGCCGTCTGGATGGGCGGCGAGCAGCAGGTACATGCTGACAATTCTGCACTGTGAATCCGTGGAACCTTGCACTTTGCGGACAGCTGCCGTCCGCGATGCGGAGTTGTGGGTGCTTAAACGGAACGCGGAGTCGTCCCCCACAGGGGTTGTTGTGATTGGTTTTCCACATACGCCGATACGGGCCTTCAATGCTCGTGGCGAAACGGAGAGAGTGGCTTTATGAGCGGGCAACATCTCGAGCGGAACCACAACAGCGGTGGAAGCGGGGCCGCGCCTAACGGCGCGCGCGGCTCGACGGCGCTTCAACGTGGCCGTCCGCGGCCCCGAAGATCGGGTCCATGGTCCGGACCGGAGCCAGACCATGTGTCCGGAGAGTCGTGGCTTCCCGCGAGTTCCGGGGAAGTCCTCTTGGTGACAGGAAACGTCAGGTTACAAGCTGAAACAGAGAGGATCGCGGCCGCTGTCGGCGCCAATCTCCGTACAGTCGTCGATTCAACCGCTGCCTTGCGTATGTGGGACACCGCACGGATGGTGCTTTTTGGCAGCGATGTCAGCGAACTCCCGCCCCGTCGTCGTGCACCTTCCATCTTGCTGGGCCTCAACGGTGAAGGGGACTCTTTGTGGCAATTGGGGGCCGCACTGGGGGCCGAACGCGTGGCCGTATTGCCTGAAGCTGCAGCCTGGCTGGCGGAGCACCTCGGTAGGTCCCATGATCCGGACCACGGAGGACTGGTGCTCGGGGTGACAGGAGGATGCGGCGGTGCCGGGGCGTCCACGACTGCGGTCTGGCTGGCCCAGGAAGCGGCCGTCCACGGAGTCCGGACGCTGCTGGTTGATGGGGATCCCCGCGGAGGGGGCCTTGAGCTTTCCCTCGCCGCTGAAGATGCGCCAGGACTGCGCTGGCCCGATCTTGCAGGTGCCAGCGGAAGCATCGACACCGCGCAGCTAAGCGACTCATTGCCCACAGCCGGAGGATTCTCCTTCTTGTCTTGGCCGGGCAGTCGCGACCGCTCCCCAGACGTGGAGCCCGGGACCGTCACGGCTGTCCTTGATGCGGCGAGGCGGGGATTTGAACTAGTCATCGTTGACATCGGCCGCGGAACGGAATCGCTTGGCAGCGTCGCCTGGGACTGCGACAGGATCCTTCTCGTGGCACCGGCCCAGCTCCGGGCAGCAGTCGCTGCAGCCAGGCTTCTGCAGGAGTTGCCGCCCGTGGAGACAGCCCTGGTGATCCGGGGGAATGCCGGTTCGGGCCTGGACGCACCACTCATAGCCGAATCGCTGGGACTGCCTCTCCACGGAGTGCTCCCCGAACTCCGCGGTACTGCCGCGGCGGCTGAGCTCGGACGCCTTCTGGAATTCGGCAAGCGCAAGGCCCTGCGTCGCTTTGCGGAGTCTGTCCTTCAACTACTCGACGACGGCGCAGTGTGAGTGCCTCAGCATTCCCAAGCGGCGACCGCCGACGCAATACCCGGCCCCTGGACGCCGCGCTCCTTGAAACCGTGCGGGAAACCGTCATGGCCGACGCCGGACCGGTCACTCCGTCGCGCGTGGCAGCGGCCGTCCACGCGACGGGCAGGCTGCTCGGAACCGCGGGGGCGCTTGCCGCCGTCGAATCGATCAGCGCAGAACTCAGCGGACTTGGACCTCTCCAACAGCTTGCACGCGATGCCGCAGTGACGGACATCTTCGTGAATGGTCCGGACTCGGTGTGGTTCGACCGCGGCAAGGGGCTGGAACGGGCACGGGTGCATTTCGCCGGCGAATCCCAGATTCGAGCCTTGGCCTCCCGTCTTGTGGCGGCCGGCGGGCGTCGCTTGGACGACAGTTCGCCGTGCGTCGATGTCCGTCTCGACGGCGGATACCGTGTGCACGCCGTACTGCCTCCGATTTCCACCGCCGGAACCTTGTTGTCCGTGCGGATTCGGCGCGAGGAGGTTTTCTCGATGGACGAGCTGCGTGCTGGAGGCATGTTCGGGGTGCCGGTCCAGCAGGTGCTGCAGGCAATGGTTGACCGCAGGCTGAGCTTCCTGATCAGTGGGGCCACCGGTTCCGGGAAGACCACATTGCTGTCCACAATGCTCGGCTTGAGCAGCCCGCATGATCGGCTCGTCCTGATTGAGGACGCTTCGGAGCTGAACCCGGTGCACCCTCACGTGGTTTCCCTTGAGTCCAGGCACGGGAACCTTGAAGGCGGTGGCGCACTCGACCTTGGCGAACTCGTTCGGCAGGCGCTGCGGATGCGGCCGGACCGGTTGATCGTGGGCGAGTGCCGCGGCGCCGAAGTCCGAGAGCTGTTGACGGCACTTAATACCGGCCATACAGGCGGCGGCGGAACAATCCACGCCAACACTGCCTCAGCGGTCCCGGCCAGGCTCGTGGCCTTGGGCGCGCTTGCAGGCTTGAGCCGGGAAGCCGTTCGACTGCAGCTTTCAACGGCATTGGACGCAGTGGTCCACGTCGAACGGACGCCTGCCGGACGGAGAGTGTCCTGCATTGGATTGTTGGCGGAGGACTCGTCCTCCCAATCGATCGTTCCTGCTCTCGAACTGCGGGCGGGTGCCGCCGTTCCCGGCCCAGCGTGGAAGGACCTCGCAGCTCGCCTTGAGCTGGACCCCGGGCTCCTGCTTGGGCCCCTGGGACCGATTTCCAGATCCGAACACCTTGGGGCGGTCGCATGATCGGATTCCTCATTTTCGTTCTGGCGGCCGCTGCATGGGTGGTCTTCCAACCGTCCCGCGGATTTGGCAAACGGGTAGTGCGCGCTTTGAGTGGTGCCCCCTCGGCTGGGCCGGTGTCCGGGGCCGTGGCGTGCATGCCGCAGAGACGGTCTCGCGCGGACGCATTGCCGCTCACCGTACTCGTGCAGCAGTTGGCCGCGCTCCTCCGGGGTGGCCGTTCGACGTCGAGGCTCTGGGAGGAACTCTGGATGGTGCATGGAGCCAGAGACCACCGCATTGGTCCGGGCGACGCGGGGGTCCTCAAGGCGCGAGGAAATGACCCGGGATTGCCCAAGCTGTCGTCTGGGTCTCTCCAAGTTCTCGCGGCAGCACGGGCGGCCTCGATGATGGGGACGTCGGTCGCCGAAGCCATCAGAGTGTCGTCAGCGAAGGACCTTCGGGGCGCGAATTTCGTGGAACGCCGGATCTGGGGAGAACTTGCCTCCTGCCTGGACGTTGCGGAGGCGAGTGGTTGTCCGTTAGCCGACGTGCTGACCCGATTCGCCGCCCAACTTGAGGCCGAGGACGACGCCGGCGATGCGCTGCAAACCGCCTTGGCCGGCCCGAAAGCCACTGTGCGCCTTCTGACCTGGCTGCCGGTGTTCGGCTTGGGGCTGGGCATGATGCTTGGCGTGGATCCGCTGGGGGTCCTGCTGGCGAACGGCGTCGGATTGGCAGCGCTCGCGGCTGGGTGCGTCCTGACCGTAACAGGCAGAATCTGGTCATCTCGATTGGTGGATGCCACGGTGGGCGTTGACTGATGGGCTCGGCCTTCCCTGCCATTGCGGTGTCCCTGGCGTTGATCTTCGCGGCAATTCTCGGGCTGGCGTATCAGGGAAGAACCCGGCGGCGCACAGCCTTGCGGATGCTTCGCGGCTCACCCGGGAGCAACGGCCCGCTGAAGAACGCTCGCAGGGGCGAGGCAGCGGGCAATTTCCGGAATCCCGAGGGGCAGGAAGGCTTGCGCAATGTGCCCATGATCCTTGAGCTGGTGGCTGCCATGCTCGACTCGGGGGCGGGACTCGGACGGTCCCTTGAGCTGATCGCCGGATGCGCGTCCCCGCAGCTCAGCCGCTCCCTGCGAACGGTGGTTGCAGCCCTCGACATCGGAACGGACTGGGAGACGGCATGGCGGAGTTCGGGCCAGAAGTGCAATGAAGCGCGCAGGCTCAAGGATGCTCTGGCCTTCGCTGCCCTGACCGGCGCGCCATCCTCGGCCATCCTTTATGCCCAGGCAGCGCGCCTGCGGCGTGAACAGTTCAGGATGGCGGAGAAGCGCGCTGCCGCGCTCGGAGTGAAACTAGTGATTCCACTGGGTCTGTGTTCCTTGCCCGCCTTCATCTGTCTTGGGGTCGTCCCGGTGCTGTTGGCAATGCTGCCGTCCGGAGGATAGCTGGCAGCACCGCCCGAGTCGGCCCTTGAGCTTCGCCCCGCGCACGCCAGTTTCCCTCCACACGAACCGTCAGAAGTGAGTTTTCCACTTAGGAGACTTGGGGACTTTCGAAGCCCCCGATACCGAAGGAAGAGTCGAAGTACAGCCGGCAGCCAAGCCGGCGCGAAGAAAGGAACTGAAATGAACGCAACGGTCGATACCGCCCCGACCATCGCCCAGACCCTCGCCCAGCCAGCTCCTCCTCGTCGGGAGGCTGAGGTCCTTGAACTGTTCCCGGGCTCGTCGGTAAGCAAGCCTGTTCGGCTGCCAACCCACCTGCATTCCAATGCTAAAACAAGCCGTGCGGGGTCCAGCGACGATTCTTCCGCTCCGAAGCGGTCGAAGAAGCGGCTCACCGGGTCCGAGCTTGGCATGGCAACGGCCGAGTATGCCATCGCCACGCTTGCCGCTGTGGGCTTCGCCGGACTCCTGGTGGTCATCCTTCGCAGCGAGGAAGTACGTGGCTTCCTCCTCAACCTCATTCGCAGCGCACTCTCCCTGCCATGACACCGCGCCGGGGTTCAAAGCGCGGTGCCGAGCGTTCGATGAGTCCACGGGCATCGGCCGGAGGGCTCACGGGGAAGCAAGCCCGTGGCCCGCGGAGGGACCGTCGGCGAGATGCTTTCCCTGAGAGGGACCACGGTGCCGTCACTGCGGAATTCGCGGTGGCACTACCCGCTGTCCTGCTTCTTTTGGCCTTGCTTCTGGCAGGATCGGCCGCGGGAATTACGCAGCTTCGCTTGGAAGAAGCGGCCAGAGCAGGAGCCAGGGCCCTCGCCCGCGGAGATGGCCACGCGGCCGTAGACGGAATCGTTCGAAGACTGGCAGGCGATGCCGCCTCGGCTGTCGTTTCCGAAGACGGCGAATGGATCAACGTCACAGTCTCCGCCAGGGTCGTCGGCCCGTTGGGCTCTCTCATTCCGTGGAGCCTTTCGGCGACGGCATCTGCAAGGGGAGAGGCCCCGCAGTCGTCAGCGGCCACTACGCCCCTCCTCGCCGTCGGAGACGACGTTGTCGACTTCAACGAGATTATGCCGTTGCTTGGGCTCCAAGCCACTGTGAAAGAGGTCGCGGCGTGAGGGCTGATAGCGCCAGCGCCGGTGATGGCCGCGGCGCGGTGGAGCGCGGCGTGAGGGCTGATAGCGCCCGCGCCGGTGACGGCCGTCGCGAGGCGGAGCGCGGCGTGAGGGCTGATAGCGCCCGCGCCGGTGATGGCTGCGGCGCGGTGGAACACGGCTCAGGAACCATCCTGGCTCTTGCCCTGGGCCTTGTTGTCATGATCTGCATGGCGGCGGCGTTGACCCTGGCCCAGGCCATGGCGATGGCCCACCGCGCAGCATCTGCCGCCGATCTCGCTGTGCTCGCGGGAGCCGACGCGGCCCGCGGCCTGACACCCGGAGATCCTTGTGTGATCGCCAGCGAAACGGCCGCGCGGCACGGAGCTTCGTTGTCGGCCTGCACTGTGGGCGAAGGCGGGATCGTCGAGATCCGCACTGAGATGGACCGCGGCGCAGTCTTCGGGACCGCAACCGGCCGCTCTCGGGCTGGGCCGCCGCCCTAGGTCGCGTCACGCAGGAGCACGTCGATCAGGGTGACCGCGGCGTCCTTGTCCAGCGGGTTGTTCTTGTTGCCGCATTTGGGGGACTGGACGCAGGAAGGGCAGCCGGTGTCACACTCGCATGCTTTGATGGCGTCCCTTGTGGCGGTCAACCACACTTTGGCTTTCTCAAAGCCGCGCTCAGCAAATCCGGCGCCGCCTGGATGGCCGTCGTACACAAAAATCGTGGGAACTCCGGTGTCGGCGTGGAGCGCTGTTGAGACTCCACCGATATCCCAACGGTCACTTGAAGCGACCAGTGGGAGAAGCCCGATGGCGGCGTGCTCGGCGGCGTGAAGAGCGCCCGGGAACTGGGCCTCGACAAGTCCTGCGCCAGTCAGTGAACGGTTGTGAACCACAAACCATACCGCCTTGGTGAAGAGATCCCTGGCCCCGAGTTCCAGCGGTTCTTCCCCCAAAACCTCATTGGAAATCAGCGCCTTACGTTGGAAGGAGACCACCTGTGTTGTTACCTTCACTTCGCCGAAGTGGACCGCGATATCCCCCCACTCCATGGTCCGGAGAGTCTGCAGGACTTCGATCTGAGTCACGTCCCGTGCTGTGGTGTAGTAGTCCGGGTTGGTTCGACGAACCACCACACAGTGGTCCTCTTCGTTCAGTTCCTCGACCAAGTAGCTGTCGCCTTGGTGCACATAGATCGCACCTGTATGCGCCTGATAGTGCGTCTGTGGCGAGTCCATGGTGCCCAACAGAGAGCCAGTCTCGGAGTCCACGATGCTTACCGGGCCGCCGCCATCTGCGCGGAGGTTCACCATGGCCGCGGCGCTCTCGGGATGGGTCCAGAACCAGCCCGCAGGCCGTTTCCTCAGGTACCCCTGTTCCACCAGCTGATTCAGCAGGGACTCGGACGTTGGCCCGAACACGTCAAGTTCGGCCACGGCGATCGGGAGCTCGGCCGCCGCCGCGCACAGATGGGGGCCGAGCACGTAGGGGTTTCCGGGATCGAAGACGGTGGCCTCGACTGAGACATCAAAGATTGCCTCCGGATGGTTGACGAGGTACGTGTCCAAGGGATCGTCGCTGGCCACGAATGCGGCAATGGCGTCTTGGCCTGCGCGGCCGGCCCGTCCGATCTGTTGGAACAGGGACGCCCTCGTCCCGGGCCAGCCAGCGACCAGCACCGCGTCGAGCCCGGAAATGTCGATACCCAATTCCAATGCGGACGTGCTCGAGACGCCAAGCAGCTCACCCGAACGCAGAGCCCTTTCCAAAGCCCGTCTCTCCTCGGGGAGATATCCGGAGCGGTACGCGGCAACCCGCTGGGGCAGGCTGGGGTCCACCTCATCGAGGAGGCGCTTGGTGATAGACGAAATTGTTTCTGCGCCGCGCCTGGATTTGATGAAGGCGATGGTCCGTACACGGGAGGACACCAGATTGGCCAGCAAGTCCGCGGTCTCGGCCACGGCGGTCCTGCGGGATTTTGCCCCGTTTTCGCCCTTCAGCTCGGTCAGGGCAGGTTCCCAAAAAGCCACCGTGGTGGAGCCATGCGGTGAACAGTCCTCGGAAACTTCGCGGACGGGGGTGCCGATGAGCCGGGCAAAGGATGTGCCGGGGTCCGACGCTGTCGCCGACGCCGCAATGAATACCGGTTCAGGAAAGGAGGTGCCGGCACCGTAGTAGGCGCAGATTCGCCGGAGCCTCCGCATGAGGTTGGCGACGTGCGACCCGAACACCCCGCGGTAGCTGTGAGCCTCGTCCACGATGACGTACCGCAGCCTATGGAAAAACCGGGCCCACCAGGTGTGGTTGGGCAGGATCCCGAAGTGCAGCATGTCGGGATTGGCGAGGATGAAGTTGGCGTGATCGCGGATCCAGCGCCGCTGGGACTGCTCGGTATCGCCGTCGTACGTTTCCGCCCGGACCGTTGGGAGCTTGAGCGCGCGGATCGCTGCCAGCTGGTCGGCTGCAAGCGCCTTGGTGGGAGAGAGGTACAGGGTGACGGCACCGTCGTCGTGGATCTTGCCCGGCTCGGACAGCACCCGCAACTCGGAACGATGGATCGCGTCGAGGGCAGGCAGCTGATAGGCAAGTGACTTGCCGGAGGCCGTACCCGTCGCAATGACGACGTTTTGGCCCGAGTGGGCTAGCTCGGCTGCTTCGATCTGGTGCCGGTACGGTTCGTGGATGCCCAAGGCCCCGTAGGCGGCGACGACATCGGGATGGGCCCAGCCCGGCCAGGACTCATGGATCGCCTGGCGCGCCGGAATCGTGCGGACATGTCGCAACTGCTCCGGGTCCGGGCTCCTGCCCAGAAGGGAGATCATCGATTCAGTTGCGTTCACTTGAACATTCTGTCATCGCGCCGGAAACCGACGGTTGGCGGTACAGCCGCGGACTGATTTTCGGACCCGCTGCAGGCAGCTTCCGGCGCCGAAAGTCGGCTAAGCCACAGGAAGGCCGGCTACGCCACAGACAGGTCAGTCTCGTCGACCCGTTTGGTGGACATCATCAGTACCTGGCACACGTGCTTCCAGCCAAGGTGGGAGTAGAGGTGTTGTCCGTCCAAGGAAGCCAGGAGGAGACCGCTTTCAACATCGTGTTGAAATGCCTGCGCGGCGAGGGCTTTCATGATGAAACTTCCCAGTCCCCGGCGCTGGTAGTTGGGCTCGGTGACGATCTTGTCGAAGACCGCCGTCTGCCTGACCACGAACACCTGACCGCTGGCCGCCACCTTTTCATCGGCACGGACCACCGCGTAATGGACCCCTTTGCTTTCGGAAGTCGTGAGCTTGAGGTCGTCATCCGAGAGCCACGGATCTTCCGCATCCTGCGTCCCCATGTCCACGATCATCATGGTCTGGGAATCGGAGGTGACGTTCAGCCCGTTCTCGCGAGCCAACTGCGTGTAGCGCGCGACATCGTTCGTGAGGATCGTCAAGATACGGGTGTCCGCCTGGGCGGTCTTGGCTGCCAGCTCGGCGAACTCAGCATCCGACGGGTCGTGCGCAAAGAACTCCCAGTCGCCGGTTTTGTCCGCACGCAGGGCTGCCGGGAACCGGCCTTCCTTGCGGGTTTCGTAGCTTCGGGACCCGGACCAGCCAGCCACCCAGACTTCGAGCAGCTCAGCGATGTCTTCAACCAAGGCGTCGTGACTCATGTAGAGAGACTATGCCAGCGGTCTGGGAATCAACAGGGGCCGTCAGTAACAGCTCCATTAACACTTAGAACAGCCCAATGACAGCCCGACACAAGGGTTTGGGGCCAGCAAGTACCCTTAAATACGTGGCTTTAAACAGGAATGGTCGCTTTATCCGTACATGCCAGTAACCGCAAGGGGTCCACGCCCTAGCACTATGGTTGGGGGACGGTTACGGGACGGTTTGCGTTAAACAGCGAAAGTGCCTCACCCGGTGAAAGGTGAGGCACTTATTACGTTGGGGCACATAGCCGGTCTTATGTAGCCCTTATCATTGGGGCAGGTCTCAAAACTTGGGGGTAATCATGTCTCGATCAATGCTTGGCATTCGCGGTGCCAAAAAAGCCACGCTGGGAAAGCCCGGACTGCGCCCTGACATACAGGGCCTCCGCGCTTTCGCTGTCATCGTCGTCATCCTCGACCACACGATTCATTGGCCCAAGGGTGGGTTCATCGGCGTCGACGTTTTCTTTGTCATCTCCGGATTCCTAATCACGGGACATCTGCTGCGTGAGCATGAAAAGACCGGGCGTATCTCGTTCTTGCAGTTCTACAAGAGGCGCGCAAAACGGATCTTGCCCGCAGCCGCGCTAGTGCTCGTTGTGACAGTGGCAGCAGCCTATGCCCTTCTCAACCCGGCTCGATTCCGGGAGGCGATCTGGGATGCAGTCTGGTCGCTGTTCTTCGGGGCCAACTGGCGGTTCGCCGCTATCGACACTGACTATTTCCAAATGGATGGGCCGGTTTCTCCGCTCCAACACTTCTGGTCGCTGGCCGTCGAAGAGCAGTTCTACTTCGTCTGGCCATGGTTGCTGTTGGGTGCGTTCTTCCTTCTCCTACGGAAGCCGGGCGCACGACCCAACGCTATCGCCGGTTGTGCCATAGGAATCGTTAGCGTCGCGTCCCTCGCGTGGGCCATATTTGAAACCTCATCGAACCCGGGCCTTGCCTACTTCTCGACCTTCTCCCGCGCATGGGAGCTGGGCGTCGGAGCTGGACTGGCTTGTGCCGCGCCGATCCTAGGACGGATGTCAGATCGCGCCCGCCCTGTTCTCGCATGGGCCGGAGTGATTGGCCTTGTCGCTTCATTGTTCGTCGTAAGCGAATCGGCTGGGTTCCCCGCTCCTTCCGCGCTGTTTCCGGTGATGTCAGCCGCCCTGTTCATTGCAGCTGGGACCGGGGCGCCGTCGCATCGCTCGCTAGTGGTCCTGACCAACCCGGTAAGCAGGTATTTGGGCGATATCTCGTACTCCCTTTACCTGTGGCATTTCCCCGTGATTGTGTTTGGGGCTGCTCTTGTCCCGAACAAGGACGTCCTCTACTACGCCGCGGTCGCGGTGATCATCCTCCTGCTCGCCGTCTTCGCCTACCACCTTGTGGAGGACCCGATTAGGAAGTCAGCTTGGCTAGACGGAAAGAAAAAGGCGAAGCATTTCCGTCCTTCCAACCAGTACAAGCTCACGAGCCTCGCGTTACTTGCGACGGTTACCCTCGCAGTAGTCGGGATGGCGATTGCAAAGACTTCATCCCAGCCCGTGACACCGCTTGCCGGAACGGCTATCGGATCGGTTTCACCAGCAACCTCGACTCCTGCGCTCAGCCCTGAGTTGGCAGAGGTCCAGAAGGGGATTCAGGCAGCGTCCCGCGCAGTCGAATGGCCAGCGCTCTCGCCCGCCATCGAAGACCTCGGATCGGATGCGTGGGGCAAACAGATGGAGAAGGTCACCTGTGTGAATGTCCAGGCCGACAACATGCAGAACTGCTTGTTCAAAAATCCTGGCGCAACAAAAACCGCAGTTCTGTACGGCGACTCGTTCGCGATGGCCTGGAGTCCCGGCATCAAAGCCGCGTTGGCGAACAGTGATTACAACCTGCAGATATTGACTCTTGCCCAGTGCCCAGCCGCGACCGTGTCAGTCACCGGCGACGGGGGTAAGGCTTTCCCCGAATGCGATGCGCACCACGCCTGGGCCACTGGAGTCATAAGCGCAATGAAACCGGACCTGCTGATCATGGCTTCAGCCGAGACAACCCTTGGCAGGCTGGCATCCAAAGCCAAGGGCGGGGACGCAGTGTCCGAGTATGTGAATGGGATGAAGACCGCGCTCCAAGCTCTTGCCCCGAGCGCAAAATCAGTTGTGGTTCTTTCGTCGCCGCCCGGTGGCCAGAATCTCCAGACCTGCGTGACCAAACTGTCGAAACCTGCCGATTGCGCCTCAACCATAACGAGCGAGTGGGGCAATTTCGTGGACAAAGAGCGTGCAGTTTCCGAGGCCGCGTCAGCAAAGTATGTGGACACGCACCTCTGGTTCTGTGATGAATTCGGAGGCTGTCCGGCGTTCGTCGGGACTACGCCCGTCCGCGTGGACTCAAATCATATGACGATCCAATATTCCACGAGCCTCGCACCCGTTCTGCGAGCGGCGCTCCTGCCTAAGGCCTGAGCGCCGCCATAAGTCAGGACGGGTAGGTGAAAGCACACATTATCGATCCCCAAATTTGGACGGCCTGGCTAGCGAGCGGCGTGCCCGAGATTTGTGTCGTGTTGCCGCCGCTGTTCTTCTCGATGCGTGCCGTGAGAGGGCTCGCGGTACCGTTCGCTCCGATCACGGAGTTTGCGTCCGCGCCGATAGCGTAGTTGATCGGCCCAGACCCCGTGCTGGTCGCGGTGGCCCCGCTGGGCAGCGGCATACCGCCCAGCCAAAGCACGCCGGCCAAATCTGCAGTTCCAGTGCCGACAAGGACGAATGAGTAGACAACGATCCCGTCCCTGACTTCCATCTGACATGAGTTCGTGCTGAGCGACACGGACCCTGCCGTTGCGCCGAAAAGTGTCCCCGCGAAGGACGTAGTGCCCATCTTCACGCCACGTTTGTAGTCCGACAAGCCAGTGACGCTGCCCGGGTTGCTGTCGTTGTTGTTGATCGCGTTGAACCTGATCGTAGAACCCGCGAGGAAGGCGTGCGGCGTTGTCGGGTGGCCCTGCCATGATCCAGCTACGGTGTGTACGACGCCCCCGTCCTGTAGGTCGAATATCACGCCGGGGCTAGCGGCTGCTAGTCCCGTCGTGAGTTGACCCGAGTTGACCGTGCATCGGCCATGGATGAGCCTCATGGTGGAGTAACCGGTGGGCGAGGCAGAGCGGAACGCATACCGGTACGAGTCAGCGGTTGGCAACACGAACTTGCTCGCCCCGGCAACGAGGAACGCGACACTGACGGGGTAGCGGGCGGTGAGTTGAGCGGTGGTGCCAAGCCATGGGTGGATCGCGGTCCACAAGTTGCTGGCCTTGTCCCACAAGCCAACAGTGGTGTCGCGGATGATGACATCATCCCACTGGCAGTCACCCATATTCGACTCGATGCCAATGTTCGTCAGGACGCTGCCCGACACGCTGGCGGAGGCCGTTGCGTTCGCAGAGATCGTGACAGTACCAGAGTCAGTGAACCCGGTGATTGTCGCGCCCACGGGAATGCCTGACGCAATGATTGGCGAACCGACGTCCCCGGACGCGAAGGTGCCGCCGGCCGCAGTAACCGTTGCGCTGCCGCTAGTCGTCGTGAGTGTTGCGCTCTTGTGCGAGTTCGTCGCGCCCGAGTTGTAGATACGAAGGTTGCGGGCGAGGATTTCGGCTCCAAGGGATTTCGTGAGGATACCCCGGTAGATGCCGTCCTTGACGGTAAAACCCTCTAGAGCGAATCGAAGGACGCTGGCAATGGTGAGTACCTTGTTCGCTAGGAGGGCGCCGTCCAGCATGCCGGGGCCCACAATCTGTTTGTCCCACGAGAAGTTGTCGGCCGCAGCTTGACCATTGTCATAGTTGATGAGGCTGTCCATAGCTGCCCCGGCGTAGATCCGGGCTCCGGATGCGAGCCGGATGTTGTTGTTGGTGGTGATGTTCCAGGTTGCATCAAGCCGGTAGTCGCCGGGCGGGAAAAGTAGCCCCTTGCCTGGGTTTGCGGCACACACCGCATTGAGCGCCGTGGTCTGTGATGTGCTCGTGCCTGTCGTAACACCCCAATCGAGGACATTGATCTCGTCGCGGTTCGCAAGCAACGCAACCGTATTGGCATCCAGGTACCCCTTCGGCACGTCGCGGCTCTTGATGACCCACTTCGATCCGTCCCACACGGATGTGACCGCCTGGTTGACGGAGGTCAGGGTGACTGACACGGCGGTGACACCAGTGTCGCCCTGAACGATAACCGTGTTAGGTGAGGTGAGCGCGGAGACCTTTACCGTAATCTCGTCGCCTACATTCGTACCAGCTGCAAGACTTCGGATCCGACTTCCACTTGTCGCATCAACTTGGTCAAACGACCCCGGGGAGAGTGTGAGTGCCGCCGCAGTGGAGAGCGCGGCGAACGTCGAGCGCGGGCCATAAGTGGCATTAAGTGCCGTTGCGGTGGCCCCGGTAACGACTCGTGCGGCGAGTGCGGCGTCCGGCACGCCGAGGGCGGTGGTCACGTCCGCTTCTAGGGCGTTGAGGTTGTCGGCGTTCAGGAACGGTGGTGACCCGTTCACCCATGTGCGGGACATCGGAGGCTCCTAAGCGATGGTGGTTGTGGCAGTGTCGGCGGGCTTGTCGAGCGGCACGTACGGCTGTTCGGGCAATGGCGCGAGGGCGTCAAGCTTGGCCTGCGTCGCGGCGAAAGAGGTTGCGGGGGAAGCGTCAGGCTGCGGGACACTCGGCGTGTCGCTGGCAGTGGCGTCCTTCTGGGGATCAGAGGGTGCGCCGTCAGACTTCAACCAGCCACAGACGCCGATAATCAGCGTGATCGTCAGGCCGTACACAAGACCTGACGCCTTGCCCAGACCAGTGAACAGGTCAGGGGTGATGAGGGAAATGTTGGACAGAACTGCTGAGGCGATGATGCCGCCGACTACAGCAGCGACAACCTTCGGTTTCGGGGCCAGGCTAGACATGGGGGTGCTCCTACTTGTTGATCTGGGCTTTGAAAGCGGCCATGAACGCGTCGGCCTGCGCGGTGTTGAGTAGCGGGGCGAGCTGCGCGGCGAGAGCATTCACGTCAAGCGCGGGGGCCGGGGCCGGCGCGGCGGTCAGGCGGGCCACGGTCGCGGCAACAATGTCCTCAGCCTGGACACGACTAATCACAATGCCCCGATCCAGGCGGGCACCCACGGCCCCGATCTGGGCGCGGGCGTCAAGGATCGTTGTTTCCTTGGCCGCGGTCACTTGGTCAATGACCCATGTTTTGAGTTCCAGCATTTGTTCTGGCGTCATGGTGTCCTCCTGGGGGGCTGGCGCTGGGGCGGGTGTGATGCTGTCGAAGCCGATGGAACCGTCAACGCTGATGACGGGATACCCAGCTACGTCCTCGGTCCATCCCCGGTACGTCAGCGTCATGCCGTAGTAGGCGTAATAGGCTTCCACGTCAGCAATCGACGGGTGATGCTTCACAGGGTTTGGATCGAGGTTGCTGGTGGAGTAAACCGAGCCGTCCGGGGCCACGAGGGCAACGTGGCCGTTCACGTTTTTATCCAACGCCCACCAGACGGGAAACCAGACCCCTTGCGGATAGTTCCGATCAGGGTGCTGCGATGGGGAGTTATTCCACGCCTCAGTAGCACTGCCATACCGCATGGGCAATCCGAAGGCTTGCCGGACATACTGCAAACACATTCCCTCTTCGGCGGGAATGTTCGGGTCCGGGGTGATCAGTTGGGTCGCCACGACCTAGCCTTTGATGATCGAGTAGAGGTACAGGGCTAGCGACACGGCGCCGACGATGGACGCGAGGATCGCCATGAAACGTTGGATCGGCGTCCAGCTTTGTTCGCTCTGGTTGCGGCGTGTCTCGTCCGCTTCCTTGAGTGCCAGGGCGAGGGCGATCTTCTTGGCCTCTTCCGCTTCCGCGTCCTTCGAAAGGCTCAACGTGAGGATCTCTTGGGCCGTCAGTCTTGTCTCGATCGCACCCACCCGGGGGATGAGGTCGTTGACGCGGACATTGACGAGGTCGAGTTTGCCTTCCATGCGCGCCAGCATGACGGGCACGGATTCAGCAGCGCGGGGGCTTGTGTCTTCAGCCACGGTCACCACCCCCGTGCGGACCAGTTGATACGGACCGCGGATGAAGTGGCGGGGAAAGCTCCCGTGTTCGCTATCCTCACGTTCACGAACAGGGTGGACAGGGTTGATGTGAGCGACCCCGACACGGACATCAGCAGGTTGCCGGTGGTTGAGTCGCCGTTGCAGACAACAGCGGACTCAAGGCCGTTAGGGAACGCTACCGGGAAGGAGACGGCGACGTTCCCCGCGGCGTCCGTGGTCCCTACAGTGGTGCCGCCTTGCGTCCACAAACGCTTGGTACCGGTAAGGTAGTCGTTCGCGGTCATGCCGGAGCCAACAATCTGGGAGTTGGCGTGGGCGCGGGGTCCTATCCGGTCCCACGATGAGCCGTTGTAAATCTCGATGGGCTGGCCGGGTACGTCGTTGCGGGTGACTGTTAGTCCGGTGTGCAGGGTGAGCGCGTCACGTGCGGTCTGGTTCGGGACCGGGATGACCACGTTTGCTGAATCCGCCATGGTAGCTAGGTCGGCGGTGAGGTTGTATCCGTCCGCGTTGACTGGTACTTGGATTACGTTAGGGCGCGTCTGGGGCATCAGCGTGACCAATCTATGAGCAGTAGGCCAGAGGCCGCTTCTTGGAGGTAACCGGCGAACCCCGCGTAAGGGTCGCCGGCGATGGAGATCCCGCCCCCGACTGCAAGAGCGCCAGCGAAAGAGGTGGGAAGGTCGAAGGTTTGTTGGCCAGCGCCGGGTTGGATGACGACATCGAATGGCCCGGTCGTGCGGGTCACGTCACCACCGGGCCTGTTGGCCGAGGTGTGCGCGTAGAAATGGACAGTCACCGGGGAATTCGACGCACCCACAGCACGGCGGGAACCAAGCGTGAACTGGATCCTGTCGATTCTGCGGCCAGCCAACTGCGCGACGGAACCGGCATAAAACCACGCCCCATACGTCGTATACCCGGACGACGAGCCTTGATAAACCCTGCCGCCCCCACCGGACCATGAGTCCCACACCCCGAGCCCCGGAACCCATGTCGCGGAGTCCGTGGCAGGGTAAGGTGTTTGCCCTGACTGGTCCTGTCCCACGGGGGCGCTGACGGCTGGTGTTCCCGGCGTGGTGGGTGCCGCTACCGTGCCAACCTGCCCGGTCACGTACGGGTACGAGGCGTTCCACGCGAGCAGGACATTGTCATTCACGGTCGGCGTGTACGATGCGGCGAACTTCGCAACATAGTCGATACCGTCAGTACCAGTAACAGTGATCGTCGGAGAGGATGGCGGGACGGTCTTCACCACACCCTCAGCAGGCCTTGGTGCGAGCGTCACACGGCCCGTCACCACCGCATCCCCGGTCCCGGTGATCACCACCGACACCGGGTCACCAACAGCGACCACCACAGGATCCTGATACCGGGGGTACAGGACGTTGCCTTGGACGTTCACCGCCAACAAACCGTTGGCGTCCTTCACGACAGTCCCCGAATACGTGGTCCCATCGCCGGGGTTCGGTGTCGTTTCGAGGCCGCGAAGATTCGCCACAGGGTCACCTTTCGGGCATGAAAAAAGCCCCACACATGCAGGGCTTAGGTACAAGATGTTGTACGTGAGTGGTTAGTATTCGGGTTGCAGGAACGGGCCAGGAGACAAGAACAACCCCGGCATCAAAGGGTTACGCCTCACAACACCCGACTGAACCACCGGACCAGCAAGGCTAAGGTTCGACGCGCCACTGAACGCGGCCTGCACATCCGAGTAGGAACACTCAACAGTGAGGACCATCTTCTCCGGGGCGCCGGAACTGAACCCCAGACTCATGGTCTTCACGCGGCCAATGACAGCAATCACACGCCCACCAACAAGGGCGTTATACACCGTCACCCAATCGCCCTGCTGCACATACGGCAACGGCAGGCACGTCACCACAAGATCAGTGGTCAACCCCGCCAACTGCGTGTCACGCATCGTCTTCGCGTACGCATCACACTCAGCCTGAGTCGTCAACATCGTGGAGCTATAGAACTTCGGGTAGCGCCCGTGCGGACCGTTCACCCGCAAAGGGCCTGCCGTGATCGCCGCATAACCCCGGATCGGAACCTGCGTTGAGGAACCCTTTGAATCCGTGGTCTGCAACTGACCCTCGGCGTAAAATTCATTGAACAGGCTGTCGTACTTTTGTTCCCTATCCACCCGGACCAGCAACCCCTCAGCGCCGCCCTTGAGCGTCGCCACAGGGGTTTGCGGGGTGAGGGGGTAGACCTCGAACTGGCCTGCCCCGTTGAATCTATAATCGCAGTTGATGCGTTTACATAGATCCTGGACCGCGTTCAACCGGTCACCCTGATACACCAGCGTCGAATTCACCGAAGCATCAACAACGTCCGCCGTGGTGACCACAGGGCAGATATCCCCGATGATGCGGGTAATCTCCCCGACGATCGTCGGAGACACCCCCACAGGGGACTCAGGGGCCGGGAACTGCGCCTTAGCAATAACGGTGCCAAGGTCTTCGGCGTCCACCTGAACCTCAGCACCGCCACTAACATGCGCGAGCCGGGTGTCAGGGGCAACAGGGGTGTCAGGTGTGACCGTGCCCGCCTCGCTGATCGTGTAAGCAATCCACGACTCAACCGGCTTCGAGGTCGTAACCCGGTACCAGCCCATATTGATACTGCCCGCGCCGCCCACGTTGTAGATGACCTGCAACCGGGCACCACCCACACCGAGGGTGTCTTCCAACAGCCAGGGGGCAAGTTCCCCGTCCTTATCATCGACAGATAGGGAAAGGGTTTGGATTTGCCGTGTGGCGTCCCACCCGAACCGGGCCGAAGATATCGGCAACGGGTCAGGGTTAGCGAGCCGCCCACCATACCAAGCCCACACCGTGAGTGAGTCGCCGCTTCTGGATCCTGTGAGCGCCGCAACAGTGTTCGCATCAACCTGACGCATCAAACACCGCCCTTAGCTGTAGGAGTTCGCGGAACCCGTAAACGATGGGCTAGCACCAGACAAATCACACACAGCCCGCCAATACTTCGCCTTCGCCGTAAACCGCTGCACCACACACGTAGGCGCGGTGATCGGCGCGAAAGCATCAGCAGGTGAAGCCTCAGCCCACGTGGACCCATCAAGGGACCACTGAATACGGAACGCCGCCGAAGCGCCCGCACCGGACATGGCCGTGACATTCAGGATGATCGCCACCCAATCCGCGTCAGAATTGAGGACTTTTGAGACTGTCGCCACTGTTGACTGTGTGATCGTCCCGGAAAAAACGGAATCTGCCGTAGGCATGTGAACCCTTTCGTTAGACGCCCGAAGGGCTCTTCAACACATCGAGATAGGTTTTGGAAGCCAACGCTGTTTGCGCCGCCTGATACGTGGCCCACAACGCCGCTACCGTCCCGTATGTCCAGACGGGTACTAGAACGTTCATCGACGGGGCAGCGACAAGCGGTGACTTGATAGCCCAGTTCGTTATCTCGCCGCCCCACTTCGTGTCGAACGGTTGCTCGATAGCGGACTTCGGCGCGATGTAGCACAGGCCCGGCAACTCCGAATCCCACGGTGCGATAGGTCGCACGAGCAGAACCCCGGCTTGCATGAGTAGATTGCGGAGGTCCGTTGTCTGCTGAGCCGCCGCGGTGATCATGGACAGGTCAACGTTCCCCGCAGTTTGCCTCTGCCCGATCAGGGCAACAGGGTCAGGGGAACCAAGGATCTCCACCATCGTCACACCCGCGGCGTATTCAAAGTCCTGCAACGCTTGACCGCGTAATGCCGGCTCACCGTTCGGGCCGATGTCCCCGTAGATCGGGATGGCCGAGGACGGCACCAAAGGATCCTGGATGCAACCCGACGCTGCACTGACCGTAGTGGTTTGCTGCGTCACACCCACGCCGTTATTGAGGCCCGAGGTAACTTCGAGGTCGTAGGCGATCATCTGACCTAGCGGGGCCTCGTAGTCGATGACGAAGTTGGATCCGTTGACGGTCCACTTCCGGGCCCCACGCACCGCCTGACGTTTGCCGTCAGCAGTCCGCCACACGTTCACCACGTTATCCGTGGGGGTGACATCACTGATCGTGACTTCCACACGGGGACACGGATCAAACGTGGGCTTCGTGACAAGCGCAATCGCAGGGGTGTAGGTGGTCGCCGCGGAGGTCGAAGCGTCCGCCGTGCCGGTCCATGCGTACATGACGGAGTTGGCGTTCACATAGGATCCGTCGAAAACCGTGCCCGCGGTCGCCCCTGTTTCAAGCAGCAGGAACCCGATATCGAGGGTGTCACCGTTAGCCCAGTTCACGCCGAACCCGGATGTCGCGACAGCCTGCAACACAACACGATCAACACCGGCACCCGAAGTAGGCCCGTTGATGGGGATCGGCGCGGACCAGACGTTAGCGGTCAAGGCCGTAGTGGTGGAAGTAAACTGTGAGCCGACGTTCGTTGACGTGTTGTCCTGGAACTGGGCAGTCAACGAAACGCTCTGCGTCTTCGAACACCGAACCACAACAGCCGTCGAATACTGCGTCGAAGCTGACAATCCGGTTTGCAGGTATGAGGCCCCGCCCGAGACGGCGGTTGTCGCTACCGTCCATGACACCCGGTAAAACCCGGCAACACCCGTAAAGCCAGTGCCGGTATTCCGGGCACCCGTGGCAGTACCACCAGTACCCGCAACCGCACTATAGCCGGTCGCGTTCGTACCACACTTAGGGTTCGTGACACGGTTCGTGCGCGTAACAACACTCATCGAGCAGCCCTCCTATTCGCGTCACTGTTCGCTGCACTGATAGCACCGGCAGCGGCCTGCCGTGCGATACCGCGGAAAGTGCCCATGACCTCGCCCGAATCCAGCACAAGGGTTCCCGTCATCTGCATGTCCCCGCCGTTAGAGAGTTGAGTCATGACCGGCGCCGCGGGGGCAGCAGCCGCATACATTGGGCGCACACCGCCACCGCCGTTGTGCAACTGCTTACGGAACGCGTACACAGCCGCCTGACCACCCATCGCATCCACATCCGAATCGGACAGCACGTGCTCACCAGGGGCCAACACGGATCGGATAGAGTCAACGCCCTTCGAACCAGCGCCGGTCACCGCACCGCCAGTAGCGAAAGCCTGCACCGAAGCGCCCGCCGTGCCAGCGTCCGAAGCACGGTCACGGACAGCCGTACCAGACTCCGTGTACTGCACGTGGATCGCGACTTCCTTGTAATCCCGGATCGCGTCAACACCCTGACGGATGCCATTCAGCTTCGCCATGGAATCCGCATAGTTCTGGATCGCGGTGTCAATGTTGACATCCTTCGGGATACCCAAGGCTTTACGGGCCATGGTGTCCGCCGCGTCACCAGTGATCCCGAAGGCCGCATAGTTGGCAAGGAGATCGTTGTATGAGGTGTTGAGGTTCTTGCTCAGTTCCTCTTGGGAGTCGCCGTTCTTCGCGTTCGCCTTGACCAGTGCCAGTGAAGAACTCGCTACATCATCAAGGGCCTTCTGGTTAGCGCGGCCCTTCTCCGTGTGGATATCAAGGGACTTGCCGTTCTGCTTGATCGAAGCATCCACCGCATCAAGTGACGCGTAGTAATTACGCAACGCGTCATTCGCGGACAACTGGATAAGCCCGGAGTTGACCATTGAAGTTACAAGCTTGTCCAAGTCAACGACGGTTCCCTGCGCCGAGATGCCAACATCCGAAAGTGCTTTCGCCTGCTCAGCCGAGGCCTTAGCCGCAAGCTCAGTGGCCTTCGCAGTACCCTCGGTGGATGCCTGCGCGTCCTTCATCGTCTGAGGGATACGCCCCACCGCAAGATCAAGAAGCTCCTGATCGGTCAGTGAAACCTTCATCTCCGAGGCATACTTACGGAGCGAATCCATGTACTGCGGGAACGACTTGGCTGTTGTCGCCAGTGAGACACCGTGCTTGTCAGCCTCCACTGCGATCTTGTGGAAGTTGGTCGATGCAACCTCAAAGCTGCCCGAGTTCGCGAAGTTCGCCAACGACCCGTCAACCTGATCCAACTGATCACGTGTCGTCTTTAGTGCGTCCGGGATCTTCGCCACATCGTTGAACCACTTATTCACGGTCTGGTCGAAGTTCATGTTGTTGATACGGTTCAGGGCATCACCGATACCGTTGATGTCATCGACATGGCCACCGGCCCTGAGACCCTTGAACAGCCCGTCCACCGATGCAGTACTTGCGTTCTGCATCTTCAAAAGGGCCTGCGTTGTTTCCTCCACGCCCTTGATGGCTGGGGCCATCGCATTTCCCAAAGCGGCAGCAGTGGCAAGGATGGCGAACGCTGCCGCAGCAACACCAGCGGCCTTCCCAAGGCCGGTAAGCGCGGACTGCATGCCAGGACTGGCCGTAGCTATCGCCGTACGGAAAGCTTTGTAGGCCTCGATTGACTCGTGGATTTTCGGAATGAAGGTAAGCAGCCCGCCCACGGCAAGCAGCACCCCGCCCGAGACCGCCGCGAAAGTCATAATGGCTCCCTGCGCGGCGGGGTCCATCTTGTTGAAGCCGGTAATCACGTCCGTGATGGCTTTCACCGCGGGCCGTAAAGCACCATCAGCCGCGGAGCCCATCTGGATCATTCCGGTTTCGACCGCTGCCTGAAGCTTCTTGAAGTCGCCTTGCAGGGAGTTCATTTTTCCTGCGGCTTGGGCAGCCGCGAACCCCTGATCGTTTACGTCCTTGATCCACTGCTGGATCCCAGTAGATCCTTCCTTCATGAGTACAGACGCGGCACGCATAGCATCCGTACCGAAAATCGTTGACAGGGCCGCGTTCCGCTGAGCATCCGAAAGATTGCCAAGCTTGTCATGCAACTGACCCGCAAGGTCAGTCACACCAACGAATGCACCCCTGGAGTCGTAGGCGGAAATCTTGTACTCGTCCAGCACCTTCTGGGCCTGCTTCGACGGGGAAGCAAGGGACAGGAACATGGTCTTCATGGAAGTACCGGCGTCAGCACCCAACAGGCCCGCATTAGCGAACGCAGACAGGGTGCCAACAGTGTCATCAATTGTCAGCCCGAACTGTGCCGCAATCAGACCGCCCTGCTTCAGCCCGTAGCCGAGATCCTCTACGCCGCCAAGGGCCTTGTCAGCACCAGCGGCCAGAAGGTCAGCGACGTGGGGGACATCCTTACCGGACAAGTTGAACTGAGTGAGCGCGATAGTCGCGATCTCAGTCGCCTTGCCCACGTCGATCTGACCAGCCGCCGCCAGCGCCAAGGCACCCGGTAGTGCGCCGCCAATCATGTCCTTCACGGACACGCCAGCCTTCACCAGTTCAATCTCAGCGTCAGCAACATCATTCGCAGACAAACCAAACGCCGTACCCATAGTCAGGGCTGACTTGGTGAGTACGTCCATCTCACCCGCCGAAGCGTGCGACAACGACTGCACCTGAGCCATGCGGCCAGCGAACTCCGAATACGCCGCAACAGCCACGCCGATACCGGCCAGGATAGCGCCGCCCATGATCGCCGCGCCCTTACCAACGGTCTCCATGTTCTTCTTGTTAGACTCCATGAAGCCCTGGGTTTGGCGCGAAGCATCGCCGGAAGCCTGCCCCAACCGGGAGAAACCAGCACCCGTCCCATTCAGACTTGTCTCGGCCTCGTGCAAACCCCGAGACAGGGCTGTCGTGTCCGCCCGGACAACAACATCAATCACATGGTCATTTGCCAAGGCGGGACTCCTATTTAATTTGGGCGGATCCTGTTAGGATCACCGCATGACAACTGACACTGGGGTACGGAAGCCAGGATCGCGCTTGACTGGTGCAGGCCTGGTGATCGCCGTCATTGGTGCGATCCTTTTGATCGCCGGGATCATCGGCAGTGGAAGCATTTCCGCGTTCTCCGCAGCGATAGTCGTTGTGGGTCTTGTCGTCGCGGGGGTTGGATTCGCTCGCCGGGTTCTTGCCGCCCTCGAAAGCCGCTAGCCTTCAACTTTCCGGACGATCCAGACGTGCCCTGCACGGTCGGCGTCCGGGTACTGCTTGTAATACGCCTCAGATGCTTGATCGCGTGCCTGTGCTGCGTAGTCCACGAGCGGCAAGCCGGGGGCATTCTCAATCCCAGCAACAAACCTGTACTTGCGTTTGGCGTTGCCAGGGTCAGCGTCAGGTGAGACGGCCTCACTGAGTAGCTGCCCGTGCGGGCCGAGGTCCGCTTCGTAATCCACCAACGCCGCCAGCAACTCGTACTGCGACGCGTCAAACTCAGGTTCAGGGGTGGAAGACACGAGCACGCCGTCATCGTCATACTCGTAATGCGTGGTCGGTTCCCACCCCCACAACCGCTTAGGGGCTATTCCGAGGTCGCGGGCAAGTCTGACATCCCGGTAGAGTCGGGCGTCTTCGTGGAGTCTTTTTTTAGGAACCCCACCCCAGCCCAACCATCAGTCTCATTCAGCCGGGTAACAGCACCCCAGATCCGGTCAAAGTCCCCACCGGAAAGGTTCTCCCACAAGTCAGCCCACTCATCAGCGGGGATGCTCTCGGTCGTGTCACCGTCAACCAGCCACCCGCCGGCCTCAGCCGCAGCCTTAGTCACCGCAACAGTGTTGTACCCCTTACGGGCGTCAACCGCCACACCCTCAAGCGGCGGACGCAACGCGATGATCCCGTTCCAACGGTCAAACGACAGGGCACGGAACCGGAGAGTCACAAGGTCATCGCGCATCTCCGATTCGAGCGCATCAATCTTTGCCTGCACCTCGGCAACCGCAGCTATCGGACCCATCGTGGTACGCGGGCCATCAGCAGCGTCACCCAACTCCCTATACAACCGGTCACGCTCAACACTCGCCTCACCATTGAGGCAAACATCAACGTCTTCATACCGGAAACTTGCCTTGTCCAGGCTCTTACGCAACTTCGACATGTGGGACTCCTAAAGTGTGGGTAGTGGGACTGGGTAAGACTTTTAGACGGGGGTGTACATGATCACGGCGGCAGTCACCGTAGTGACAGACGAGTACGTGATCGTGGCGAGCTGCGTGGACACGGCTGCGTAAACCTTCAACACCGGGATCCACGCCTCACCACCAGCAGCAACAGTGATGACCTTCGACGGGTACGCGTCACCGGTCTCCAACGTCTTCGGAGACGCCAGAGTCACAGTGATAGGCGAACCCGAACCGTTCTTCACGATCAGGACCGTGCCAACCGGGGCAGTATCCGAAGTTGTGGGGGTGGCATAGGTCGGGGCCGTGCCAGCCAGAGTAGGAACAGAAGTGGCCTGCATAAGTGATGCCTCTCAATGGTTCTGAGTGGGACAGGTGGGGCCTGCCGCCCGCGGTCCCACAACGCACGGGCGGCAGGGGCTTGTTAGGCGACGAGGATGCCGTCAGTCAGAACAGCGCCAGTAATGGCAAGCATCTGCTTCTTCGTGAACACGCCATTCGCGGTCGGTGCACTCTTCTCCTGGATGCCGCACTTCACCGGGATCGCGTCAACCTTCTGACCGGTCGCCAGTGCGGTAGCGTTGGGGACCGCGTACCGGACAACAATCCAGCCCGAAGTACCCTGAGTCATCGCAGCGCTCGCGACATCGCCGGCGTCACCGAAGATGTACGTCACGTCAAGGGATTCCTTGACGCGGCCAAGGTTCTGCAAGTACTGAACCAGTGTCAGCCGGTCATCCTGCACCATTTCCTGAGACGTGGCCCGGTTGAAACCAGACGGGGTCAGGGAATAGGTGATTGCCTTCGTGGTGCCCGCGGTCAGGTTCGCCACGGAAAGCGGGTTGCCCGTAGGGACGAACAGCACCAGAAGGTTGCCGTCAGACGCTACGGAGAGTGGGGTAGCTTCAAGAGCCATTAGTTGTTCTCCTTTGTGGTGCCGTCAGACGGCGGTTCTTCCGTCGCCGGGGATTCCGACGCTGGGTCTTCTTCGAGTGCCTGCGCAGCACCGGCAGCCAGTAGCTCGGCTATGTGCGCGGCAACTTCCGGGTCAAGCGGGGTGAAGTCTTCGGGCCATCGCTCCAGCCAGGTTTCGTCAACCTCGCCTTCGTCGCCCGTGTGGTTATTGATCACTGGGATCAGTGCCATGTGGTGCCTCCAAAGGGCATAAAAAATGCGCCCCATGGAGGCGCTAAGAATTGGGAAAAGGATTAGGTTGCTCGGCGGGACGTGAGCGTGAAAACATCCGTGATGTATTGCGGTGCCGGGTTCACCGACGTGTCAGGCATGGCAGGCATCGAACGGTAATGCTTGACCGCGCTAGGTGCCCAACCCGTGACAACAGGACGCCAGCCGGCGAACTGCCCGATCACATGCTCGGAGAAGTACCCGGCTTGATCCGTGTCAACACCCACACTGTGGGCCGTGACCCGAAACTCAAGCATCGTCGGGGTTTCGGATGACTCCCGCTCAGCATCGAAATGGTTGGTAGCCACGGTCACAGCAACATACGGCGGGAGAACCGGGGCAGCATTAGGATCAACAAGCCCGTCAATGACCTTGCCCACCATCGCCGGATCAGCACGCAACCTCGCCAGCAACGCCGCCTTGTGCGCACGGATCATATCGCCTCACCAACAGCCATGTTGACGCCCTTCACAAGATCCTCGACGTTCCCAGCAAGGGCAGGCTCAAGGGCCGGTTTCGCACCAGTAAACGGCGTCCCGTATTCCAACGGAATCGCCGCCTGCTTCCAACCCTTCACCGGACCAATCCAACCCTCAACAACACCCTTCGACGGGTGCTTGATCTCGTACTGGTAAGTCGATGCTTGGTGCCTGACATACGGGCCAAGAACTTCGCGTGCGTTCTTCTTCGCGTCATCCTTCACATGCCGCGAAGTGACCTCAACAGCCTTCGTCACATTCCGGCCCACAGCCTGATCGGTGAGCTTCAAGCCCTCGATCACGCGCTCAATCCCGTTAACCTCGATACTGAAACTCACGTGTACGCCTCCACAAAGAAACGCCGCGCCGTACCATGCGTCTGACCAGCAAGGCCACGCAACCTATACCGCGCACCAACAAGGCCAGGGTCAACGGAAGTGTTAAACACCACCACATCCCCATCACGCACGTTCGCACTCGCAACCACAGGCAGATCAAGACGTGCATTCGTCACAGCCTCAACCTGACCAATAGCGTTCGTGTCCTTCGGCGGACGCGGCTGCACAACCACCCTGCACGGACCCGCATAAATAGTCACCGGGTTCACCGGATAAAGACCAGTCGTCTCATCCAACAAACCAGACGCCGGTTCCAGACCATCAATAGGGGGCTGCCCGTTTGATGGGATTACCGCCCCATTCGCGCTAGCCCTCGTGATCGTGCACGTGTCATCCATCATCGACTCATGCCACTTACGGCCAGCAAGAGTCAGTGCCGCTGCGGTACTCATGCGGAACCTGTCACATACGCTGTGGTGCCATACGCTGCGCGGAGTTGCGCGACAACACGGTCAGGGAGGGTGTAACCACCCAAGCCGTTCTCGGCGCTCTGTGACCACACCAGCTTGAAGTCATCGATGGACACCGACGAGAGCCCGCCGTTACCCAACATGCCCAGCTTCGTCACAGCGTCAATGACCTGCGCCGCCAGCACGCAGCACCAGGACACGAGCGACTGAGGCGCCGCAGCGTACCCGGCAGTGAACGTGATCGTAGCGATACCGTTCGTGTCCGTTTCGAACCCGCCGTCATAAACGTCATACGTCATGAACGTGTTCGGGATGCTCACGGAATCCAACGAAATTACAGGCTGGATAGGGAGACGGTTGAAAATCCCCGCCCAAACCTTTGTTGTATAGGACACTTGGGCGGCAGGGAAAACCTGCCACCCAAGAATGTCCCGAAGGTGCGCCGAAGCGTCATCAAGCAAGGTTTGAACCCACGCGATGTCCGCCCCGGCGTAAACCACCTTCGTCCGGGCTTGGAGGTCAGCAACCTCAGCAAAACGAGCCATAATTACTGGCCTCCAATCCGGTTAGAGGGAGCAGCCAGTCAGGATGCCGTGAGATGTCTCCACGCCGTACGCGAGACCAACTTCGCCGTAGAGCTGCACATCATCAGACGCACCGGTCTTCGCCAGAGGCTCAGCGAAGAAGTGGCCCTTACCCGGAACCTCAAGGTAAACCGGGGAGCACTCGCCAAGGGACACCAAAGCAATGGTGTCCTGCGGCACAGCACGGTCAACCATCACGCCGAGGGTGCCGAAGTCCGTAATGATCGTGGACATGCTGACACCGCCCATAGTGCGGTTGTCGTCCTGGAATTGCGTGGTGTACGCCTTGGACAGGTTGACCTTCTGAGTGGAGTTCACAAGGAACACCGCCGACAGTTCATCGTTGATGCCGCCGTTGTCGTAGACCTGCTGCGCAAGGCCGTTGACCTGATCACGGGTGACCGCCGTAGCGGAACCACGGGTCAGGTTGATGCCCGAACCGGTGCCCACAGTGATCGGGGTGCCGCCCTTGGTCAGGGACACCTTGAACGAAACCGTAGTGGACACGGCAACGACGTAGTAGGTGCGCCCAAGAGTCAGAGCCGCGCCAGTGTTCGCGGTGAAAATGATCTTGTCATTCACAGCCAGGGCGTGAGTGACAGTGATCGTGTCAGTCGCGGACGTGGCGCCCGTGTACGAGACAGCGTCAGACTGCGCAGACCGGTTGGTCTGGATGGCCGGCAGCAGACCGCGGGTGCGAGCAGCCGTGGTGTTGTCGGTCGGCTTCTGGTAAACACCGTTGATGAAGGACCAGTTGGCGTCACGCACCATCTGGGTCAGCATCTGGCGGGTCTGCCAGTCAACCTCGTTCAGGATCGGGTTGGTCTGATCGTTGTTCGTACCAGCCTTCAGACCAAAAGCGGCCTGCTTGGTGTACGAAACGGAGACCTTTTCCTGGTGGATCTGAACCACGTTGGTCACGTTCTGGCGGACACGGTTCTGCGCATTCGGGGCAGTAGCACCCTGCAACGCGGTGTTCTGGCCGGGGATGCGAAGGTCGTAGGCTTCCCACTCGAACTCGGTGGAAGTGACCTGACCGCCACCGTTCGACAAGCCACCAATGGTGGAGAAGAACGGTGTGGACGTGGGGGAAAGCTGGTGCAAGACACCTGTGTAGTTGGGCAGGTTATAGGTTGTGCCCAACCCTGTGATTCCGGACAAGGAATCCTCCTAAAGGGGATTGTTGTTTACTCGCGGTTTGCGAGTTTCTGGTTTTGCAGTGAAATGACCCTCATGACATCGCCCGCCTTGTTCGCTGCGGCGATTTGCTCGTCCAGCGTCAGGGGGGTTTTCGGCAGGTTGGCCGGATCCGCAGGAACCTTGGGCACACGCGGGCCTCCGCTTTGCGCGGAGAGTTTTCCAAGGTGAGGCTTACGCTTCACCAAGTCTTTGAGCGCATCAGCGATCTCTTCCGGGTCGAACTCCCCGTCAGCGTCAGCCTCGAACTGGGTAAGATCCAGGTTCAGGAGCGCGTCCGTGGGGTCGATGAGCAGATCTTTCGCGGCGAGCTTCAGGTCAGCCCGCAACACGCGCTCATTGGCTTTGGACATGGCGCGGGCGTCAGCCTCACGCTGCCAGTCCTCCGCTGTCTTCTCATCCCCCGGCTTCGGAGCCTTCAGCGCAGCAAGTTCATCAAGCGCAGCCTTGGCCTTCGCCCTCTCGGCCGCAAGCTTGGCTTTCATGGTGTCAAGGGCACGCTTGCCGGGTTCGCCTAGCGCGTCGGAGCCATCAGGATCCGCATCGGCGTCACCATCAGCGTCAGATGCAGCGCCATCGGGTGGAGTGTCATCGCCATTCGCTGCGCCCGGATCGGCGTCAAGCGGAGCGGGAGGGGTAATGGGTTCAGGCATGGTAATTGCTTCCTTCTCCCCGTTGCGGGGCATAAGAAAACCCCCTGCCATTGCGGCAAGGGGTTGTGGGACTTGTGTGATTAGTGGATGTAGGAATACTGCCGCAACAGACGGATAGCCTCGTCACGGTTGTTACCGGCGATTTTGAAGATCTCTTCAGGCATCAGACGGGCTTGAACAGTTCGCGTGTACTTCGACGGGGCACCATCCTTCGTGAAAGACCGCTGTGTAGCCCCGTACAGGCCACGCTTCGTCGTCCCCTCACGGGTTGCCTTCTGTCCGTCCTTCGTCACGTACATGCCTTGGCGGGCGTTCACCACTTGGTTCATGTCAGCCCCGGCGTCAATCGCGTCCACGCCAGCCTTACCGAACGCCTTCACCCGTTCAGCAGGAGACAGCGACTCGTAATAGGCCTTCGGATCTGTTGCCGGGTAGTCATCAACGTTCTCGTCAACAGGTATATGCGTGCAATGACACCGCGGGTGCCGTAGGAACGGCGCCTGCTTGTGATAATGCTTCCCCGCCAGGATGATGCAGCGCGAGCAAGCCCCCGCTTGTATCATCCGCACATACGACTGTGGACGGAAATAAGGTTTCACCAACCCATCGGAACCTTTGACGTATGTGTGACCGCCCGGACCCTTGAATGGCTCAGCCGAAACAGGGGCAGGCGCGTCACGCATGAACATCGCAACCATAGACGCCGACGAACCAGCACCCGCGATCTGAGACTCAACCGCAGTCCGCAACGCAGCAGCCCCAGCATCCATAGCACCAGACACCGAAAACCCCGACGCAATCGCACGCTTCGCGTTGATCGGCCCCGTTAACAACAGCCCATTCATGGGCCTGCCGTCATCAGTGAACCCCGCAGCAAAACCCTGCGGCTGCAACCCGGCCTCAGTGAACGACACCGCACCGAACGCGTCAGCAACGGACTCCATATACGGGTCAACGTTCGCGGCCATCACAAACTGCGCACGCTGCACCAAAAGCGCAGCCCTAGCCGCAACACCACCCCAGCTAGCGGACATCGACGTAGGATTCACCCCACGCCACAAACCCACGACCACCGAAGCGGTACGCGCCGCAAGACTGATCTGCCGCGCCTGGAAATCAGCGGCAACCTCAGCAACCGCGCCCACAATCAGCCTGCTACAGGAGCAGGACTAGGCGGGTTCACCGGAGGCGGCGCACTCGCGTTCAACAGGTCGCTGATACCAGCGGCCATGTTCCTTTGCGTCTCTGCGTCCTTCATGTCCATGATCCGGGTGATCTCCGAAGGCGAATGGCCGTACTTCTCCAACAGGTACTCGAACGGGTAACCAGACTGGATGTCCTTCACCATCGCGTCAGCCCTCTGGGCCTCGGAACGGGAATTCGAATCCTTCCAATCCACACGCCCAAGACGAGCCTCTTTCGCCATCTTGTCATCCCCGAGCTGCAAAGCAATCAACTCGAACACGTCCTTGACACGCGGCGTGAAGAACTCCTTAGCCTGCGTCACCTTCTGCACCAGCCCAGCCTCAGCCGCCATGATCGCCTCAGCAGACATGTTCGACATGCCATTACTCGTGATCAAATACTGCGGCGGCGTCCTGGTCTGCGCAGCGATATGCTGGACAGCTTTCTCAATCGTGTCCGTGAACACGTCAAGCTTCGCGGAATCGAACTGACCGATAGAGGTATTCTCGCCAGTCAGCCACAACATGCGGCCCTGAGTCAGCTTCTCCTCATCAATGTCCCGCTCACCGATCTTGACCCCGTTACTGTCAATGATCGGGATCTTCGGCGGCGCTTGCCCCATGATCACGCGGGCAGGCATCGACGCATAGTCAGCAGCGTTGAACAGGTACGCCCAGAGTAGGTTGATGGCGTTCTGCATTGGGATAACGCCCTGAATCTCAGACAACGGCCCCTTACCGAGGACCGGACGATTCGGGAACTCCACCAAGGGCACACGCCCCAGATGGTTCACACCCGAGTTCTCTTCGTCCATGACCCAGCCGCCATCAAACGACAACGAACTAAGCACAGTCTCAGGAAGCGCTAGGCCGGTGAACCCGGCAAACACGCGGGCACGGGAAAACTTGTACACGAAATCGTCATCGTAAAGAGTGACGAACTCCTTATTCGCGTCCAGGTCATCCCAGATCACCATCCCGTACTTACGGCGACGGTTCGTCTCCGCGTCGTACCAGACAATCGCCTGACGGGCATCACGCCACGTGATAATCGGCTCACCGTTAGGGTCACCCCACACCAACGCGAACGAACGCCGGCTGATCATCGCATCTAGGAACCCCTGAGAACTCCACGAGTCCTGCTCATTCATCAACCACGCATCATAGAGCTTCTTCTCACGCGTAGACTGCCGCGAACCCTTCGAAGACGGCAGACTGAACCCCTGGACGGCGATCCGCTCCGAAGCCGCGTTGACCACAACCTCGCACCAGTTATCCGTGAAGCCCTTATAACGAGAAGAGTTGAAGTTCTTCCATTCCTTCGACGCGAAGGCGAGAGGCTGGTTACCCTCATAGAATTCCTTGAACTCGGTCGCCTCCTGGCCCCGATACTGAAGGATCCGGTACAGCTTGTTTACCTGTTCCGTTGCGTCCTGCTTCGTCAGCATCCGGGCTCCTAAAACACGTAAACGTACTGGTCTGCGTCAGGCTGATTAGCGCCCGAAGCCACCGCATCAGCAGCAGCCTCATGCGCGAGCACGGACGACATGGCAAGGTCAATCTTTTGCAACTCGGAAGCCTTACCGAGGATGTAGGTCTGGCCCTGACGGGCACGCTCAACCGCGTTCCGCATATGGAAACCAGTGGTCTCGCAACCGTCATGGGAGAACTTCGAATCCGGCTCAACAATGTCCGTTTTCATCCGCTCCAACGAGGCGTGCATCTGCGAGATACGGTTCGTCCGCCACTCGAAGAAAATCTTGTCCCCGTACTTCGCTTTCCACTCATCCAGCTCGGTCTCGAACTTGAACGGGTCACAGTAGGCGCG
The DNA here is from genome assembly GCF_052115205.1 of Arthrobacter sp. 2RAF6. NCBI lineage: Bacteria > Bacillati > Actinomycetota > Actinomycetes > Micrococcales > Micrococcaceae > Arthrobacter > Arthrobacter sp. 2RAF6. The sequence continues at coordinate 115,799 of NZ_JBFRGF010000006.1, read as the reverse complement.
GATGATCTCGAACTGGTTGTTGATGTCTTCCCACGCCCGGTGAATCTCCGGACGCGGCACACGGCCCTGCCAGTTCCGCGGATCCCAGATCGTCTCCCGCTCACCGTCGAAATAGCGTGGCGTGAACTGGTGAAAGTCAAGGGTCTCCAACCGGATCCCGGTAACGTCATTCGTTTCGGAACCGTCAAACCCGGCGCAAACCTTCGTGCGCGGCTTCACGGACGTGACAGCCTTCCGCGATTCCCACTGACCAGACTGCAACCATGACCGCGAACCAGCCACGATCCGGTTACCGAAGAACCGTTCCGCCTCAGCCGGGTTCGCTTCCATGACAGAAGCCGCCTCAGCCTCAATCGACCGGATATCCACCCAAGGGGAATGTCGGTAATTGAACGCGAAAATCTTCTTCCGATCAGCCTTCAGTTTGAAATTCAGCTTCGGATCAGGCGGAAAATAGTGCTTGTAGACATCCTTCTGCCGCGACTCGTGCAAGTCCTGGGCCTGCGAATTCTCGGCAGGGTCATAACAGTTAGTCGAAGACGACAACCGCCCACCCATACCAGCAGCGCCACGCGCCAACGTCCGGTAGAACTTCTTCATCTTGTTCGAATCAGTCCACAACCCGGTCTCATCACAGAAACCAGCACTGATACGCGCACCAAGACGCCCATCAGCCTTGCTAGTCACCGTCTCGATACGAGAGTCACGGTTCTTATTCGGATGCTTGATGAACGCCTCACCCGTCACCAACAAATCAGCGAGCGGGCCACTATCAATCATCGGAACAAGGGCGCCCCAAGTGTTCTCCACCTGATCCTCAACCACAGCAGCGATCTGGATACGAGGAGTAGCCCACGGACGGCCCTTAGGCTCACCAAGCGCGTACTCATACACCCAACCGCACGGGCAACCATGATCCTTACACCGGTAAACCTCACCAGCAGCAGCGAACCCATCGAAAAGCGCAGGCCCAACGAACTCGAAACACGCCTGCGCAGCGATACCAGGAGACTTGCCAACCTTCTGGGCAGCAATCCAAATCCCGTTACGATACACAAACGCGGTGTTCTTCTCACCGGGCTTAGCGGTAGGCCGGATCTCGTAGTAGTTGCCGAGGTAGACAATGTGATCCAGTGTCGGACGGAACGGCTCACGCGCCGTGTCACCATCAGGCACACGGCAATGCGCGAACATCCAATAAGCAGCCAAACGACCAAGAGTCAGAGCCGGGACAGTACCCTCATGCTCCACGAACCTTCACCCCGGAAAAGAGATCAGTCACGTTCCCAGCCGGCTGCGCAGCGGCCTTCTCAGCCTCAACTTCGGCAGACATTTCCTTATGCCCACTGAAACGCCACTTGTTCCGAAGAAGACCATCCGTAGACAGCCCCAACATCTCCTGCTGACGCCTCATCTCAGCCAACAGCGGGGCAGACTTCACACTAATAGTCGCCTCAACCACCGTCAGGAGCCGCACATACAACGCCACAGCAGTCTCCTGCTTATCCAGGATCCAAGCCGGCGCCTGACCCTGACCCCACAACGAGTCCCACAATTCCAGCTCACGCTCATGCCGGAACAACGGCGCCCCAGTCTCCGGATCATTCGGATCATCCAAAGGCCACTCAGGCGAATCATGCGGCCACGAATCAGGCAAAACAACCCAATCAGCACCATCACGCTCACGCGCAAACGCATCCAAATCAGCAACAGGACCAGACCTAGCTCTAGCACCACCACGGGCCATGACAGCCTCCAAACTCCCCATTGCGGGGGCCGAAGAAAATGCCAACAGCATTGCGCTGCCAGCCAGTTTGAAACCCTTTGAACCCAGCGCCGGTTTTTTTGCCCTTCCCGGCGCGTCCCTATCCGGGGGTGTTGAGGGGGGCCTCCCCCACCCCTTGGGGTCCTGGTGTGCCCCATGGTAGGGTCACTCTGGTCGGTGCCATCCGCCTGCTTGTCGTTGTGCTGTTTGTTGCTTGTCGCACGTGGTGCATAGGCCGCGTCCGTATTGTGGATCATCTGGGTCCATGTTGAGTGTGATGAGGTCTTGCCTGCCGTGTGGGTAGTGGTCGGCTACGACTGAGGGGCGGATGTGGCATATGACGCAGATGGGGTCACGGTCGAGCACGCCTAGCCTGAAGCGGATGCGGTGGCCTTTGGTGTTGTATGCCTTGGTGTTGTCCCAGTGCTGGCGTTGTGCCTTCTTGGCATGGGTGGGGCAGCGTGCCCCTGGTCCTTCGTGGATGGTGGGACAGCCAGCAACGGAGCAGATGCGACTAGGCATGGAGCCATTCGACTTGGACTAACTTGTCAGTAACTTCGAGTGGCGTTATCCAGCGGTCCACAGTGGGTGTGATCCCAATGGCTTCGCACTTGATAAGAAGTACGTTGATTGCGTCCTGCATGTCATGCATGTCCTGCATTGCTCACCTGCGCTTGCTGCTCTAACGCGTGTTGGAAGTCTGCTGGTGTGACGAGGGTGGTATCTTGGGTGAAGAGTCTGATGCCGCCTGCGTTGAGTGCCCGGTTGCAAAGGTCGGAACAGTCCACGTTGGGGCGGCGGTTGAGCCAGCCACGCACCCAGAGTGGGATGGGCCAGCCGGTGACCTTGTGTAGGCCGAGGATGACCAACACGGCGGTGTTGTAGGGCAGGTTGATCATGGACAACGCGGCTTTTACGATTCGCTCCCGTTGCTCGTCTGTCAGGTCAAAGTCTGAGTTGACCAACGCCGGGTACTCTGCCACCGTGCGGATACGTACTCTTGGCCGCTCGGCACTGACACAGAACCCGTAGCCGATGTGGATCACCACGTGGTGGGTGATTGAATCCGTGGCCCACTCTATGGACTCACCTATCCAGTCCGTGGCGTGTTGCCTGAGGCCTACCTGACCGGCAAGTTCGGTCATAGTCAGCCTCCATATGGTGTAGCGGTGACGCTCGTTTTGGTGGGCTGGCGGGTAACGATCCCGCTCACATCCCATGGATGTGAAACCTTCTCAGCCCGGTCAATACCACGTCCGGATCCAACGCCGCGGACGGTAGAACAGGTGCTTATTCATCGTCGTCCCAGCCGGTTTGTGCTTCGGCCCAGTCGGCGTGTTCGAACTCGTGCTCGATGGTTTCCATGTTTGCTCGTGCGGCGAGGGCTTCAAGGTAGGCGCAGATAGCGTCATACAGGCGCATGATGCCTCCTACCGTGCGGAGCGTGTCTGTGTGGCGTCTTGCAGTTTCTTGGTGCCGCGTACCCAGTGGCCGCAGGGGCATTGGTACATGCGGTACTGCTGGACGTTCGCGCGTGACGTTCCGGCCCGGTACTTGGACAGGTCGGAGTTGCCGCAGACGGGGCAACCCCATTCGTTGCCGGTGAACATGGACAGGTGCGGGTGGTTCGGGATCCAGGCACGCAACCGGTCGTAGAGCTTCTCGGTGAGGACCACGTCTTGGATGTTGTATTTGCGCATCCGGTCCCACGCGGCTTCGTCACCGGCCATGCATTTGACCCAGAGTTCGTGGCCCTCATGGGAGGCTTTCTTCCCGAGGCCGAGCTGTTGGGCGACGTGGTCGAGTTTCCCTGACGCGAATTTGAACTGTTTGCGGACGGTCAGGAGCAGGTCAACGTTCTTGTAGGGTGCTGGCGGGTTGAGTCCGGCGAGGATGAATTCACGGTTGAGGTGTTTCATGTCGAACCCAGCGGAGTTGTACCCGACGATGAGATCGGCTTCTGAGACGAGAGCGTGGATCTTGTGAATCATCTCAGTGTGGCCGTCGTGGTGGTCGCTGTAGAACAGCACGTTCTTGTCGCCGTACCATTTCGCGGCCACGCTGATGACTGTCGCGGTTTCCTGCAACTGCGCCAGTGACACGTTCTGATTGAACAGTGACCAGACGTGCGCCAAATTGGGTGCGTTCTCAATATCCAAGGTCAGGGTACGGACACTCTCACGCGCCTTCGGGGCGATCCTCGGGGCAAGCTTCTTGGCTATAGCGCCCATGCGGGGCTCTTTTCGCAGGTGCAGATGTTGCGGCGGTGACGCTCAACGGTCTTCGTGGACACGTTCACGCCCGCGTCTTGGAGGGCGATGGCGATGGCGTGGTGGCCTTGTGCCGAGTTGAGCATGGCGTCGATGGCGTGGTGGTCGTCAGCGTCCAAGGCGGGGTCTGTGGCTATGCGTGTGAACGCGCAGCCCCTGGTGTCGTACTCTCGACGGTTCATAGCTCATCCCTTGCTCATGCGGGTGAAGTGTTTGCTGTCAGGGTTGTGATTCCTGCGTGACAGCTAGGCAGGTTGTGCGTTCCCCGGCTGACGCCCTCCCAAGGGGGCTGTACGTTTCGGGGAAGTATTTGAAGTGGCAAGGGCGACAGGACTCGAACCTGCAACCTGCGGTTTTGGAGACCGCCGCTCTACCAGTTGAGCTACGCCGATATGTGCCATTTGCCGCACGTCTGCGGCTCGTCCGGGGCAATGGCTTGCCCACTGCCTTTCAGCTTGAGCCCTTATCGCATGGCATCAGAGGCGTCCGGGACTGATTACCCTCGCTGGCAGCCCATCAGATGAGCAGCTAACAGGCTTGACGTGGTGGAAACCCGCATTGGCATACGCCCAGAGGGGTACGTCACCACGCTTTACCAGCGAGGGTAAGACTAAGCGACTCGGTCGAGGTCGTTGTGAGTAAATAGCTCATTGCGTTTTGTAATTACGACAGCTTCTGCTTCGGCTAGGCTGTCATAGCGGCCTAGATTGAGCCTCTTGCTGTTATGTCGCGTGAAAGCGATCCATTTTTGTCGGTCCTTTGACCACGAGACGCCGCGCACGCCAGAGGTGTTATTGCTTCTCCACCCAGTCAAGTTTTCCATGTTCTGCTTCCGGGTGACTAAGCGTAGATGCCCTGGCTTTACGCATCCCCGGTTGTGGCAGGTGTGGTCGATCTCCATTCCTGGAGGTATCTGCTCTTTGGATATTTCGTATGCGAAACGATGCGCCTTCACCATCCCCCTGGTCGCCCTGATCCTCCCGTAACCCTGAGCATTCTTGCTGGCTGTCCATTCCCAGCACTCGCCGGACTTGTCTACCTTGGACCAGAAGCGTTCCTCGTCGGTGAGTTTCGGCCAGCGCGGCATATTTTCCTCCTAGAAAGGGTGATGGCCCCCACGTTCTAGGCGTGGAGGCCATCTATCCGGGGTAATTAGTCCCGGAATTATTTGAAAGGGTTTTAGGGGTTGAGTTCGTTGACGGTGTGGAGTAGGAGTGCCCGTGCTCGCATGACAGCCCTACGCGCTTCGGCGTGGTCGAGTCCATCCAGGGAGCGGTCCAGGTGCTCGGCCAGTAGGACGAGTGTGGCGGCGTCGTTGGACTCGGTCACCTGACGAGGACTGGGCGTGTGACGGTACTTCATGCCGTGACCGGGTAATGCTTGGGTGGGCGCTCATTGAACCCGCCGCCATTGTTGCGGTCGTACACGGCACCGCAGTTGCACTTATTCCAGGTGCACGCCTTCGCTGGGCAGTGTGGGTTGGCGGAGAGGGCGCCGGCTGGTCGGGCGCAGGCGGGGCAGGTGCGTGTCATTTTTGGCCTACCCTCATTCCTTCGACCCAGTGGTTGTCTTTGATGTGCTCGTGGAGGCTGGCGGTTTCGTCGATGACGGCTGCGGGGCGGATGTGTTGTTTCCATTCGCGCCAGTGGTGTGCGCAGGCGAGCAGTTCCCCGCCCTTGGGGAGCCGGTGGGAGCGGCGCAGGATGACCACCACATACGCTCGTGCGCCGCAACGGTCGCAACGGGTGGAATGATTCAACACCGGGGCAGTCTCATCGGGTGTCTCAGTAACCGGGACCGTCATGATGAACCTCCCGGCTTAAACGGAAAGAGGCTCCAATTTCTTGGAGCCTCTTCAGTCGTTACACTTAGTGTAATCCAGGCAGCGTATCAAGGTCAACACTTTGAGCAGTTTTCATTCAGGGCACTGAGCATGTTGCTCAGGCCACGCCCTCTTCACGCTTCGGGGCGGCGCGGTCAATGAGATCCTTGATGTCACCTAGCCTGTACATGGCCCGCAGTTTCTTTCCGTCATCCCCGCGCTCGGCATTGGCCCGGTGAAGCAGCCCGCGAGACGCGAGAACTCGGATGTAGTCTGCGCCCACTTCGAGGCCATGCACCCGAGCGAGACGCTGCGCAAGCATTGTTGGGTAGCCGATGGTGTCGGCGTCTACTTGGCGGGCGTAGGTTTTGGCACCTGTCCGCCATTCCTGGACGGCTTCGTATTCGGCCCCGCAGACTTTGCAGGTGGTGCGGTCTTGCCCTGCCGCTACGAAGAGTTCGGCTCCGCAGTCTTCGGTTTGGCAGGTGCCGGCGAATTCTTTGTGTGCTGCTAGGTGTGCGGCGCGTTCGCAGTCCTTGAGCAGGGCATCCAAGGCTGGGTGGAGGTCTGGCGCCCATGAGAGGGAGCGGAGGCGTGGCATGTTCGATCGGAGGTACCATTCGAGGTCGAACGGCGTGCGGCCCTCTAAAGGCTTACGTGTGACCGCAGCCAACCTCAGGGCGGTTCCCATGAGCCACCTGTGCAACGCGTCCATCGCGGACACGGCGTCCACGTTCACGGGTGCTGGTGCGTGTTGGGCGCGGACCCCTGGTGCCCGGTCACCATACGTCGCGGTCAACGTGAGGCGCGGCACGGCGTGGGCTAACTCGGCCAACACGCCATCGACCTCGGCCAGACGGTACTCAAACGCCTCCGCACACGACGCACACAGCCACACACCATCAGCAGTCGGGACACCGCACCTGCAATTCATCGGTCACCCCGGAACACGAAGTAGGCTGACCCAGGAAACCGGCCCTGACACTGTAGGCACCCGCGAATGTGGTCATCGCCCCACTCGCTAGGAACGTCACTGCCGGATACGTGCTCCACGCCCTCAACATCAATCCAGCTCACGTGTAGTCCCCTTCGCCCAATAAATAGTCCATGTCGCGTACCTGATCCAACAGGGTCAGATCGTCGTAGTTGCCGTTCACGAGGCACCCACACGGCTCCCACTGCGCCCTTGCTTCTTCAAGGGTCATGTTGAGCCGGTCCAGGGCGCGCCGCCGCTGGTCCTGACATTCCTTCGTGGTGAGGTGCACGACGGCTCCCACTTAGTTCTCCTTGGGTTGGTCTTCGAGGATGTGTAGGTACTTGGGGACGTTGATGATTCCGTCGCCCCAGTCTTTGCGCATTTCGAAGATGGCGCGGGCGATACGGCGTTCAGCGTCAGTCATTCCCCGCCCCTTTCCGTCACCGCACGAGCACGCAGGTAGTCGTGGACTTCGCCCCACGTCACGAGGTCTGATAGGCCGGTGTTTACTGGGAACACGGTTGGGAATGTGAAGTCACCTGAAGCGATCTCGTCCGCAGCGTCTTCGAGTGCCTGGGCGCGCAGGTACGGGGCAGCGGCTTCAAGGGCGATGCGAACTAGATCGCGGGAGTAGCTGGCCCCATACGTTTCATTCAGGACAGCCTCCAGCGCCGCCTTAGTGGCTTCTTCGGGGATCATCCCATCCTCCGTTTCTGATACGCGGCACGGGGGAATCCCGTGACTGCGTCCGCTCCATCGGCGCCCGTTTCCCGATACGGATTGGGGCTTGGTGGTCCGGGCAGTTCCGGCCTGCCGATCTTGTGGGCGGCGATCACTCGGTCAGCGTGACGCATACCGGATTTCTGCCCTTCGTCCCATGCGTCTTCGAGCTTCCCGTACCCGTTCGCAGCCAGGACCTCAGCCACGTGTTCCGTAGCGCTCTGCAAGTCTGGATACGATCCGCATGCAAAGTTCGAGCAGTACCATCCACCTTCGTTACCGATGGTCATGCAGTGCTTGATCAGCACCTCGGCCATTGACGCGCTCACGAGGCGGACTCCACGATCTCGTCCAGGTTCAGGCTCCGGAGCAGTCCGTTGGCTGCGTCGATGATTCCTTGGCGGCGTTCGGCGTTGTTCCGCTTCTCGTCCAGCCAGTTGTCAGAGGCCGTATCCCGCTCCACCCTATGGATGCCGCCGAACTCTCGGGCCTCGATAATAACCCTCATGCCACTCATGCTTGTTCCTCCTTCACTGCCGCCGCGAGAACAGCGCGGGCGTGCTTCCGGTGGATCTCTCCGGCGTGGCTCATCCACCCAAACCCTTCGATCTCCGCCAGTGCCCGCGCCGCCAACTCCACGCTGTAATCGTCAATCACAAACCGGTGGATTCCTTGAGCGGCGTCATAGGCGTCAGCGGCGGCAAGGGCATCCGGCATCACTCGGTCTACCCACTCTTCCAAATCTTCCCCATACTGGATCTGGTTGGGCTTCGGGTGGCGCATGGCCTTCGCGGCGGCTTCCTCACGGCTCGTGTCACTCATTGATGCATCCTTCGTCGTGGTTGGAGAACGGCTTTGAACAGTCCGGGCAAGGATTCGCGTCAGGCTCAATGTCTAGGACGCTGCACACGCAACCGTCCCCGGTCCAGTTCCGGCAAAGCTCCTGCTCGCAGCGCCTCATGCTTCCCCCTCAAACAGGACCGTCGCGGGGAGGGCGAGGTGGTCACTTGGATGCCTGCCTGTGGTCAGCGTCTCGGCCCAATGGTCGTTGAACTTCTCCCAGATGGTTGCCTGCTCCGATCGCACGACAGACCACGTGGGCAGTGCGTCGAGTTCTTCAACGGTGCTGACCGTGCGGGGCTTCACCCAGCCAGCGGTGAGGACGGCGTCGGCGGCCTTGCTAGCAACTACCCCCGTCAGGCTCGGTGGAGCGTCGGCCTCGTTGTAGATGGCGTCATCGACGGCGTCTTCGATCAGGTCCACCAGTTCGTCACGCTCGCTCACTTGTGCCCCTCCTGGAGTGCAGCAACCACGGCGGCAACAGTCGGGCACGGGTAGCGCTGCCAGTTACCGTCATCCGTCCCGCATCCGGTACAGACCTTCACGACGCGCTCGTGACGGCCCGGGTTCATGAGCGCATCAACTTGCTCATGCAGCGCGAGTACGCCGTCGAGGGCGGCAAGGAGGCGGCGGATGTCAGTGGGCGCGTTGGCTATCAATGCGGCGTCGGGGAAGCTGTAGAGGTTCTCCTTGCCAGCCTTGACCAGATCGCCGTCAGCTTTGCGGAATGTCGGCTGGGCGCCATTCATGCCCATGCGTGCGAAGTCCATTACCGTCCAGCCGCCCGAACCTGCGAGACGGGGACGCGGCAAGGTGTTCTCCCAACGCCACGGCCCCTCGGTGGCTTTGTCGGCGCGTTCCCGGATCGGGGCTAACAGGTCGGGGGCGGTCACTTGGCAGGCTCCTCACGGTATAGGGGCACGGCACGTGGGCAGTGCGGTGGCTTCTCTGGATCGCGATAGTCGAGGAACGATATGGCTTTGGTGACGGCGGGCTCCGGGTATGTCTCGACCCACCCTTTCTTTTTCTTCCATTTGCCATGGGAGGACATGTGCGTCGTCTCACCCATCGGCTCGTCTTTGTGGTCGCAGAACCATCCGACTTGGACTTGGGCCTCGCTCATTTGGTGCCTTCGAGTAGTTGGTCGAGCCATCCGGTGGGGAGGCTGTTGAGCATCCGGGCGGTAACGTCCGGGATGCTGGTGAGGCGCGGGTCCAGGGGTTTGGGTTCATCAACGCGGGTCATGACGCCAGCCTCACGTCTGCCGGCTTCGGGTGTACAAGGTCGAACGGGCTGGGTCCGGTGCAGACCGTGACGGCGAATGGGGTCACATACGTGACCGTGCCAAGGATGCCGTTAGCGCGGACAAGGTCACCGACCCGGATCACGCGCGGGCCTCGGCGTCCTTCAGCAGTGCCCGGAGTTGCACACGGAGTTCGCGGACTTCACGGTAATTCTGCGGGGTTTCCTCAAGGGACTCGGCGATGCTGAGTGCTTCGGTGAGGGAATGGTGGTGGGTCATGCTGTCCTGCCTTACGTCGGGGTCCGTGCTCATGCGGGCCGATACGGTCTATTCTACAGCAAGTTTCAGTGCTTTGACTGAAACACACTGAAACTTTTTCGGGACAAAACTACGGCCTCTTACCAGTCAACAGGGCCACCAAATCAGCCAAGGTCATAGTCACCCACTGATCCTCAGGCCGGCCCTTACCGTGCCGCTTGTGCACGATCACACCAGCCAAAGCCCCATCATTCAGACGCTCAGCCTCGGCCTCACCAGCCCACGAACCAAGAGCCAGCTTCACGCAGTTCTTCGCCTCGAACACAACCCGCTGACCATGCGCCCGGACCCCGGCAATGTCGCCTTTGTCTTTCGCCCCGGTCTTCACGCGCCGGTCAATCCGGTCATCCACGGTCTCGGCTAGGTAGTCGGCAACGAGCCTCTCGAACGACGCCCCAGCAGCCTTGGCGCTGGCCCTGGACCTGCTCACGCGCCTACCCCAGCCGCGGACGCCCCTGAGCATTCGTGGCAGATCCAGACGCCGCGTGCCACTTCGGTCATGTCGGTCACGGCGTGTTTGCGGGCTGGGTCGCATTGGGCGCATAGGCGGGTGCCGGTCATGTTGGGTGTCTTGGCTTCGGTGGTCCAATGTTCGGGCCACATGATGGCGGCGGGTGTGAGGGCTTTTTTGTTTTGGGTGGATTTTTCCGCCGCCGTCGTTACCTGCCCGAGTGTAGCGCCGGCTTCCGCTGCTTGCTGTAGTGATTTCATGATGCCTTGGTGTGTCCATTCTGGTCGTCTGCGGCGGATCATTCGGGAGAGGTCTGTGGCGTCGTGTTCGTCGAACTTGTAGGGCATTTTTGTGAGACCTTCACACGTAAGTTAAGTGACGTTGGCGGCGGAAAGCAGCCCAATCTTTTTTAGAAGCCCGGAAGGGCTGGAAGGTGAGTTAAGTACTTGGTCTTGGTCTTGGTCTTGGACACTTGTACGTACAGCGTTACTACAGGCGTTACGAACGGTGTTTGTAACGCCGTTACACGTGGCGTTACTGACCATGTTTCTTGGTGGCACGCCAGTCGGCCAGCCTCTGCCGCCCCTTAGCCCTGTCTTCGAGGACTTTCTCTTTCGTGCGCTGGTATTCGTCCCATGAAAGGAACTGGTAACCGTCCGGGGCGTGCTCCCAAAAACCCGTCTTGACGAGCTTGTCCGCGAGATGCTTACCTTTCGGCCATGAGAGGACGTACCAGGACGGAACTTGCCCGTCTGTGAGGTAGTCGGTGCAGTATGTTCCGCAGACCACCCAGAGCCCGATAGCTTCGAGGCCGGCTGTTCTGACTTTCGGGTGCCCGTGCATTTTGTCGTCGGCGTTGAACCATGGCACTTTTAGTTCTCCTTCGGGTGTGCGCTCACGCGGCGGTCCTTTGTCGACGTTGGCGGTGCCATTGGGCGATTTCGTTGGTGGCCCGTTTGAGTCCGAGTGGTCCGCCGTGGATGGGTTCAGGTTGCGCTGGGAGTGGCGTGGTGAGTTGGCGGGCGCGTTGTTGGGTGCGGAGGATTTGTGCTTGGAGTCGTTCGTTTTCGCGGGCGAGTTTTTGGGCGGCTTTGTAGGTTTCGCGGGCTGCTTGGAGTTCGGCTTGGAGTTCGGATTGGCGGGCTTGGGCGGCTTCGATGGTGTCTTTCCCGCCGTACTGGTAGGTCACTGCTGGTCCTTCCGTTGGTAGTGGCGGCAGTCTTTGCAGTGGGTTTGTCGGGTCCAGATGGATCGGGAGTTGGAGGGGAAGTCGATGCCGCAGCGGTGGCAGACCCGGTAGCCGCCTTGGGTGCGTGGTGGTCGGATGCGGTAGCCTGCGTGGCTGGTGTGGGTGGTGGGTTGGATCAAGGGTTACTCCCAGTCCACGAGTTCGGCTACATCCGTGGTGAGTTCTTCGAGAACTTCCTCCGGAAAGTCGCTTAGGTTATCTGGCACGTCGAAGTCGTCTTCGACCTCGACGACATGCGTCGAACGCCATGTGCATGTGATGGTTATTTCTTTCATGGGTGGCTCCGGGTGGTTGTGGTGTGCCCCGCCGTGTTGACGGGGCACACCGGGGCGGGGGTTATTTGTGGAAGAACTGAACAGCGTCTTGGAGCACGACGTTGACGTTCGACTCATAAATGGCTGTCCCGATAACGTGGAGTGCGTCGCTGCCCTTGACGCGGATCAGCACCTCTACTTCAAGGGGTACGCGGACCGTAAGCGGCATATTCGCCATCAGAACGGCACCTCTTCGGTCTGGGGGCCGGTTCCCCATCCGCCCGCGTTGCTTACGCCCGGGGTCGCCCAGGGGTCTTCGGCGGGTGCGGCTGCACGAGCCGCAGCCTGCCCGGAGCCGCCCTTCTGCGTGCGGGTCACTTTCGCGTTGGCGTACTTGAGTGACGGCCCGATTTCCTCGACTTTCAGCTCAATTACGGTGCGCTTCTCGCCTTCCTTGGTCTCATAGGAACGCTGCTCCAGGTTGCCGGATAGGATGACACGCATGCCTTTGGTCAGGGTCTCGGCTACGTTCTCGGCTGTTTCCCGCCAGACGGAGCAGCGCAGGAAGAGCGATTCCCCGTCCTTCCACTCGTTGCTGTTCTTGTCGAACGTGCGCGGGGTGGATGCGACGGTGAAGTTAGCCACCGCCGCGCCAGCCGGAGTAAAACGAAGTTCCGGATCGTTGGTGAGGTTGCCGATCACTGTGATCGTGGTTTCGTTCGCCATGGTTTAGAGTCCTTCTTCGAAGCGGTCGGTTGGTGAGATTTCAAACTGCGTGTGGGTTGTATAGCTGCCGCCGCCGAATGCCCCATGCTGTTCATGGGTCAGCTCATCGAAAGTCACAGTTATGACGAGTGCGCGCCGGGATTTCTTGCCTTCCTGGTAGCTCCTTACTCGGGCGTCGAGCGTGCGGAGCGTTCCCGCAACCATCGCCCCGGTCGGGAGCCATAGGCGTATCTTTCGGTCAACGTGATACGGGGTCAGATCTACTGCAAGTGCCATGGTTATGCTGCCCATTTCTTTTTGATGTTGTAGGAGTTGCTAGTCAAATGCAGTTGCCCGCAGTCCGGGCATTTGTATGGGGCTTGGCCGTGGACGCGCCGGCCTTGGAGACGCTCAACCCGTTGCATGCGCTTGACTACACGCAGCGCGTCAGCCCAAGACTGGTACGCGTCCTTATGGCACCTAGACGGCTTGCTCATGTGGCATGGCCATGGCTTGGATGGTGTCCAAGTGTTCCTGTGGTTCCTTGGCTGCTACGGCTGCTTTCCACAACGCCCGGAGTAGGTCCACGTCACCGTTCGCTTGTTCGGCCTCTGCCAGGAAGTCACGCTTCACAGGCTCGGTCAGGGGTTGCACGGTGAACATGGCGCTTCTGCCCTGCCTGATGAGCAACGGCACCTTGAGCGGCTTGTCAATGCCGGACATGTGGCTGATACGGGAACCACCAACGGCAGCACCGCCGAACTCTACGGACGGGTCACAGTAGAGCGTGAGGCGCTTGCCGACGTAGTTCGCACCTTTTGAACCCCATGCGGCCACGATGACCCGGCGCATTGATTTGCCGGGGCGCCAAACACGTGGGAATTCTTTGAAGTGGAAGTTGAATGGTTGCTCAGCGTTGTGCTTGCTGACATTCTCGATCGTGAACGTCCGTGGCCCGCTAAGCAGGTCCACGGCGTCTAGCTGGTCACTCTTCGGGGCCAGGCTGTCTGTCATGTCGAGGTCCATCAGAAGATCTCCATTGCTGGGAAGTGGTCTATGCGTTCGGTCATGGGCAGGTCAGCGGTGGTGTAAAGGTAGGTGTTCACCATTTCGGTGGCTGTTGCCTCGAATTGCTCAACAGCGTCGATGATTGCGGCGTGCCAGTCGGGGTCAGGGTAGACGCGCTTTGTCCATAGCTTCATGCCGCCCGAATAGGAGACGTAATCGCACCAGGAGCGCCCCGATACGAGTAGTCCTGCCTGTATCTGTGCCATGTTCTCGGCGGGCACTTCATTGGCGAGGACCGTCTTTAGCTGGATCTTCTGGGCGCGGCTCTTTATCTCAATCAAGCCGTTCTCGTTGACCAGCCCATCCGGCGAAAACCCGATCTTGAAGCCATCGAACTCACGGATCATGAAACCCATCTCATTGACCGGTGCGTAATTTTCGGCGTACTTCTCTCGGGCATACGGCTCATCCAGGGTTCCGCGTTCCATCGCCCGTGATGGCTGGACGGGTTCAACGTGGCCGGTGATCCGTTCGGCTGCGAGGGTCATGGTGAGTCCGCGGGCGGTGTCGTTGGTCGTGTCCGCGGCGATCACATGGTCTAGATCGCGTGCCGCTGCTGTACGGGCCGGGTGGAGTGTTTTGAGCGGGCCGGGCGTGCGCTTCCCGGTGCAGGGGTAGACCGCTTCCGCGCCGCATTCCGGGCAGTCAGTTTCTATGGCTGATGGCTGGCGTGAAGTCACGAGTTGCCCGACAACTGATGCGGTGACGATCCCGCAACGTGCGGCCAACCATTCGTCAGTTCCTTGTTCGAGGTCAGGGAAGACTTGCAGGCTAATGGTGCTCATTTGGACGCCGCCGAAACGTACTGGCCGTCCTTCATGTGGGAATCATCTGCGTCCCACACGTCAACGCCGTCAAATTCTGCGAATGCGAAGTCGGTTTGAGGGGCATTATCGATAGCCCGCTCAACGGCTTCCTCATAGCTGTCTGCTTCGACATCGACAGCAGCAGATACGGTGCCGCTCAAATATATGGTGTAGCTGCTCATGGTTATTCGGCTTCTTTCTGGTTGATGGGTTCGGTTAGTGCTTCGTCTCTGCCGCAGGGACACTCGGGGTCGTGTTCTTGGCGGACTCGTTTGAGGCTGGCTCCGAGCAACGCCCGGTACTCTTCCGCAGCCCACTCAGCCCCGGTCACGGTGCTTGCTCCGGTTCGTACAGGACTGTTGCGGGGCCGTGTTGCACGACGTGGTGGAAGCCTTTGGCGGTCAGGATCCGGTGGGCGCGGTAGATGGTTACGGCGTGTCCGAAGCAGGTTCGGATGATGCTCCCGTCAGGTAGCGCGTCTACCTCGTCCGTGGTGGTGATCGTGCGGTGCTTGACGTAGCCAGCGGCGATGAGGGCGTCTGCTAGCTTGTAGTCCTGTGTTGCTGGCCCGAAGTCGCGTGTGCCGAAGATGCGGTCAAGGCTGGCGGCAACAACCCCAGCCAGTTCGTCACGGGCACTCATGCCGCTACCCCCAGGATCATGGCGCGCAAATCCGGTGCGTGCTTGGTGAGGTAGCGGGTCGCTGCGGCCCGGTCCACGAAGGGGACTGTCACGTTGTCCAACAGTGTGAAGTTCCGGTCAAACACGGGCGCGTTACCAAGCAGGTCATTCGAGGGAATCAGTTCGGTGCTCATTTTGTGCTCATTTCATGGTCTTTCAGGCGCTCAAGGTAGGGGTTGACTCCGAAGTCGGGATCGCTGGGGCTGAAGTTTTCGCGGTAGTGCGTCCACCCTTCGTCCCATGCCGAGGCAAGGTTGCGGAGGCGTGTCCCTTCCGCCCACTTGGCTTGCCGCTTACGGGCATCGGCTTCCGTAGTCCGGTAACAGCCGTGGCATCGCCCAGACATCCACGACTCCGGGGCCGTGTCGCGACAGAAGAGGCAAATACGCTCACGGCATTGTGGGCAGTGATTGTTAGCCTCGGTGCCTTGGTTAGTGAACTCTTCGCGGGGGTGTGTGCATTTGCTCATCGCCGGTCCTCGCAGTCGGGGCAGTTGGTCAGGTGGATCAGGTGGTAGTCGTCCCGGTCGGCCCGGACGGCCCACGGGATCAGACAGCCGCTGATGACGGCGAGAGCCAGGACGAGGGCGATCATGCTGCTTCCTCGGTGGCCGGGTAGTCCACGGCCAGCTCGTACGCCTTCTTGAGGGCTTCGGCATGGGATGGGCATGCGTGGGTTATCAGTCGCCCGCGTTCGTCAATGACATCCGCGAACCATGTGTTCAAGAACTTGACTACGGCTGGCTTGCGGGGGTTGGTGCGTCTGCGCTGTGCCTTCGGGTCAGGGGTAGGAATGTACTTGCTCATGACTCTCCTTTGCGGTACTGGTCTGCTGCTTCTTCTGTGGCGGTTTGGAATTCGTTGTCTAGTTGTTCGCGCTCGTCGTCGGTGAGTCCGTCAGCACCGAACTCCACATACCGGTCCCAGGCGCCCATCAGACCCACCCGAGTTCCACAACGCCGTAAGAGAATGCCCCGTACTTCCCGTCGATGCGGTTGCGCCGGTTGGTGGTAGCGCGGTGCTCACCGAACCCGCCAGTGATCCGACGCCCGTTCTCCACATAAGCGATGTACTCCGCATCGAACCGTGCCGGGGTCCACGGGGCGACGTGCTTGTTCTTCGTGTTGTACCCAAGCCGGCAATAGGCCGCCGCCAACTCGTCCTCAGTAACGACGGGCCGCTTGTGAACGATGATCGTGCTCATGGGTTGCTCCTAGTAGCTTTCGTTGCTGCATGCTTTGTGGAGGTCGGCGTACCAGTACTCCTGGGTTGCGCCGTCCGCTGTGGTGATCTGGACCTTGTCCGGGCTGATCCGGTCGAAGGTGATGGGCTGCGTGTGGGTGGTTGACCAGATGGTCGTGCTCATGGGTTCGGCTCCCCGATGAACCGTGCGTAAATGTCGTGGAGTCGGGGGTGCGTGGATACCGACACGGTGCGGGTCTGCAAGCCACGCCTTTTCCATGTGGCGACATGACCGGAGGAAACTCCCGTGGCGACCAATGCCCAGTTGCCGGGATTGGCTCGAAGTTCTGCGGCCATGGCATCGATGGGCTTTGTGGGTTCTTCCCAAATCATTTCAAGGTGGCTCATGGGTTGCTCCTAGGCTGCGTCGGGGTCGATGAATCGAGGGTCAAGACCAAGGATTTTGGCGAGTGGTTCGACGCGATCTTCGGGGAGTGTGCGCCGGCCTGATTCGTAGTTCGAAAGGGTTGGGTGCTTGCAGTCGATGGCGGTAGCGAGTTCCGCGAGGGTGAGGCGCTTGCGTTCACGTTCGCGTTTGATGATGTGCCCGATGCGGATGTCTGTGACTGCTGAGACGTTCCTCCGGGTTGTTGTGGTTTCCATGTACTGAAGCTTACTGAAACAAACTGAAACACGCAAGAGGGAATCACTGAAACACAACGAAGAAATGCACCAGAACGCCGGAAATCCGCTGAAAAACAGTGTAATTACAAGGCGTGGTAGCAACGAAACAGGCCAACCCGCCCCCCAAATAACTTTTGTTGTTTCAGTCGAAGGTGCGGAACGATGAAGCAAGTAGCACCGCAAGGGGCAGTCAAGTACACCAAGTAGCAGTGGCTAGCAAGCGGCCCGTAAAAGACGAGTACGCACGCGTCTATGCAAGACACTGAAAGAAAGGGAAAGTAAGGCACATGAGCGAAAAGAACACCGCCGAACTGGTGCGGCTCATACAAGCGCATCTGAGCGACAAGAGCATTGGCCCGGAGGCGTTCACCAGGGACTGGCCTGCAAGGGATAAGCGGTCGTATTACAACTGGACCCAGAAAGGCATGGTGCCGCGGAATGAATCGCGGGGCCTGCTAGAGGACGCTTTGGGGTGGAAGCGCGGCTCCGTGACGGAGGTGCTTGAGTCTCCGATCACGAGGACGTTCACACTGTCTGAGCTGAGGGACTGGGAGAAGGTTGACGAGCCACGCGTGACCAAGGCGTCTGAGTTGTCCACGGATGAACTGTTGATTGAGTTGACTCGGCGTGTGGGTGCGTTGCAGACCGAGGTCACTGTCCTGCGGGAGGGTGCCGCGCCGACGAAGCCCATGCTTCGTTTGGCGGCTGACCGTGACGGTGAGGGGTGGGATTCCGAGCACCTGGAGAACGGCGAGTGACCGTTACCGTTACGTGACCGTTTTTGGTATGAACCTGCAATGGTTAACTAGTCCATTACCCCTCTAAAAAGTCAGACCAGGACCGTACTCTTACCATCAATCGCTGCTAATTAAAAGCACGAGTTGATAACAGGGTCTCGTATGGGGGAGTGTTTTGTGGTCAAAGTTGTAAGGGTGCGGCTCGAAGACGGTTACGCGGGTTGCACGGACGGGGAAACGATTTGGCTTGACGATCGGTTGAATGCCGTCCAGATGTTGTGTGCTCTGCTTCACGAGTTGGTGCACATCGAAATGGGTCACACATCCCACCAGCCTGGCGCGGTGGAGATGGCCGTCAGGTACGAGGTAGCTAGGAGGCTCCTGCCCTTGGACCGGATCGCCGGGGTGTGCAAGGACAAGCCCCTCAAGGCGTTGGCCGAAGAGTTAGGGGTTACCCAGCGGGTACTGACGGACAGGGCGGCGACACTCACGGACAAGCAGGCCACTGCTGTGGGGTGCTGGGCTTGCCTGAAGTGCCCGGCCATCGCGGCACGATTCGCCAGCCACGCCCTAGCAGCGTGACAAAGGACTTGCGCTCATGGGATACTTGGGTGTATAAGGGGAGGTTTCAATGCCACGACCACAACTAGGCATCGGTGAATACGGGCACATCAGCGCAACCCGTGAAGGCAAAACATGGATGGCGCTCGCCCGATACCGTGACCTTGACGGGGAAACCCGCCGAGTCAAAGCAACCGGCAAATCCAAATCCGGGGCCGAAGCTGCGCTACGGGAAAAACTAGCCCAACGCTCAAACCGTGGACAAGGTCCGGACATCTCAGCCGAATCAAGAGTCACGGAACTAGCGGAGGCCTACTACACGGCCAAACTGTCCGATGACCTTGCCCCCAACACGTACTACAACATGCGGCGCGCAATCGATAATCACATCATCACGCGCATGGGCAAGCAGCGGATCCGGGAGGTAACCCCGCAACGGATCCAGAACGTTGTCACGGCGGTGACGCAAGAGAACGGACCCGGCACGGCCATGGTCGTAAGGAACACCATCTCCGGAATGTTCAAGCTGGCCGCAAGGTGGGGGGCTGTCGGGAACAACCCCGTGGCATTCACGGAACGCCCGAAACTGGAAGAGAAACCCATCCGGGCACTGACGCTGGATGAGTTGCTGGCGATGCGCAAATACGCTGCCACCGTCTTCCAGCCCTTCACCCCTGAAGAACGGTTGGTGCGGGCTGGTGGTGACCGTTCCAAAATGGGCGGGAAGAACCGCAACCCCGTCACACTGGACGTGATTGACTTCCTTCTCGGCACCGGGGCGCGGGCCGCGGAACCGGCAGGACTGTACTGGGAAGACGTACACCTGGATTCCCCGGTGCCATGGGTGCGGATCCATCAGCAAGTGCAAAGGGTGGTGGGTGAGGGGTTGCAGCGCACAGCCACCAAAGAGCACGACGTAAGGAATCTGCGGTTGCCGGCGTTCCTGGTGGAGATGCTTCGTCGCCGGTTGACTACGGCGCAGGGTCCGTTGGTGTTTCCGTCCGAGCGTGGCGGGTTGCTGGGTCCGCGGCAGGTGTTGATTTCGTGGAAGAAGGCGTTTGCCGGGTCGGAGTGGGATTGGGTGACGCCCAAGACGCTGCGGAAGACCGTTGCCACGCTGGTGGATGCTGAGCACGGTTCGGTGTTGGCGTCGAAGCAGCTTGGGCACGCATCGGATGGGGTGACGCGGCGGCACTATATTGCGCCGTCCGGGGTTCCTATCGATTCGGGGTCGGTGTTGGAGTTGTTCGAGGTGTTGGAGTTGGAAGCGTGAAACCGTCCCCTGCGGCACTGAAACGGGACGGTTTGGGGAAGCCCCTGTTTCTTGCGGCGAAAGACACTGTAACCGGGGATCCGAAGTTTCAGGGCAGTCCCAGCGTGTTGATGAAAGTTACTGAAAAGATTGGCAGGAAAGTTTCACCATGCTTCGCACGCCTATTCTAAACAGAATTGTGCTCTTCTATGGCTTTACTCCGATCGCGGACCCGGACGCCGTCCGGCTCTGGCAGCGCGCCCTGTGCGAGAAGCTCGGCCTGACCGGGCGCATCCTCATTTCGCGGGACGGCATCAACGCCACCGTTGGCGGGGAACTGAACAACGTCAAGCAGTATGTGAAGACCACCAAGGAATACAAGGGCTTCCACGGTATCGACTTCAAATGGTCCGAAGGCGGCGCTGACGACTTTCCGAGGCTCAGCGTCAAGGTTCGCGATGAGATCGTGTCCTTCGGCGCCCCCGGCGAACTGAAGGTGGATGAGAACGGCGTCGTCGGCGGCGGCACGCACCTTCAGCCTGAAGAGCTCCACGCATTCCTGGAGGAAAAGAAGGCGGGCGGGCAGGATGTGAAGTTCTTCGACGGACGCAACGCCTTCGAAGCCCAGATCGGCAAGTTCAAGGACGCAATCGTTCCCGACGTCGCCACGACCCACGACTTCATCAAGGAACTCGACTCGGGAAAATACGACGACCTTAAGGACCAGCCCGTCGTCACGTACTGCACCGGCGGAATCCGTTGCGAAGTCCTTTCCAGCCTCATGGTGAACCGCGGTTTCAAGGAGGTTTACCAACTCGACGGCGGAATTGTCCGCTACGGCGAAACCTACAAGGACCAGGGCCTGTGGGAAGGCTCCTTGTACGTTTTCGACAAGCGGATGCACATGGAATTCAGTGAGGACGCCAAGACCATTGGCCAATGCGTCCGCTGCCAGGCGCCCACCAACAAGTTTGAAAATTGCTCCAATCTGAGCTGCCGCAACCTCACCCTGTATTGCGCCGAATGTGCCTCGAGCCCGGAAACGTTGCGTTGCCCGGAAGGCTGCGCTGCCTAGCTCCGGTCATTAGATCCGGCTCACCCGGTACGCGAAGTTCGCCGGTGCATTGCCGGTGATCGTGATACCCAGGACGGCGTCCGTCTCCAGCTGCAGGACCTTGACCCGTGTGGTGCCGCACCGCAGCATCACCTCGATGAGGACTTCGCTCCCGTTTCGCACCGTGAATTCAGCGCTCCGGGCACCACGGCAAGCCAGCGTCACCGCGTACGTTCCCCCCGGAAGCTGGGTAGTCTCTTCGTCGCGGGATTCGCCGGCGGACAACAGGCCGAAGCTGCCATAGAAGGACAGCCCGTTCACGTCCGGAAGCACGTCCTGCGCCCAAGCCTTCAGCGCATCGCCCGTGACGGTTTGTCCCAGCGCCGGGTCACGGGTCAGTACCGGATCCGTGATGACCGGCGACGGCGGACTGCTCACCGGCGCACGGCCGTCGTCGTAGGTGTATTCGCACGAAGCCATGGCGCCGCACGCGAGCACACTGCAAAGCACGACGGCGGGAATCGCCGACCGCGTCGTCGGTACCTTCAGGGCGCGCACCCACCCCATAATCCGACTCTACGCCGCGCTGTAGCCCCGAACGAGGGTGCGGTTACGAAGCCGGTACCAGTTGGTACGCGTAGATCACCGGCGCATCGACGCTGCTTGCGCTGATGCTCAGCGGACCGGTCGAGGGAATCTTGATACGGGACGTTTCTCGGCTGCCATTGCATGCGGCCCCGGCCTCGGTGATCTGCGTACCGCCCGAGGAAACGTCGAAGAATGCCTTCCCGCCGCCGTCGCAGGCAACAGTCAAGACGTAGCTTCCCGCAGCGACGCTGGCAAAGCTCTTGAGCACGGGGTCGCGGTTCGGGATCTTCCCGGAGTCCTCCAGGACAACCCCGGCTGCCGAGGGCATGGTGGTCGCCTTCCACGCGGGGACGTCGGCGTTGGAGACCGATCCCCCGGAGGAGCACGCCGTCATCGCCAGGGTGGCTGCGCCAATGACCAAAGGTGCAGCGCGACGCCAAGTGGAGGGGTGAAATGCCATGATTCAACGCTACCTGCTCGAACGCCTCCCCGCCGACGCAGCCGCCGACGCAGGCGCCAGCCACCACCCCCCAATAGACTTGCACGGTGACTGATCCCGCAACGCCCGCCATCTTTGGTACCACCCCAACCGCCCTCGACGCTCCCCGCAGCGACCTTCCCGAACTGCTCACAGGGCTTGCCGACGACCTGCGGAACGTTGGCTACACCGTGGACGGAGTGGCTGGACTTCTGGGGGAGTCCGCGCACGCGGCCCTCGCCCGGGATCAGCTCATCCCTGCGCTCATCGTCACCGAACCGGCTGCCTTCACCGGAGA
The DNA here is from genome assembly GCF_052115205.1 of Arthrobacter sp. 2RAF6. Classification (NCBI taxonomy): domain Bacteria; kingdom Bacillati; phylum Actinomycetota; class Actinomycetes; order Micrococcales; family Micrococcaceae; genus Arthrobacter; species Arthrobacter sp. 2RAF6. The sequence goes on along the minus strand of NZ_JBFRGF010000006.1, from coordinate 93,798 downwards.
CCCGGCGACGGACCGCGCGAAAGCCGCGCTCGCCGTCGTCGTGCGTTTGTGGCTTCTCGCTGTCCCGCAGACCGAAGACGACGTTGACACCGCCCTGCCGCACGTCCGCACCTCGGGCCTGATGGAGCTTGGCTTGGTGGAGAAGAACGACGGCGGTGCTGTCGCCGCCAAAGTGGATTTGCGGCCGTACGGCTGGGAAGGCGACTCCGGAGCAGACAGCAGTGGCAGCGGCGGCGTCGAACTGTGGGTTTCCAGCGATCTCGCCGCCCACCAGCAGCCCGGCGTGCTCCGGCATGACCATGTGCTGGGCATCGGGCAAGCTTCCACCACACTTGTCCAGACCACCATCCGCCGGCATTCGAAACGCGCCCTTGACCTCGGGACGGGCTGTGGAATCCAGACTTTCCACCTCCTGCACCACAGCGAGCACGTCACGGCCACCGACATCTCCGAACGGGCCCTTGCGTTCACCCGCTTCAACCTGATGCTCAATGCGGAGGCCCTGCACCTTGACCCGGCCGATCTCGAGTCCAGGGTGAGCTTGCGGCTGGGCTCGCTCCTGGAACCCGTGGCCGGTGAGGCTTTCGATCTGGTGGTGTCCAATCCGCCTTTCGTGATTACCCCGCGAAGCGCCGGTGAGCACTCTTCGGATCAATTCACCTACCGCGACGGAGGGCTGCCCGGCGACGACATTGTTGCCAACCTCGTCCGCACGCTGCCCGACGTCCTCGCACCCGGCGGCACGGCGCAAATGCTCGGCAACTGGGAGATCCCCGCGGGCAGCGGATGGAGCGAACGGCCCGCGTCGTGGCTCGCAGGTTCCGGCACGGAGGCGTGGTTCATCCAGCGGGAACAAGTGAGCCCGGAGCTGTACGCGGAGACCTGGCTGCAGGACGCATCCGAAGGCCGCGACCGTGAGCTCTACCGTGATGCCTACGCCGCCTACCTGGAGGATTTCGCGTCCCGCAATGTAGAGGCCATTGGCTTCGGAATGATCTGGCTGCGCCGGCCGCAGGACGCGCGTCCAGGAGCTGCGCCAGTCCGTTTCGAGGAAATAACGTACCCCATCGAGCAGCCGATCGGCCCGCACCTTGCCGCCGCCGTCGAACGCGCCGACTGGCTGGATGCCCACGAGCTTGCCGACGCCCACCTGGTGGTGGCCGAGGACGTGACTGAGGAACGCCACCAGCGGCCCGGCGCCGAACACCCTGGCGTCATCTTGTTGCGCCAGGGCGCGGGGCTGCGGCGGACGAACCTCTTGAGCACCGAGCTGGCCGGCTTCGTGTCGGCATGTGACGGCGAGCTGTCCGTCCACCAGCTGATCGGCGCCTTGGCCGCCTTGTTGGGTGGAGGGGACGACTTCGACGACGACGCTTTCCGCGCCGGGTTGCTCTCCGACGTGGGGAACCTGGTCCGCGATGGCTTCCTGCTTCCCGCGGCATAGGACAATTGCGGCGGCACTGGCGGATAAACTGTTCCGGTGAATGAAAACAACGGGGTATCCACCGGGCTGGCATCCCCGAAGCGCCGGAAACGGCCCGGGAAGACGGTGGAGATCACCGACCCCAAAGCGATCCGTGCGCTTGCGCATGCCGCCCGGCTCGAGGTCATCTCGGAGCTGTATTCCACACAGCTGAGCCGCACGGCCACGGAGCTCGCCGCGCAGACCGGGCTCACGCCGAGCGCCATGAGCTACCACCTGAGGGCCCTCCAGAAATGGGGGATTGTGACTGCTGCGGACAACGAGGGCGATGCGCGCGAACGCCGTTGGAAGGCCGCGGGTTCCGACTTCACCATCAAATCCGGCGGCAACGCTCCAAGCCCGGAGATCGCCGTCGTCGAACTCGAGCTGGACGCCTTCCGGCGTCGGGCGACCGCCTTCACCCGGGCCCGTGGTGAGCGGCGCCAGCGCGGCGAGGCCGCGAACGAGGCAGCCGCCATGGTGTTGTCCAGCGATCTGCTGTACTTGACTCCGGATCAGCGGACGGATCTCAAGGCCAAATTCCAGGACCTCATCAGGTCATATGAACTCGAAGATCCCACGCGGATTCCCGAAGGAGCGGTGCGAATCGCTACGATGTGGTCAATGATTCCGGACGACCGGACGCCGTCTTCAAGCTAGTCCCCACCGGCTCCCAACCTTCGCAAGCTCAGGTCGGGGCCCTCGCCGGCGTGGGCCCACCCACCGCCACCCTAGCCTCGCAAATCCCCACAGGCTCACAGCACTTGTGCACATGTAAACGCACGATTCTGCAAAATATGGTGAACTAGGCCAATATGGGCACGAGCCCAAGCAATTCATTTTTCTGTAGGAGAACCGTGCCCAGCAAGGCAAAAACCGGCAAGAAACTCGTGATCGTGGAGTCTCCGGCCAAGAGCAAGACCATCGCCAAGTACCTGGGCGAAGGCTTCATTGTCGAGGCCTCGATCGGTCACATCCGCGACCTTCCACAGCCCTCGGACCTCCCTGCAGAACTGAAGAAGACCTCGGTAGGCAAGTTCGCCGTCGACATCGAGAACGACTTCAAACCGTATTACGTGGTGTCCCCGGACAAGAAGAAAAAGGTTGCCGAGCTCAAGGCCCAGCTGAAAGACGCTGACGCGCTCTATCTCGCAACCGATGGGGACCGCGAGGGCGAGGCCATCGCGTGGCACCTCCTGGAGGTCCTGAAACCCAAGGTTCCCGTCTACCGCATGACCTTCGGTGAAATCACCAAGGAAGCCATCCACCGCGCCATGGACAACCTGCGCGACGTCGACAGCGCCCTCGTCGACGCCCAGGAAACGCGCCGCATCCTGGACCGCTTGTATGGTTACGAAATTTCCCCCGTGCTGTGGCGCAAGGTTGCCCGTGGCCTGTCCGCCGGCCGTGTGCAGTCGGTCGTGACCCGCATGGTGGTCGACCGCGAACGCGAACGCATGGCGTTCAAGTCCGCTTCGTACTGGGACCTGACCGGCCAGTTCGGCACCGGCTCCGTGACTTTCAAAGCAAAGCTCGCTGCCGTCGACGGCGCGAAGGTAGCCAGCGGCCGTGACTTCAACGACGACGGCGTCCTCACCTCCGCGAACGCGGTGCACCTCAACGAGGAACTCGCGACGTCGTTGGCCGCCGGGCTGGAGAACGCGGACTTCCGGGTCCGCTCGGTCGACACCAAGCCTTACACGCGCCGTCCCGCCGCGCCGTTCACGACGTCGACCCTTCAGCAGGAGGCCGGCCGTAAGCTGCGTTTCACCTCCAAGAGCACCATGCAGATCGCCCAGCGCCTGTATGAAAACGGCTACATCACCTATATGCGTACTGACTCGTCCGCATTGAGCGACGAAGCCCTCACGGCCGCCCGCCGCCAGGCTGCTGAGCTGTACGGTCCCGAATACGTGCCGCAGTCTCCCCGTGTCTACGCCAACAAGGCCGCCAACGCGCAGGAAGCCCACGAAGCCATCCGCCCCGCGGGTGACTCCTTCCGTACCCCGGCCCAGGTGGCCAGCCAGCTGACCGGCGACGCTTTCCGCCTCTACGAACTCATTTGGAAGCGCACCATTGCCTCCCAGATGGGCGACGCCAAGGGCTCCACCGCCACCATCCGCCTCGGTGCGGTGGCTAACGATGGGCGCGACGCCGAATTCTCGGCCTCCGGAACGGTCATCACCTTCCCGGGCTTCCTCGCGGCCTACGAAGAAGGCAAGGACGAGAGCCGCGGCGACGACGACTCCGACGAAGCCCGACGCCTGCCCAACGTGGCCAAGGACGATTCCCTTACAGCCTCGGACATCGTTGCCGTAGGTCACGAGACCTCGCCACCGCCGCGGTACACGGAAGCATCGCTGACGGCGGAGCTGGAAAAGCGCGGCATTGGCCGTCCGTCCACCTACGCGTCCACGATCTCGACCATTCAGGACCGCGGCTACGTCCGGAAACAGGGGTCTGCGCTGGTTCCCAGCTGGATCGCTTTCTCGGTAATCCGCCTGCTGGAGCAGCACTTCACCGACTACGTTGACTATGAATTCACGGCCGACATGGAAGGCGACCTGGACAAGATCGCCAACGGTCAGGCTGTCGGTGCCGCCTGGCTCAAGCACTTCTATTACGGTGAAGACGCCGATCCCGGCCTGCTGAGCATCGTCAACAACCTCGGTGAAATCGATGCACGCGAAATCAACTCGGTGCCGATTGCCGAGGGGATCACCCTGCGCGTCGGCAAGTTCGGACCGTACCTCGAGAGCTCGATCCCCACCGTCGACCCCAAGACCGGCGAGGTCGTTGAGTCGGCGCGTGCCAACGTCCCCGAGGACCTTGCGCCGGACGAGCTCACTGCAGCCAAGGCTCAGGAGCTGATGGAAACGGCTGCCCCCGAGGAGCGCGTCCTGGGCGCGGACCCGCACACGGGCCATACCGTGGTTGCCAAGAACGGCCGCTACGGCGCCTATGTCACCGAGATCATCCCGGAGATGACGGAAGAGCAACTGGCAAACCAGCCGGTGGAATACTACAAGAACGGCAAACCCAAGCCGCCGAAGAAGCCGGTCAAGGCCAAGCCGCGTACGGGCTCGCTCTTCAAGTCAATGTCCGTTGACTCGGTCACGCTCGACGAAGCCATTCAGCTCATGAGCCTGCCCCGCGTTCTCGGCGCGGACGCCGAAGGCAACCCCATCACGGTGCAGAACGGCCGCTTTGGGCCTTACTTGAAGAAGGGCACGGACTCGCGGTCCATCGGATCCGAGGAAGAGATCTTCACGATCACCCTGGAACAGGCACTGGAGATCTACTCCCAGCCGAAGCAGCGCGGTGCCCGTGCTGCCGTGCCGCCCCTGGCTGAGTTCGGTCCGGACCCTGTTTCGGAGAAGAACATCGTGGTGAAGGAAGGCCGTTTCGGTCCGTACATCACCGACGGCGTCACCAACATCACGGTTCCGCGCGCCACCTCCTTGGAGGAGCTGACCCGGGAGCAGGCAATCGAGTTGCTTGCCGAGAAGCGCGCCAAGGCCCCCGTCAAGCGGACCGCCTCGGCCCGCAAGGCGCCTGCGAAAAGGGCTGCTGCGAAGAAGTAGTTCTGGGGACGCACAGACGCGGGAAATATCGGTGTCCTCGGTGCAGGCCGCGGCGGTTTCGACGGCGAGCGGGCCGGGAATTGCTTCGAGCCGGGGAACCGTGATCGAGTGGAACCATGACTGATCAGCCTGCAGCCCCGGAATCCTTGCCATTGAACGACCTCGAATCCAAGCTCGCAAAGGCCGGGCAACCCGACGCGAACCCGGTTGACGTCATCCTGGCCTTCCTGAACAACGAGGTTTACATCCTGAGCACCGACTCCTTGGATAAGCCTGACGCCGCCGTGGAGCCACTTGTCCTGGCCAACTCGGAGGGCCAGCCTGTCCTCGCCGTGTTCAGCCACCCGAGCCGGGTGGAATCACACTTCCTCGAGGCCGCGCCCAACGTCCTGGGCACCCACGGTTCTGCGATTCTGGACAGCATCGGCGACGAGCTGGGCCTGGTGATCAACCCTGGCAGCGAGCACGGCTTCGAGATGGGCCCGGAAGGCATCGCCAGCGTTCGCCGCGACTTCACCCGCGCCGATGAAGCCGACCCGGCCGCCGACGAAGCGGCCGACCCGGCCGCCGATGCGGCAGTAGAAGCAGGCACCGACGGACCCCGAGGCTAATTGACTAGCTGCCGGCACGAATCGGCGGTCGAACTTGCTTCACACGCTTCGAATCGGGGAATAATGGCAGAATGCGTCTTGGCGTCCTAGACATCGGTTCCAACACCGTCCATTTGCTTTTGGTGGACGCGCATCCAGGCGCACGCCCGGTCGCGTTTGCCTCCCACAAACGACCACTTTCGCTGGTTCAGTTCCTGGACGCCGAGGGTAACATCAACGACGCCGGACAACACGAGTTGATTGAGTTCGTCCTCGAAGCCTGGGAGTTCGCGGCCCGCCACAAGGCCGAGGACCTCCTGGCTTTTTGTACTTCAGCCATCCGCGAGGCGACGAACGGCGTCGAGGTCCTTGCCCGGGTGAAGCACGAGACCACCGTGACCTTGCAGGAACTGACCGGCAGCGAAGAAGCCTCCATGACGTTCTTCGCGGTTCGACGCTGGTACGGCTGGGGGGCCGGGCCGATCCTGGACCTGGACATCGGCGGCGGCTCTTTCGAAATGGCGTTTGGCCAGGACGAACTGCCCGAGCTCGCAGTGTCAGTACCGCTTGGCGCCAGCCGTTTGACTAGGGACTGGCTCCACAATGACCCGCCCACGGCCAAGAGCGTCAAAGAGCTCCGCAAGTACATCCGCCACACACTCAAGCCCGTCGTGCGTGAGTTCAAGCAATTGGGCCGGGCCAACCTGGTGGCCGGAACCTCCAAGACTTTCCGTTCGCTTGCACGCATCGCAGGCGCGGCCCCGAGCGGCGCCGGTCCGTACGTCAAGCGCGAACTCCACGCCACGGACTTGGGACTCTGGGCGCAGCGGATTTCCGCCATGACCGTCGAGGATCGGCTGTACCTCCCGGGCGTCTCGGATGCACGGGCGGCGCAGATCCTTGCGGGTGCCCTCGTGGCCGAGGCCGCATTGGAAATGTTCGAGTTTCCCAGCATGGAGATCTGCCCTTGGGCCTTGCGCGAGGGATTGATCCTGCGCCGGCTCGACCAGCTGATCTTCGACGGCCCGCTGGCCCCGGCTCCGCATGTCGGGCTTGGGGGTGCGGTACCGGTACCACGCCTGGGCGCCAACACCGGAACGGCCGCGCCCGCGGCAGTATCTACACCAATCCCCATCGCCGGGAGGCAGGCCAACTAACATGAGCACCGACGTCGAGCACTCCGAAGAAGACACGCCGAGGATCCCGGTGGCGCTATCCAGCGCTTCTGTCTATCCGCTCAGCGTCCATGACGCCTTTGCCGTGGCCCAGGACCTGGGTTACGACGGTGTCGAGGTGATGGTGACCAACAATGCCACCAGCCAGAACCCGGATGCCCTCATCCAGCTCAGCCATCGCTACGACCAGCAGATCGTCTCCATCCACGCGCCCACCCTGCTGCTGACCCAGCAGGTTTGGGGTCCGGCGTGGAACAAGATCGAGATGTCCTGCCAGATGGCGCGCGAGGTCGGCTGCAACACTGTCGTGGTCCATCCGCCGTTCCGTTGGCAGTCGAACTACGCGGAGAACTTCGCCGCCGGCGTGCGCGAGATTGCGGCGATGTACCAAGTGCACATCGCGGTAGAGAACATGTACCCGTGGCGTGTGCGCGGGCGGGAGGCGCTCGCTTACCTGCCGCACTGGGATCCGATGGGCCAGGATTACGACGACGTCACCTGGGACTTCTCGCACGCGGCCACCGCGGGGGCCAACAGCCTTGAGGCGATACGGGCGCTCGGGAGCAAGCTGCGTCACGTCCACCTGACGGACGGTTCGGGCTCGGGTAAGGACGAACACTTGATCCCCGGTTACGGGACCCAACAGTGCGCCGAGGCGCTGCAGTATCTCGCGTCCAACGGGTTCGAGGGCACCGTGGTTGCCGAGATCTCCACGCGCAAGGCCAAAGCTGCCGGTGAACGCGAGGAGTGGCTCGCCGAAACGCTGCGCTTTGCGCGCCAGCACTTGGGGGCGCCGCTCGTGGGAGCCTTCGAGATCTAGGTTGGAGAGCCAGGGCCCGACGACGTCGGGCGGCTGAGTCGCGCGGTCGTCTAATTCAGCCAGTCCCCTCTGCTTCGATTGCTTCTTTTATTTCGTTTGTTTCGATTGTTTCGTTTGTGGGGTAGCGTAAATACATACACAGATACAGGCGTCGACAAAAGGGGAACGCGACAATGGCGACTCAACTACCATCCCCGGCCTATCCTCACGGAAATGATTCTGAGCTAGCGAGGGAGGCACTGAAGACGCTGCGTCGTGCCGTTGAGGCGCACTCAGATCCGCGGCAGCCGGTGGAAATGAAGGTTACCGACGGGGGCCAGCTAGAGATGCCTCGCGCAGCTGCGGATCTAATGATGAGAATCCTTGGGAAGATGGCGGCCGGGCAAGGGGTCACGGTGGTTCCCATGAATGCCGAACTCACGACGCAGCAAGCAGCCGATCTCTTGAATGTGTCGCGCCCCTATCTGGTGGGGCTCTTGGAGTCGCAAGAAATCAAGTACCGAAAAGTCGGAACGCACCGACGGGTACTCGCCGAATCGCTCTACGATTACAAGCGCCGCACGTCCGTTGCTCAGAAGGACGCCGCCGATGAGCTGTCAGCGCTCGGTCAGGACATGGGGATTATCTAGAGTGGTTTTCACGGTCATTTACGATGCAAATGTCTTGTATCCAAGCATGCTCCGCGATCTCCTCCTACGAGTTGGTCAAGCGGGATTAGTTCGAGCCCGCTGGACAGAAGCCATACTTGACGAAACATTCCGAAATCTGAAGGAGAACCGGCCAGACCTGGATCCGTTGAAGCTCGACCGCACTCGCGAGTTGATGTGCGGCGCGATACCGGATTGCATCGTGGACGATTACCAGCCTCTGGAACAGATCTTCGGAGACCTTCCGGACCCGGGGGACGCGCACGTAATGGCGGCCGCCCTGAAGGTGCAGGCTCAAGTAATCGTCACAAACAACCTCAAGCATTTTCCAGCGGAATCGCTCAGTCCTTGGGGCGTGGCGGCAAAACATCCCGACGATTTCCTCATGGATCAGTTTTACCTGGATTCTGTAGAACTCCACGTTGCCGTGCGCAACATGTCCGAGGCCTACAGGAATCCACCGCTGGATGTTAACGACGTCTTGGACCGGCTCGATTCCGAAGGAATGCCTCAAATTGCGGCAGCTCTTCGCAGATAGGCGATAGTCACTGCCCGTATCTGCCAGCACCCCTTTAAACGAGAAAGCACCGGCGGTCGATACGGGAAAATGGGGGGAAACCCGTTCGACCACCGGTGCTTGTGGCGGACATCCCCATGCCCGCCTCATCACTCGCACCCTCAATGAGGTAACTACTAAGTTACGGAGCGATTTTGGGTGCAGCCTGCAATAACCTTGGGAACTAGCTGGGAATCCTGGGCCCTCCAGGGAACCCCGCATCTGGTTCTGCAGCGGCGGAGCTGAACTGGCATTATGGAGCCATGAGCAACCGAATCGCATTCCTTGGCTGTGGGTCCATGAACGAGGCCATTCTGGGCGGCCTGCTGGCCGCCGGCACGGATCCCTCGGACGTCGTCGCCACCGTACGTCGAGCAGAACGCGCCGCCGAACTGGCTCAGCGCCACCACGTGATGACCATCGCCGGAGCCGAGGAACCAGACAACAACAAGCTGGCCACGAAGGGCGCTTCGGTTGTCATCCTGGGTGTCAAGCCTGTGGGCATTACCGATCTCGCCCGGGAGATCTCGCCGTCGCTGGCCAAGAACACCATTGTGATCAGCGTTGCCGCGGCCGTGTCCATCGCCCAGCTGGAGGCTGCCCTGCCGGCGGGCCAGCCTGTCATTCGCACGATGCCCAACACGCCTGCCAGGCTCGGACGTGGAGTCGTCTCCGTTTCGCCCGGAACCAACTGCACTCCCGAGCAGCTCCAACAGGCCAAGGACATCCTCGCCGCCGCAGGCACCGTCGTGGAAATCCCCGAGGAACAAGTGGATGCCCTGTCCGCCATCAGCGGCTCGGGCCCCGCGTACGCGTTCTACCTTGCCGAAGCCATGGCGGCCGCCGGTGTCGAACTTGGCCTTGATCCTGAGCTCTCCCTCATGATTTCCCGCGAGACCGTGGCAGGCGCGGGTTTCATGCTTGCCGAACCCGGAGCCGACCCCACTGCACTCCGCATCGCAGTGACCAGCCCCAACGGCACCACGGAACGCGCCATCGCGGCATTCAACGACGGCGGCATACCCGCGATCATCGCCGACGGAGCCCGGGCAGCCGCGGCCCGGGCCGCGGAAATCACGCAACAGCTCGCCTAGTTCCTCCCGGGGGAACTACGGCCGCGCCGCGAACCGTTCCAGCAGGTCCACGTGCCCGGACACAATCAGCATGTCGCGGCCGGAAACCTTCGTGTCCGGCCGGGCGTAAGTGAAGTCCTCGCCCGGGGACTTCACGCCGACAATGGTCACGCCGTACTTGGAACGGACCTTGGACTCATCCAGCGTGAAGCCCACGGTTTCCTTGGGCGGGTACATTTTCACGATGGCAAAATCGTCGTCGAACTCGATGAAGTCCAGCATGCGCCCGGACACCAGGTGTGCTGCACGGACGCCCGCGTCGGCCTCGGGGTAGATGACATGGTTGGCGCCGATGCGCGTGAGGATCTTGCCGTGCGAGGCCGTGATCGCTTTCACCCAAAGGTGTTCGATGCCCAGATCCACGAGGTTCACCGTGATGAGCACCGAGGACTCGATTGACGTTCCCACACCCACCACGGCAGAGCTGAATTCCTGCGCGCCGAGTTGACGGAGGGCATCGATGTTGGTGGCGTCCGCCTCGACGACGTGGGTCAGCACGGAAGCCCAATTCTGGACGAGCGTGCGGTCCCGCTCGATGGCCAGGACTTCGCGCCCCTGTTTGACGAGCTGCTCGGCGGTGGCTGCACCGAATCGGCCCAAGCCGATCACCAGCACGGGCGCGTTGTGCGCCGGCCGGTTGGGGGCGCCTGTTGAATTAGCCAATGATCGGCCTCTCTTCCGGATAATGGAATAGCTGCCTGCGCTGGCGGAGGGCCAGGGCGGAGGCAAGGGTTATGGTGCCGATGCGGCCGGCGAACATGAGGGCGGCGAGGACGTAGACCCCCGACGGCGGCAGTTCCGCGCTGAGGTTCGTGCTGAGTCCCACGGTTGCAAAGGCCGAAATGGTTTCGAAGAGTACCCGGTCCAGGCTGGCGCCGCTGATAGCCAAGAGCAAGAATGCGGATGCGCACACCAAGGTGGCGCCGGCGACGATCACCGAGATGGCTACCCGCATGGTGCCTTCGGGGATCGTGCGGCCGTAGACCTTGACGTCGTCGTCGCCCCGGGCCTCAGCGACGATGGCGAGGAACATGACCGCGATGGTGGTCACCTTGATGCCGCCCGCCGTCGACGCCGATCCACCGCCGGCGAACATGAGCGCGTCCGACAACAGCCTGGTGGTTGAATCCATATGGCCCTGGTCGACCAGGTTGAAGCCACCGGAGCGCGTCATGACCGAGGCGAAAATGGAATGCGTGATCTTGTCCCCAAAGCTCATGTTGGCGATGGTGTTGGTGTTGTCCCACTCCATCAAGGCCCAGAGGACCGCACCGGCGACGAGCAGGATCAGGGAAACCTGGATGGTCAGCTTGGTGTGGAGGCTCCACTTCTTCCAATTGAGGCCGTGCCGTCGGAGCACAAGCATCACCGGGAAGCCGAGGCTGCCGAGGAACACGCCAAGCATGAGCGGCACAAGAATCCACAGATCGGTCTCGTACGGCACGATTCCGTCGGAATGGGGTGTGAAACCGGCATTATTGAAGGAAGAAATCGAGTAGAAGACCCCGTGCCAGACGGCCTGCCAGAAATCCTCGCCGAGTGTCAGGAACCGGGGAATCATCGCGACGGCCAGTATGGCCTCGATGGTCACGGACGTCGAGATGACGATCCGCAACAATGTACCCACTTCGCCCAAGCGTCCGGCGTTGTTCATGGCCTCCTGGGCAATGAGCTTGCCCCTCACGCCCAGCCGTTTGCTGACCATGAGTGCCAGGAGGGATGCGAGTGTCAGGGTTCCCAATCCACCCACGAAGATGCCGACGAGAATCACGAGCTGGCCGAAGAAGGTCCAGTGCGTCGCTGTCGACACAACCGTCAAGCCAGTGACGCAAACGCTGGAAACAGCTGTGAACAAGGCCTGGTGGATGGGTGTGACCGCACCGTCGGCCGATGCCGCTGGCAGGGAAAGCAGGCCGGTGAACAAGAGAATCGCGAAGACGTACGCCGTCAGCGCCAATCGCGCCGGTGAGGAGTTGGCGATGTTGTCGATGAAGTCGCGGATACCCGTGAAAATCCACAGGCCTCCCCGCTCCGGCTGGACGGTTTGCCAGCTGGCCGGGTCTCGGGACCTCGACTGGCTCTGAGTCATGGCAGTGCTGTTCGCTTCTGGTCGATTGATTCTGCTTTCCTGAGTAGTAAACCACTAATCGCCCGCCGTAACGGGGCAGGTGCGTTCCCGCCGCTCGGGTAGCCTGTCATTGATGACTTCCTGGGCAGGCCTCCGTCCGTCCCCGCTGCCAACGACGGTGGCGTGGGACCCCGCCATGACCGCATACAATTTCGGTCCCTCGCATCCGATGGCCCCCGCGCGGCTGGAACTGACGGCCAGGCTCGCAGCGGCGCTCGGACTCTTCGACCTGGAGCATGTGTCCGTCCAGGCGCCCGAGGTCGCGTCCGACGTCGAACTCCAGGCAGTTCACAGTGCCGAATATGTCGCCGCAGTGCGGCGTGCAAGCGAAGACCCGACGACGCCGGACCCCGAACGCGGTCTCGGCACCGAGGATGATCCCGCTTTTGCCGGAATGCACGAAGCCAGCGCCCGGCTTGCCGGAGGGTCGTTGCTCGCGGCCGAGGCGATCCTGTCCGAGACCGCGGTCCGCGCCGTCAACTTCGGCGGCGGCATGCATCACGCCTCCCGTGGGCGTGCCAGCGGCTTCTGTATCTATAACGACGCCGCACTCGCCGTGCAGAGGCTGCTCGACGGCGGTGTCCGCCGGGTCGCGTACATCGACGTCGATGCCCACCACGGCGACGGCACCCAGAGCATCTTCTGGAACGACCCGAGGGTCCTGACGATTTCCCTGCACGAAAGCGGCCTCTCGTTGTTCCCAGGAACGGGTTTCGCCAACGAGATCGGCGGCCAGGATGCGCTCGGCACAGCCGTCAACGTCGCACTGCCTGCGTGGACGGGCGACGCCGGGTGGTTGCGGGCCTTCCACGCCGTGGTGCCGCAACTCGTGCAGGCCTTTGAACCGGAAGTCATCGTGAGCCAGCATGGCTGCGACTCCCACAAACTCGATCCCCTCACGCACCTCAACCTCAGCGTGGACGGCCAACGCGAGGCGGCCACCGCCGTCGCGGGCCTCGCCGCCAGGTTCTGCCAAAACCGTTGGATCGCCACCGGGGGTGGAGGGTACGACATCACGGGAGTGGTACCACGCACGTGGAGCCACTTGATAGGCATCGTGGCCCAACATCCCGTCCAGCTGACGGCTCCGGTCCCGGAGGCTTTCCGGAGCCATGTCGCGGAGAAGTACGGGGAATCGGTACCGGAACTCATGGGCGACGGCGTCGACACGTGGTGGCGTTCGTGGGAGGTCGGGTACGACCCCGCGGATGCCGTGGACCGCACGATCATTGCCACCCGCAAGGAGATTTTCCCGCTCTACGGACTGGATCCCTGGTTCGACTGATGCGTGTTCGTCCAGCTGGCGTGAGGCTGGGGGGCAACGGCACGCACATGTGCGAAATAGTTGATGCCTTTTGGCGTATATGTCGCTAGGGTGGGAGGCATGGTGACTGACGACGTATTTGCCGTCATTGCTGAGGCAACCCGGCGTGACATTCTGGTTTCCCTCCGCTCTGGGGATAAGGCTGTGGGGGAACTGGTGGAGGAGCTCGCCGCGAGCCAGCCCACCATTTCAAAGCATTTGAAGGTTCTCCGCGAGGCGGATCTCGTCAGCATGCGCGCGCAGGGGCAGAAACGCTATTACGCGTTGAACCCGAAGCCGCTCGCCGGGGTTGCCAGCTGGCTGGAGACGTTCGACGTCGGTTCCGCCAAGCCTGCGGCCGAAGCCGCTACGCCGGCTCGCAGCCCCCGCGCACGTCAGGGTGGCCAGGGTGCCGGGGGCCAGGGCGCAGCGCGGACGCAGCCCGACGGCGAGGCAAACGGCACGTCTCCGGCGAGCACCGACGTCGAGCGCTCGCCTGAAACCGTTCCCGCCTCCGGAACTGTTGCCTCCGCCGCAGGACTCGACGACACCAGGCCGCAGCAGATCGGCCGTTCGGTTGGGCGTGCCGCCACCAAGGCAGCGGACCTCTTGGCGAACCTGCCGAACCTACCCAACCTGCCGAAGTTCGGGCGGAAGAAGTAGCGGCACTTTGGGTTGATCCCGGTCACGCCGCGATTCGGTCCTGCTCAGGTCGGGCGGGAGACTGAACTTCGAAGCCCTGCTAGGCCCAACTGACTGACAGTAGGTGTCGTTTTGAGGGCTCAAAACGACACCTACTGCTAGCTAGTTGGGGACTTTAGTGCTGCAGGAGGCGCACGTGGTCCGGGTTCAGTTCCGAAATCCGGGTGACTCCGAGCAGGGCCATGGTGCGGGCCATGTCCTTCTCCAGGATCTGGATGGTGCGGTCCACGCCCGCGCGCCCGCCGGCCATGAGCCCGTAGAGGTAGGCGCGGCCGATCAACGTGAAGTCGGCGCCGAGGGCCAAGGCTGCCACGATGTCGGCGCCGCTCATGATGCCCGTGTCCAGGATGATGGCGGCGTCGCTGTTGTCCGCCTTCAGCGCCGCGGAGACCTCCGGAACGAGGTGCAGTGGAATCGGTGCCCGGTCCAGTTGGCGCCCCCCGTGATTGGAGATTACGACGCCGTCCGCGCCGTGGTCCACCACCTTGCGGGCGTCTTCCACCGTCTGGATGCCCTTGACTACCAGCTTGCCCTTCCAGGTTTCGCGCAGCCAGTCGAGGTCGTCAAAGGTCAGGGTGGGATCGAACATGGAGTTGATGAGGTCGGCCACGGTTCCCGTGTAGCGGGAGAGCGAGGCGAACGTCAGTGGCTCGTGCGTGAGGAAGTTGAACCACCATGCGGGCCGGTACGAGGCATCCAGGACGGTCTTCACCGTGAGGGCCGGCGGAATGGTCATCCCGTTGCGGACGTCCCGCAGCCGGGCGCCCGCGACGGCGGTGTCCACCGTGACCATGAGGGTGTCGTTTCCGGCCTTGGCGGCACGCTCGATCAGTTCCAGGGAACGGTCCCGGTTTGTCCAGAGGTACAGCTGGAACCAGTTGCGGCCGTTCGGAGCCGCGGCCGCCACGTCCTCGATGGAAGCCGTGCCCATCGTGGAGAGAGTGTACGGAATGCCGGCCGCTTCGGCCGCCTGCGAGCCCGCGTACTCACCCTCCGACTGCATCATGCGGGTGAATCCCGTAGGCGCGATGCCGAACGGGAGCCGGGATTCCTTGCCCAGGATCCCGGTCCTGAGGTCGATGCTGGAGACGTCGCGCAGGATTCCCGGCCGGAACTCGATGTCCTGGAAAGCCTGGCGGGCCCGGCGAAGCGTGATTTCCGCCTCTGCTGCCCCGTCGGTGTAATCGAACGGCGCCTGGGGAGTGCGTCGCTTCGCCATGTCCCGCAGTTCCCAAATGGTGGATGCGCGGCGCAGCTTCGCCCCGTTGCTGAACTCGGGCTTCTTGAACTTCATGAGCGGCGCCAGGTCGGCGTATTTGGGAACCCGGCGCTTGAGTGCTGCGGGGCGCCCGACGGCGGCGGGGACGTTCGCGGGCACCTCAAGGGAAGGGGCGTTGCTCGGCTGGACGGTCTGCGTCATGGTGCTGTCTCCCGTGTGCTTCTGTGGTTAGACCACACTCTATGCCATGTGGTCCAACCACATCAACTACTATTTATCCATGCGAACGCACGAGCTCGTCCTGAGTTGGATCGAAAAGCAATTGTCCGACGGGCACTTGGTGCTGGGTGGACGGCTTCCCGCCGAGCGGGCGCTGGCCGAACAGTTGGAGGTCTCAAGGACATCGGTCCGCGAAGCCATCCGGATCCTGGAAGCCATGGGCCTGGTACGGGCAAGTGTCGGTTCCGGCAAAGACGCCGGGACCGTAGTCATCGCGGAACCGGCCACGGCGCTCGGCTCCGCGCTCCGCCTCCACGTTGCCACGCAGCATTTGCCCGTCGCCGACATCGTGGAAACACGCGTCCTGCTCGAATCGTGGGCGGTATCCCGCGCCAAGGCCGACGCCCCCGAACTCGGGGAAGCAGCGAGGCTCCTGGACGAAATGGACGCGAGTGCCGCCGTCGACGACTTCCTCGCGCTGGACGTCGCCTTCCACCTGGCACTGGCGGAAGCCGCCGGAAATGCCGTGGTGAGCACCATCATGGGATCGCTGCGAGAAGCGATTGAGGGTTACGCCGCGGCGCTCACGGCAAACCTGCCGGATTGGGATAGCACCGCCCAGCGCCTGCGGTCCGAGCACCACGCCATCTTGGAGGCAGTGAACGACGGCGACGGCGGCCGGGCAGCGACGCTCGTTGCCGCACACATCGAGGGGTACTATCGTGAAGCCGGGCTGGGGCTGGCCCCAGTCAAACCTAGGCCTTGACGGGCCCGGTGCTGCCCCTGAGCTCAATCCGTGGCGGGAAGTAGTTCGTGGGGGAAGCGGCGTCCTTGGTCTGGATCTGCTCCCGCATGCGGCGCCACGCAAGGTCCCCGAGGTCGGAGATCGGCACGGCTGCGGTGGTCAAGGGAGGCATGGTGTACCGGGCGAAGGGCATGTCGTCGAAACCGGTGAGCGACAGGTCTTCCGGCACGCGGATCCCGCGCTGGCTTAGTCCGCTCAAGAGCCCCATCGCCGCGACGTCGTTGAAGACGAGGATCCCGGTGGCGCCGCATGAGGCGACCGCATCGCTTGACTCGAATCCGGCGTCGAACGTGTTGCCTCCGGGCAGGAACTGCAATTCGACGTTCGGGAATTCGGCCGTGAACTTCTCGAGCCCGCGGAGGCGCTGCACGTTGGACGCGCTGCGGTCCGGTCCCGTCAGGTAGGCCAGTTTGCGATGGCCCAGCTCCACCAGGTGGGCGGCGAGCTCCTGGATGCCTTGGCCGTAGTCCACCACGAGGCTGGGAGTCGGCACCGACTCGGTGGTCCGGTTGATGAGGACGAGCGGATAGAGCGTGGGGACGAGTTCTTCCAGTTCCGCGTCGCTCATGCGGGGGGCGCAAAGAACGACGCCGTCGCATCGCCTCCGCGCTTCCCCGGCGAGGATCGCTTCTTCGCTGGAGACTTCTGACGAGTCCGCGATCAACACGCGGTAGCCGTCGCGGGCCGCGGCAATACTCAGTCCGCGGAGAATGGCCTGGAACGTGGGGTTGGACAGGTCCGGCACCACGATTCCGATAGTGTCGGTTTTTCCCAGGGCCAGGCTGCGGCCTACCGGGTTCGGCTTGTACTTCAGCTCCAAGGCGGCCGCGCGCACGCGAGCGGCAATGTCCGCGTCCACGGTCGTATTTCCGTTCATGACGCGGGAAACCGTGGCATGCGAAACACCGGCCATGGATGCCACATCTGCGATGCCCACCCGCCGGGTGTTCCTTCTGCCTGGCATGGTTTCCTTCCCTGAGCTGCGGCCGCCCTGCCCCAACGGGGCGGCAACAATTGTCCTGAGGTGAAGTTTATAGTGCGTGGGGAAACGGTTTCCCTTGATGTCGTTGCATTTCGATTTGCGGGCATCCGGAGCCTGACGCTATGGTTTGGCTATGACTAACCGTTGGTATGCGTATTTTTCGTTGGCTCTGGAGGGGCCCGCGTCTAACTGACACGCATCCAACTTCCTTCAGAGCCAACAGGGCAGAGATCATTCTCTGCCCTTCGCCATTTCCAGGCGGGCTCTGAGTAGGGTCCGCTCCTCTCCGGAACAGGACCCCTTTCATGACCAGCATCGCCGCAGAGCCCACCACACATAACGTCGACGTCGAGAATGCCGCCGCCCAGTCGACGTCGAACCTGCGCGTCAGCCGCTTCGAGCCGCTCCCCACGCCGCAGGAAATCAGCGCCGAACTGCCGCTCGACGCGAGGTCCGCCGCCGTCGTCGAGCGCGGACGCGATGGAGTCCGCGCGATCATGGACGGCGTGGACGATCGCCTCCTGGTGATCGTGGGCCCGTGCTCCATCCACGATCCGAAGGCCGGCCTGGAATACGCACGCAGGCTGGTCAGCCAGGCGGAGAAGCACAAGGAAGACCTTTTGATCGTCATGCGGGCGTACTTCGAGAAGCCGCGGACCACGGTGGGCTGGAAGGGCCTCATCAACGATCCCCACTTGGACGGCAGCCATGACATCGCAGCCGGACTCCGTGCGGCGCGTGGATTCCTGCAGCAAGTCACGGCCCTCGGCTTGCCGACCGCCACCGAGTTCCTGGAGCCCATCAGTCCGCAATACATGGCCGACCTCGTGGCGTGGGGGGCCATCGGTGCACGGACCACCGAAAGCCAGATCCACCGTCAGCTCGCCTCCGGTCTGTCCATGCCGATCGGCTTCAAGAACGGGACCGACGGCGACCTCCAGGTAGCGATCGATGCTTGCGGTGCCTCTGCCGCGCCCCAGGCGTTCCTTGGGATCGACGGCGATGGCCGCGCCGCCCTGGTGGCGACTTCGGGCAACCCGGACACGCATGTGATCCTGCGCGGTGGCCGCAAGGGTCCTAACTACGCCGCTGACCAGGTTGCTGCTGCCTCGGAGAAGCTTGTGGCGAAGGGGCTGAATCCGCGGCTGATCGTTGACGCGAGCCATGCCAACAGCGGTAAGAGCCACCATCGCCAGGCCGAAGTCGCCTTGGAGATCGGTGCGCAATTGGAAGACGACGTTGCTTCGCCGATTGCCGGCGTCATGCTGGAGAGCTTCCTTGTCGGTGGGGCGCAGAACCTGGATGTGGAGCGGCAGTCGGTCGGCAAACAAGAGCTGGTGTACGGCCAGAGCGTTACTGACTCCTGCATGGAATGGGACGTCACAGTGTCCGTCCTGGACCAGCTGGCCGCCTCTGCACGCAAGCGTCGAATTGCCGTCTCCAACTAAAGGAGACGGAGTCTCCAGTTGGCCGAAAGACTTTCACTTTGGTACCAGCTGCCTCTAGAGTATCTAGCACATGGTTGTTTGATGGCTCAGCATCGGCACACCAGGTAATGAATGCTGGGGTTCGCCGCTAACCGCTGAGAGCAAAGGAATATGGAGAAATGTCCGCAGAGGCTAACTTCTCGAACGCGCGTTTCATGACAGTGGCTGAAGTCGCCGAAGTCCTCCGGGTTTCCAAAATGACCGTGTACCGCCTGGTCCACTCGGGAGAAATGCCGGCCGTCCGATTTGGACGATCATTCCGTGTCCCCGAAGAAGCCGTGAGCCAGTACCTCAAGGGCGCGGTCGTCGACGGACACTCGGAGACGGCTTGAGTCTTGCTTGGTTCCCTAGGGGCCAACGGTCATTGGGTGCCCCCGATAGGCGGTACCCTGTTAAGGAACGTTTTACGTCATTGTAAGAATCTGTCAGTTGTAAAGTCTGTTGCTCAGTTCAAGGACCTCACCCAGCAGACAGAGTCTCAATCTAGTTTGGTTAGGAACTTACGTGGGTTCAGTTATTAAGAAGCGCCGCAAGCGTATGGCCAAGAAGAAGCACCGCAAACTGCTTCGTAAGACCCGCCACCAGCGTCGCAATAAGAAGTAGAGATACTTCCTACAGCGTGAATGCCCGTTGCCTCCCGAGGCGGCGGGCATTTTTGCGTGCACGGGTGGGATGGCGATGGCGCGCTGAGTATCTCGCGACGCGCAAATTGCCTGGCGACGCGCAAAATCTCTGACGACACCCGGACCCGGGTGTCGCCAGAGATTTTCTGTGTCGCACAGCTCCTTGCGTGTCGTAGGAAGAGCTGGGGTCAGGCCCTCGGGCCGCGGAACTTGGAGAAACCCCGCCACAGACCGTAGACGGCGCCTCCGACGGTCGCGGCTTTGAGGCCGAGCGTGGCTGCCCTGCGGCCGGAACGGAAGTCGTAGACAGGCCAGTTGTTCTCCCGCGCATGGCGGCGCAGCCCGGCGTCGGGGTTGATGCACACCGGGTGGCCCACCAAAGTGAGCAGAGGGATGTCGTTATGTGAATCGCTGTACGCCCAGCAGCGCTTCAGGTCCAGGCCTTCTTCGTCCGCTATGCGCTGCACAGCCACCGCTTTGGCTGGTCCGTGGAGGATCTCGCCCACCAGCCTGCCAGTGTAGGCGCCATCTTCAACTTCGCCCACGGTACCCAGGGCGCCCGTCAGGCCGAGCCGTGTCGAAATGACGGTGGCGACTTCGATGGGCGTGGCGGTCACGAGCCAGACCTTCCGGCCGACACGCAGGTGCTGTTCTGCCAGGGCCTTGGTACCAGGCCAGATCCGCGACTCGATCATCTCGTCGTAGACCTCTTCGCCCAACTCCTTGATATCGGACACCTTGATACCAGCAGCGAGGATCAGCGCGGAATCCCGGACGGAATGGACGTCCTCCATTTTTTCGCCCCGCAGGACGAACTTGAACTGCTTCCAGGCAAATCCCGCGGCTTGGGAGAGCGTGAAGGCCTTGCGTTCATACATCTTCCGGGCGACGTGGAAGAGGCTGGCACCCTTCATCAGGGTGTTGTCGACGTCGAAGAATGCGGCTTCGCCGTGTTGCTGCGTTGCAGCCGGCGCGGTGGCCACAACGGCGTTCTTCTCGACGGGCATGCCTTGAGTCTAGTCAATCGCTCGGCCCCCTGCCGTTCGCGGAGGCTGTGCCGACGCTGAAGCGATACCGTTGAACCATGGCAAATCCCGACGTCGTACTCCTCACCAAAGCTGACTGCCACCTTTGCGCCGCGGCGCGTGACGCCGTCGAACGCGTGACCTCAAGCCTTGGGCTCACGTGGACGGAACAGTCGATCGACACTGACCCTGTACTGCGTGAGCGCTACGCCGAGGAGATCCCGGTAGTATTCGTGGACGGAATCCAGCGGGATTTCTGGAAAATCGATGAGGCACGATTGGTGCGGGTCCTGAAGAAGGCCATCGCCGCCTGAACATGCGTGCAGAGCTTTGTTGGCAATAGAGTGGGAAAACAAAGCGACGCAATGGAGAAGAACGTGACTGCGCTGGAACCGTCTGCCGAAGCTGTACCCGGGGACAAGGACTCTGCCGCGAAGCAGATACCACCCGCGGCTGTGGCCCGGATGACGCTCTACCTGCGCGCTCTGAACTCCCTGCTGGGCGAAGGCGTGGAACGGGTTTCCTCCGAGGCTTTGGCCGAGGCATCGGGAGTCAGTTCATCCACTTTGCGCAAGGATCTCTCCTACGTCGGTTCCTATGGAACGCGTGGCGTGGGATACGAGGTCCAGTACCTGAGCCGGCACATCGCGGCGGCGCTCGGCCTGACCCACGACTGGAAAGTGGCCATTGTGGGCGCCGGAAACCTTGGCAAAGCCTTGGCACGGTACGGCGGATTCGAATCGCGCGGTTTCGACGTGGTGGCGATCCTCGACGCCGATCCCATGATCATCGGGAACGAAGTCGGCTGGCTGCGGGTCAGCGACGCCGCGAATCTTGAAACGGTCCTTCAGCGGACCGGCACCAACATGGTTGTCCTGGCCCTCCCGGCCGCGGTGGCACAGGACGTCTGCGACCGCGTGATCAGCGCTGGTATCCGCAGCATCCTCAGCTTTGCTCCTGTGCTGTTGCAGGTTCCGCCGTACGTGAATCTGCGCAAGGTGGACATGGCCACTGAGCTTCAAATCCTGGCGTATCACGCACAACGGGCGCAGACTCCGCGCCAGGCCCTCTAGGCCAAGCCGGGTCTGCGCCCGTTGTTCGTTTTGTTCTCAGCTATTGGCCCTGTGGCCGTTCGCCGTCTGGACTAGCGGCCGTAAGGCCCTGTCCTTAGCGGCCGTACGGCGCCTGGCCGTAGGGGTTCGCGAACGGCTGGGCTTTCCGGAAATACGGCGCCGAGGCCGGCAAGTACAGCAGCACGATCGCGGCGATGCCCAAGAGGATGGTGATGGTGCCCATGCCGATCTGGGTCAGGCCCAGCAGGGAAATTCCGGCAAAGACCGTGCCCAGGATGCGGGCCCAGTTCTTTCCTTTGCGGACATTGAACGCAACCAGTGCGTAGAGTCCGGCAAAGATCACCGAGAAAATAACCAGGACGGTGATCAAAATGCTGATAAAGCTGCTGGTGTCTATGCCAGAAGCGTTGCTTCCTTGCGCCGACAAGGCCTGATCGAGCATGTTCTTGCCCGCGGGCGAGTTCAGCTGAGCGATCGTGAACGGAATGCCGATCAAGGTCAGCAAGCCGGCGGCAAGTATGAGCCAGAAGGAGATATTGACCAACTGCGGGACTCCGGACGTCGCGGCAGGCTGCTGGCTCGGCCAGGCGACCGGTCCGCCCTGGCCGTATTGCGGGACGGGAGGCTGGCCGTACTGCGGCTGCTGAGGTGCCTGCTGGCCGTACATCGGAGCCTGCTGCCCGTACTGGGGTGCGGAAGGCTGTCCGTATTGCGGCGCGGGAGGCTGGCCGTAAGGGGGCTGCTGACCCTGCTGCGGTGACTGTTGGCCGTATTGAGGTGTCTGCTGCCCATACTGCGGAGCTTGCTGGCCGTATTGCGGCTGCTGACCCTGCTGGGGTGCCTGCTGGCCGTATTTCGGCTCCTCAGGGGTGGGATTCTCGCCGGGAGTGGACGGCGGGTACGGAGGGGTGCTCATGGCATTCCTTTGCGTGTCGACTGCAGATACGGCTGCCGGGTGCAACGTGCCCTGCCCCCAGCTCGGCTTAATTCCACCGTACCCCGGCGGCACAGTGCTGGTGATGATTCACGGGAAGAATTCTCGCTAAACAAGCTTCGACGGATCTCCCGTGGATTGTGCGGCGACAAAGGGAAGGCCGCGGGGTCCTCCCGGGACCTGCCGCGGCCTTCAGCTCGGCTTGGAACGGTGCGGCTAGACGGCGCTCTTCGCTGACTTGAACCACGCCTGCGAATTGGGCAGCCACATCAGGATGGTTGCGATAAGGCTAATGACGAAGCTGAACCAGTTGTTGCTCTGTCCATTGGCCATCGCGCCTCCCACGATCGAGAGAATCAGGGAAATTCCGGCAATGACAGTCAGCGCGAGGCGGGCCCACTCCTTGCCTTCCTTCATCTTCATCGCGAAGACGATTTGGGCGGCCGCCACAACCAGGGCTATCAGTACCAGAAGGAGGACGACGACGGCGACCCCCGGTACGAGCGTGAAAAGCACAATGGAGCCAAAGAGGCCGAGCAGGCCACCCAGGAGGCCCAGGAGCCCGCCAATAAGCCAGATCCAGTACGAGACCTTCAGCTCTATCGGCATGCCGGCGACGCTGAACATGCCGGAAAAACCGCCCTTGGGCAGCACATCGTTGAAGCTCTTGGGACCGTCGGTAGGCATCTCGAAGTGGAAACCTTCGCCGTGCCCGGGTTGGCCCGGCTGCTGGTTTCCAGGGGTGGGCTGCTGGTAGGAGGGGGGCGCTTGGTAAGAAGGAGGTGCTTGGTATCCCTGCGGAGGTTGGTAACCCGCAGGAGGGACATTGCCGGGCTGCGGTGGCTGGGCTCCGGGCTGCTGAGGCTGAGGAGCTTCGTTTGGGTTACTCATGGCATCACTTTAGACCTGAGGTTTAAGGATTCATAGGAAATTCTAGGCTAATTCGCCGCTAAGTATCGGCTTTTGGCCGAACAATAGGCGGGTGACACCGCAAGCAAAGAAATGGCGCCTCCGGGGCTGCACACGGAATCGCGTGCAGCCCCGGAGACGCCATTCAGTCCGGGAAACCGGTGGATTAGGCGGCAGGCGCGATGAAAGCCAGTTCGAGGTTGATGACAACCTTGTCGCTGACCAGCACGCCGCCGGCCTCGAGCACTGCGTTCCAGGTCAGGCCGAAGTCCTTGCGGCTGATGGTGGTCTCACCGGAGACGCCAGCGCGGGTGTTGCCGAACGGGTCAACAGCCACGCCGTTGAACTCGGTCTCGATGGTGACCTCTTTCGAGACGCCCTTGATAGTCAGATCGCCCACGAGGTCGAAGCTGTCGCCGTTGGCCTTGACGTGGCGGGAGACAAAACTGATTTCCGGGAACTTCTCCACATCGAAGAAGTCCTCGCCCTTGACGTGGCCGTCGCGGTTGGCGTCGCCCGAGTCGAAGCTGGCGGTCTGGATGGTTGCGGCGACCTTGGAGTCGGCCAGGCTGCCTCCGAGTTCCAGGGTGGCCTCGGCCTCGGTGAACTGGCCGCGGACCTTGCTGATGCCTGCGTGGCGGACGGTAAAGCCGATCTCGCTGTGGGAGTTGTCGAGGGTCCAGACGCCGGTGGTGACGTTTGCGGGAAGAGTCATGGGGTTCTCCTTGGGAAGGTGTGATCGTAGCTTCATCGGGCGTTCGGCCGCACTTAGTTGAAGTGTCAACCGAACCTTGTGTCAAGTATAAACATGCAAATGCATCTTTTATTCCACCTTCAGGGAACATTCTGGAGAAACTTTCAGTTCTACAAAACGTAGAAGATTTCGGATCGCCCGCCTTCTTTGAGAAACTGGTAAACATGCCCCAAGCAACTGTCCATCTGCTCCGCCATGGCGAGGTCTACAATCCCGACGGCATTCTGTACGGCAGACTGCCCGAATTCCACCTCTCCGAACGCGGCCGCGAGATGGCCAAGATGCTCGCGGACCACTTCGCTGCCCGCGTCGCGCAGGGGGCGAACATCGTCCACCTTGCCTCCTCGCCGTTGACCCGCGCGCAGGAAACCGCGCTGCCCACTTCCGAGGCGTTGGACCTCCCGATCCACACGGAACCGCGGATCATCGAGGCGGAGAACCATTTCCAGGGGCTCAGAGCCAACATCTCCGAATTCATCAAGCCCAAGCACTGGTTCGAGTACCGCAACCCTCTGCGTCCGTCCTGGGGTGAGTCCTACCAGGACCAGGTCACCCGCATGCGTGCCGCCGTCGAGGATGCCCGGCTGAAAGCGATCGAACTCGGCGGCGATGGCGCCGAAGCCATCCTCGTCAGCCACCAGCTCCCCATCTACGCCACGCGCCTCAGCGCCGAGGGTCGGCCCCTGTGGCACGATCCACGCAAGCGCGAGTGCACTCTGGCGTCCCTCACATCCCTCGTGTTCGACGACGGCAAGGTTGCGCGGGTGGAGTACAGCGAACCCGCCGCCGTGCTGCTGCCCGGCGCCGCGAAGACACCCGGAGCATGACAATGGACCGCAACACCACGAGCCGCAAGACCAGCGGCCAGAAGATCAATGCCGCCTTGACTTCGCGCCGCAGCTTCCTCGCCGTCGGGGGAGTGGCACTCTCTGCATTGACCATGGGCCTGTCCGCCTGCGCCCAGGAAGACGCCCTGGCCCAGCAGGCCAAAGCCGGCGACAACAAGAACTACGTCGCCGGGGACGGCTCGGTGACCGAATTCGCCAAAGCGGACCGCAAGGCCGCCGTCGGGATCAAAGGCACTTTGTTCGACGGAACTGCCGTGACCCCGCAGGACCTGCTCGGCAAGGTAACCGTCCTCAACTTTTGGTTCGCCGCGTGTGCGCCGTGCCGGGTTGAAGCGCCGATTCTTGAGGAACTCCACCAGGAGTTCAAGAGCAAAGGTGTCCAGTTCTACGGCGTGAACCTCCGGGACGAGAAGGCAACGGCGGACGCGTTCGACAAGACGTTCAACCTCACGTACCCCAGCTTCGATGACAAAGACGGCGCCGTGCTGCTGTCTGTCTCCGGCATTGTGCCTCCGGGTGCGGTGCCGACCACCCTGGTGCTCGACAAGGAAGGCAAGGTTGCTGCCCGCGTCCTGGGCGAGATCGAGAAGAGCACGCTCAAGGCACTCATCACCACCGCGGTTGCCGAGTAGGTGGCCCCGACAGCGTGAACAGCCCTTTTGCCGAGACCATCCTGAGCGGTTCCCTGCTGCTGGCCATCCCCGTGGCTTTGTTGGCCGGACTCGTGTCCTTCCTGTCGCCTTGCGTCCTGCCCTTGGTACCTGGCTACCTTGGCTACGTGACCGGGCTGACCGGCGTCGACCTCCAGAAGCAAAGGCGCGGGCGCATGCTCGCGGGAATCGGCCTGTTCGTCCTCGGATTCTCCGTGATTTTTGTCCTGCTCGGTGGTGCCTTCGGCCAACTGGGGACCCTTATCACCGGCCCGCAGAACGCGTGGATCACGCAATTGCTGGGCATGCTGGTGATTATCATGGGCGTCGTCTTCCTGGGCGGCTTCGGGTGGTTGCAGCGCGACGCCAAAATCCATGCCAAGCCGCCTGCCGGGCTGTGGGGTGCCCCTTTGCTGGGCATCACGTTCGGACTCGGCTGGGCGCCCTGTATCGGTCCCACCTATTCCGCCGTTCAGCTGCTGAGCCTTTCCGGGGGATCGTCCGCGGCGAAGGGGGCTCTCCTGGCGTTTGTCTATAGTCTTGGCCTTGGCATTCCCTTCCTGTTGATAGCCCTCGCAGTCCGCCGGGGGATGGGTGTGATGTCCTTCTTCCGCAAGCATCGCCTCGCGATCCAGCGGATGGGCGGGGGCATCCTGATCCTCCTGGGAATCCTGATGGCCACGGGAGTGTGGGGCGCCTGGGTAACCGGGCTCCAGTACTGGTTCCAAACCGATGTGAAGTTGCCGATCTGATGAGCGAGCCCGTGCAAGGTAAAAAGAAGTCCAACAAGTCCGCCGGCGAATCCGCGGGAGCTGACGACGCAGCTGACAAGGCGAATGACAACGCAGCTGACAAGGCGAACGGCAAGGCGATCGACAAGGCCAGGGCCGAGGCGGCACTCCCGATCCTGGGGATCGTAGGCATGCTGCGCTGGGCCTGGACCCAGCTGACCAGCATGCGTACTGCGCTGTTCCTGCTGCTGCTCCTGGCCGTCGCGGCGGTTCCCGGCTCGCTGTTCCCGCAGCGCCCGGCGAACCCTTCGATCGTGACGCAGTACATCAGCGACCACCCGGACTACGGCAAGCTCCTGGACTCCGTGCAGCTCTACGACGTGTATTCCTCTGCCTGGTTCTCGGCGATCTACATTCTTCTGTTCATCTCCCTGATCGGCTGTGTCACGCCACGGGCCATCGCCCACTACAAGGCAATGCGGTCCCAGCCGCCGCGGACCCCGAAGCGACTCTCCCGCCTCCCGGAGTACGGCACGCTTGTGCTGGCCGCCGACGCCGGGATCCCGGCGTCGAAGGCTATCTCGGACGCCGCCGCGGTGCTGAAGAAGCGCGGCTACCGTGTGGAGGTGCGCGACGTCGACGCCGCCATGCCTTCCTTGGGTGCCGAGCGCGGCTTCCTCAAGGAAGTGGGCAACCTCGTGTTCCACGCTTCGCTGATCGGAGTGTTGGTTTCGGTAGCCGTCGGCGGGCTGTTCGGCTACAGCGGCCAGCGCATCCTGGTGGAGGGTGACACCTTCGTGAACACCTTGGTGGGCTATGACCAATTCAGCCCCGGCACCAACTTCCAGAGCAGTTGGCTGCAGCCGTACTCCATCCAGCTGAACAAGTTCGACGTCCAGTTCGACCGGGAATCGCCGGCGCACTTCGGCCAGCCCATCGACTTCACGGCCGATGTCACCACCAAGGACACCCCGGACGCGCCTGCCAGGAAGCAGGTCCTCAAGGTCAACGATCCCGTGACACTTGGCGATACCAGCATTTACCTGACGGGCAACGGCTACGCTCCCGTCGTCACCGTCCGGGACGGCGCCGGCAACGTCGCTATGCAGGGACCTGTCGTAGCCAAGCTTCAGGGTGACAACTACTATTCCTCAGTGGTCATCAAGGTTCCCGATGCCAAGCCCGATCAGCTCGGCTTCGCAGGGTTCTTCCTGCCCACGGCAATGGTGACGGACAAGGGTGTCGCCTACAGCGGCGATCCCGAACTCATCAACCCGCAGCTGAACCTCAACTCGTACTACGGCGACCTCGGCCTGAACAAGGGCACCCCGCAAAACGTCTTCGAGCTCGACGTAGCCAAGCTGACCCCGCTCAATGGCCGCGGCATGGCCGAGAAGGCCATCGCGCTCGCCCCCGGAGGCACTTACACCCTTCCGAACGGCAAGGGCAGCATCACCTTCGACGGCGTCAAGAAGTACGTGGGCGTCGACATCCACCACAATCCGGGCCAGGCCACCGCGCTCGTGTTCGCCTTGCTGGCGGTCGCCGGACTGATTCTCTCCCTCTACCTGAACCGCCGCCGCGTCTGGGTCCGGACCGGAACCCACGACGACGGGCGCACAATGGTGGAGTACGGTCTCCTTGCCCGCGGCGAGGACCACAGGCTGGCCGGCGAAGCTGCCGCGATCCGCGAACTGCTGCAACGAGAATGGCTGCTCTCCACGGAGAAGTCCACTGACACCGTTTCTTCCTCAACCTCGAAGGACCAGTAATGTTCCCCATCAACGAAACCATGGGCCAATACAGCGAGCTTTTCATGCTGCTCGCGGCCGGCACCTACACGGTGGCGTTCGTCGCTTTCGCGTGGGACCTCGCCAAGAGCAGCAAAATGCTGAAGGCAGTGGACCTGAAGGCGGCCTCTTCGGTGGCAGCCGAGGTCAAGGTTCCGGTCGCCGCCGGGCGTGCCGGTGGAAACGACGTCGGGGGACCTGCCGGCCGTACCGAGCGCCCGACGTCGGCGATCACCTCCGTCAGCCAGACCGCCGGCGGTGACATGAAGTACGCCGCCGAGCGCCGCATTCCCGCCCGCGCGGCAGTGGCAGTCGCGATCATCGGCGTGGCAATCCATGGTGCCGGGGTCATCACCCGTGCGATCGGCGCAGGCCGCGTGCCGTGGGGCAACATGTACGAGTTCCTGACCACCGGTGCTTTCCTGGTGGTTGCAGTCTTCCTGCTCTCGCTCATCCGCCGTGACCTGCGCTTCCTGGGCACCTTCGTGCTGGGCCTCGCCGTGATCATGATGGTGGCCGCGTCGGTGACCTATTGGACCCCGGTCGGTCACCTGGTTCCGGCACTCCAAAGCTACTGGCTGGTCATCCACGTCTCCATCGCCGTGATGTCGGCTTCCCTGTTCACCTTGACCTTCGCCATGTCAGCCCTGCAGTTGCTGCAATCGCACCGGCAGAAGACCCTGGCGGCTGGCGGCGTGGACAAACTGGGCTTCATGCGGCTCGTCCCCAACGCGCTGAGCTTGGAAAACCTGTCCTACCGCATCAACACTGTGGGATTCGTGGGGTGGACCTTCACCCTCATGTTCGGCGCTATCTGGGCCGAGAAAGCCTGGGGCCGCTTCTGGGGCTGGGACACCAAGGAAGTCTGGACGTTCGTTATCTGGGTGGTCTACGCAGGCTACCTGCACGCGCGCGCCACCCGCGGCTGGACGGGAACCCGTGCGGCCTGGTTGTCGATTGCAGGCTACCTATGCGTGATCTTCAACTTCACCGTGGTCAACGTGTTCTTCAACGGCCTGCACTCTTACTCGGGGCTCTCGCAGTAGGACTTCTCCGGCGGATGTCCGCGGACCGGGTCCGCGGGCATCAGTGCCTTGCCGTCGCTTAGCGTTCCGCCCTTTCCCAAACTTCGCAAGCTCAGTTCGGGACCCTCAGGGCGTCTCTTCCTCCCGACGCCTCATTCGGCCGCGGGCGGCCTCATTCAGCTCTGGTCGGCGATGCGCTCCTTAGCAAGACCCTGAGGCCCTCTCGTGCGGCAGGTTCAGTCACCTGTCAGCTGTTGACGTCGCCGCTGTCGTCGGCCTTGGATTCGCCCTTGAGCTTGCGTTCCTTGGCTTCGAGTTCGGCCTTGAGCTTCTTCAGCCGCTCGGCTTCGGCCTGGTTGCGACGGCGGACCTCCAGGTTGCGGAGAAAGTCGGGGTCGTCGTCGGGGGCGGTGGGGTGGCTCGCGGGCTGCGGGGTGGGCCGGATGTTGTAGGGACGGCCGATAAGGAACCAGAGGACCGCGCCGAGAACCGGCAGCAGGATCATGACGACAATCCAAGCGGTTTTGGAAATTCCCCGGGTAGAGCGGCGGTCGGTGCGGATGACGTCCACCAGCCCATAGACGAACACAAGCAGGACGGCGACAACTGCAACAACGCGGAGCATACCGTCAAGTCTAGTCGCCGCCGGGTCCAACGATAGCTGTGCGATCAGGGTGCAATCAGGCTGGGAGGCTAAACTTGATCCGTGGCTTTCCTCAAATACTCCCTGATCCGCCTGGCGATCTTCGTACCGCTCTTCGTCCTCTTCGCCCTCCTGCAGACGGGTTTGTTCCTGGCAGCGATTTTCGCGGGCCTCATCGCGTTCGCGATCAGCTACCTGTTCTTCCAGAAGCAGCGCGACGCCGCCACTGCCGCCATGCGCGAACGTTTCTCCGGGAAGGCCAAGCCCATCCGCTCCGCATTGGAGATCGAAGATGCCTCGATCGAGGACCGGCTGGTCGATGAAAACCCGGCGGTAAAGGTCGAGAACGACCGACGCCCCAAGGAAGCCTAGAAGCTCAAAGCTGAGCGAGGGTTCGGGGAAACCGGGCTATATGTGAGCGGGCGTTCGGGGGAAAGACGCTCGCTCACATATAGCGCATCCCCGAAAGACGCTCGCTCACTTTTGGGGCACTTTCGGCCAACGCTCGCTCACATCATGTGAGCGAGGGTTCGGGGAAACCGGCCTATAGGTGAGCGGGCGTTAGAAGCCGTGGCTCAGGATGAGGCCCAACGAGAACAGCACGCTGTAGCCAAGGTTGATCAGTCCGGTCTGCTTGAGCACCGGGATGAGGCTCTTGCGCTTCCGGCCGTTGACCATGAGCCAGGCCGGCATGAGGCAGGCGGGGATCAGCAGCAGCACTATGAGCATCCAGGGCTTGGTAGGCGCCAGAACCACGACCAACAGGATCGCGACTGCCAGCATCAGGACGTAGCTCTCGCGGGCATGGCGGTCGCCAAGCCGCACGGCCAGTGTCCGCTTGCCGGCCACCATGTCCGTCGGGATATCGCGCACATTGTTGGCCATCAGCAGGGCACAGGCGATCAATCCCGTGCCTATGGCGCCGATGACGGCCGGAAGGCTCACTTGCCCCGCCTGCGTGTAGGTGGTGCCCAGTGTTGCCACCAGGCCGAAGAAGACAAACACGAACAGGTCGCCAAGGCCCAGGTAGCCGTACGGGTTCTTGCCGCCGGTGTACCCCCAGGCAGCGAGGACGCAGCCGATGCCCACCAGGATCAGCCACCAGCTCTGCGTGATGATCACCAGCACCAAGCCGAAAATCATGGCCAAGCCGAACGCACCGAAGGCAGCCCACTTGACGTGGCCCGGGCGTGCCGCGCCGGATCCGACCAGCCGGAGCGGACCCACGCGATCCTCATCGGTGCCGCGGATGCCGTCCGAGTAGTCGTTGGCGTAGTTGACCCCGATCTGCAGCAGCAGCGCCACGAGGGCGGCGAGGATGGCATTCAAGAGCCGGAAAGATTGCAGCTCGTAGGCAGCCGCTGTGCCGATCAGTACCGGCGCGATTGCTGCCGGCAGGGTGCGCAGGCGGGCGCCTTGAATCCATTGTGCAGCAGTTGCCACGTTCAGTACCTCGTGTTGTTTCGCGTTGGGGAAGGCAAATGACGGTTGGGGAGGACGTGTCTATTCTCCCTGATGCACCTCGGTGAGAAGCTCGA
Organism: Arthrobacter sp. 2RAF6; assembly: GCF_052115205.1. NCBI lineage: Bacteria > Bacillati > Actinomycetota > Actinomycetes > Micrococcales > Micrococcaceae > Arthrobacter > Arthrobacter sp. 2RAF6. The sequence goes on along the minus strand of NZ_JBFRGF010000006.1, from coordinate 62,443 downwards.
TCATGGCCAGCCGGTCAGGCTTTCCATTGGGGAGCATGATGAGACCATCCGTCGTGAGCACTGTTTTCGGAGCGAGATTCCCTAGCGATTCCTGGCAGTGGGCCTTGTAGTCCGCGATGCTTTCCGGGGAGCTGTCCTCGACGGCCACATAGGCGGCTACCGCCTGGCCCCACTCACGGGAAGGCACCCCGGCCACGAAAGCCGCCGTGACGCCGTCGAACTTTTCAAGCTCCGCCTGGATGAACGCGGCGGAGGCTTTGACGCCGCCGGTGATGATGACGTCGTCGGCGCGCCCCAGCACTGTGAGCGTGCCGTCGTCGGCGAGCTCGCCGAGATCGTTGGTGCGGTACCAGCGGATGCCGTCTTCCTCGAAGAACGCCTCGGCACTCGCTTCGGCGGCCTCCAGGTAGCCGGAAGCCACGGTGTCGCCGCCCAGCAGGACCCGGCCGCCGTCGTCGAGCATCACCCTGACGCCCTCCAGCGGGCTTCCGTCGTACACGCAACCGCCGCACGTCTCGGCCGAGCCATAGGTGGTCACCACCTTCATGCCGGCTTCCTTGGCGGCGTCCAGCAGCCCTGCAGGGGCCGGCGCTCCGCCGAGGAGGACGGCGTTGAAGCGGCGAAGGACCTCAAGGGTCTGCGGCGAGGGCGAATCCAGGAGCCGTTGCAGCTGCGTCGGCACCAAGGAGGTGAAGCGGATCGTATCGGTCAGTTCCTCGGCGGCGGCGGTGAAGGCCTCCGGAGTGAAGCCGTTCGTGAGGTCCATGGCCCACGGACGCGTGCCCGCGAAGAGCGAGCGGACCAGAACCTGGACCCCGGCAACGTATTGCAGCGGCAGGGCCAGAAGCCACTGTCCCTCGCCCCGGAGCGCGATGGCCGTGGCCATCGAAGAAGCAGCAAGCTCATCGACCGTGAGCACCGTGGCCTTGGGCGTGCCGGTGGAACCGGACGTGCGGACCACCACGGCGGCGTCCTCGAAACCGGGCGTTTCAACGGGGACCGCCACCGGGGTGCCGTCCTCCGAGACGGTGATTTCGACGGCGGGGCCCTCGTCGTGCAGGGCGGCGGCCAGGGCTTTGAGAACGGGATCGATGTTCACGGGCGAGTCCTAGAAGTAGTAAGGGAAATTGGACCAGTCCGGATCGCGCTTCTCGAGGAAGGCTTCCTTGCCCTCCACTGCTTCGTCCGTCATATAGGCCAGGCGCGTGGCCTCGCCCGCGAAGACCTGCTGGCCGGCCAGGCCGTCGTCGGCGAGGTTGAAGGCGAACTTGAGCATGCGGATGGCCTGCGGGGACTGGCGTGCGATGTCCGCAGCGTACTCCAGGGCGACCTCCTCGAGGCGCTCATGGTCCACGGCTTCGTTGACGGCACCCATGCGCACCATGTCTTCCGCGGAATACTCACGTGCCAGGAAAAAGATCTCTCGGGCGGCTTTCTGCCCGATCTGGCGGGCCAACAGCGCAGAGCCGTAACCGGCGTCGAAACTTCCCACCGTGGCGTCGGTCTGCTTGAACTTGCCGTGCTCGCGCGAGGCGATGGTGAGGTCCGAGACGACGTGAAGCGAGTGCCCGCCACCAGCGGCCCAGCCGTTCACGACGGCGATGACCACCTTGGGCATGGTCCGCATGAGGCGCTGGACTTCCAGGATGTGCAGGCGGCCGGCCCGGGCGGGATCGATGCTTTCCTGCGTCTCGCCGTCGGCATAGCGGTAGCCGTCCCTTCCACGGATCCGCTGGTCCCCGCCGGAACAGAAGGAATGGCCGCCGTCCTTGGCGGAGGGCCCGTTCCCCGTGAGGAGCACTGTGGCGACGTCCGGAGTCATCCGGGCGTGGTCCATGGCGCGGTAAAGCTCGTCAACGGTGCCGGGGCGGAAGGCGTTGCGGACTTCCGGGCGGTTGAAAGCGATCCGGACCGTGGGAAGGTCCCTTGTCACTTTTCCGTCGGCGTCGCGCTCGACCTGCCGGTGGTACGTCATGTCCTGGAAATCGTCGAAACCGGACACTGCGCGCCAGCGCGACGGGTCAAAGACGTCGGATACCTTGGCGGGGAAGTCGTTGCTCACCCTCAGAGTCTAGTAATCCCCTCAGCTGATGCAGAACTCGTTGCCTTCCGGATCCGCCATGGTGTGCCATTCGTGCGGCCCTTGCTTTGCCGTCCAGAGGTATTTCGCGCCCCGTGCCTCCAGGGCCGCGCGGACCTCGTCCTTGTCCTTTCCGTTCAGGCGAACGTCCCAGTGGACGCGGTTCTTGACGGTCTTGTCCTCCGGAACGGTCTGGAACAGGAAGCGGCGGCGGGTGTCTTTGTCCTGGTCTTCCGCCGGGCCAATGGCTGCGCCGTCCTTCCAGACCAGCTTGCCGTTGTGGGTGGTCGTTTCAGCCTCCGTGGCGAAGCCTTGATCGACCATGGACCGAATGAACGCCTCGTCCTGGGGCTCCACGATCCACTCGAGCGTCTCGGCCCACCAATCGGCCAGGACGTGCGGATTCCTGCAGTCGACTACTACCTGAAAGTTCAGTGCCATGGACTGAACCTACGACGACGGCGCGTGCCCGGGGAAGTGCCTAACGGACAGTTCCGGTCCGGGTTGCCCAACTGACTCGCAATTGTTGTCGCTTAGCGGCCTGAAAACGACACCTACTGCGAGTTAGTTGGGTGGGTGGGTTAGCCGCCCAGGAGTTGCGGCGGGATCGCGTAGATCAGCACGACCGCCAACAGGTTCTTGGCGGCGTGAACGAAGTAGGAGAACATCACGTTCTTGCCTGTCCAGACGTAGACGGCCACCAGGACGACGCCCATTCCGAGGTACGGGGCCAGGGCGGGAAGCACCAGGCCTTCACGTCCAACGACGTGGATGGCGGCGAAGCAAAGCACGGACAGAACGCAACATAGCCAAATATTGACGCGCCGGGACAGCTTGCCGATGAGCAGGTGCCGGAAGAGGTATTCCTCCACGAAGGGGCCCAACACCACCAGCAGAGGCACCACGAACCACGCCGGCAGTTGCAAGACCAGGGACTGGATGCCCAGTTGGTTCTGGGACTCCTTGGCTGAGCCGGTGACTGTCACCAGAATGGCGGTGATCACCAGCATCGCCACGATGGACAGCGGAATCATGGCAAGCGTGAACCACGGACGGGTGGCCAGGATCAGGACGTCGCGGGCTATGACGCGCCACGCAGCCGCAACCGCGAACAGGCCCACCGAAGCGTAGAAAGCAAGGTTGATGGCGAAGACGGCGGTTGCGGGGTCGGGGAAGACCTGCTGCACGAAAGTCGTCACCGGGGCCGTGGCCAGGCTCAGAACAGCCGCCAATGACACATAGAGTCCGAAAGCCGCAGCGTCCAAGCCCGTGAAACGGTATAGCCTGCCGGCTGGCGGAATGGTGCCCATATGTCCAGCGTAACGCCCCCGTTTGTTGCCCGCGTCACGCTCCGCCGAAATCACCGGGTAGGATGGTTTTGCCGGATTTACCTTCGACCCTTCCGTGTTTTTGCTACTGATTCGACTCGCCAACAGGCCGAAAGTGCGAATTGTTCGTGCCGATGCGCGTGAAGCCAGGGCCGGCATCTCCTCAACCCACAAGGAACAGCTGTGCCTCAAAACACCACAACCGACCTTCAGCGTGAGCCGGGAACCCTGGCTGCGCCCAGTACCACTACAACTTCCGAAAACCTCAGCGCCGAGGGCTACCAGAAGACCCTGAGCCGCCGCCACGTCACGATGATCGCGATGGGCGGTGCGATCGGCGTCGGCCTCTTCATGGGTGCGGGTGGACGCCTCGCTTCCACCGGCCCGGCCCTTATCTTCTCCTACGCCATTGCCGGCGTCATCGCGTACCTGCTGATGCGGGCACTCGGCGAACTGATCATGTACCGTCAGACCTCCGGCTCCTTTGTCAGCTACGCCGGTGAAATGTTCGGCAAAAAGGGCGCCTTCCTCTCCGGTTGGATGTACTTCATCAACTGGGCCATGACGGGCATCGCCGAACTCATTGCCATCGGCCTGTACTTCCAGTTCTTCTTCCCGAACGTTCCCGTTGAACTGTCCGCCATCGCCGCGCTGGTGCTGCTGGTGGCCGTGAACCTGTTCAGCGTCAAGGCCTTCGGCGAGTTCGAATTCTGGGCTTCCTGCCTCAAAGTAGCCGCGATCCTGATCTTCCTGGCCGTGGGCACCTTCATGGTGGTCACGAACGCGCAGGTCGGCACCGGCCACGCTTCCGTGGGGAACCTCTTCGCTGCCGACGGCGGCATGTTCCCCAAGGGCGGACTGGTGATGATCCTGGTCCTCAACGCCGTGATCTTTGCTTACAACGCCATCGAATTGGTCGGCATTACCGCCGGCGAGATGCAGAACCCGGAACGCGAAGTGCCCAAGGCGATCCGCGCCGTCGTGATCCGCATTGTGGTTTTCTACGTCGGTTCCGTCATGCTGCTGGCGATGCTCCTGCCTTCGGACCAGTACCACGCGGGGACCTCCCCGTTCGTCACTGTCTTCGGCCAGATGGGCTTGCCGTGGATGGGCGACGTCATGAACATGGTGGTCATCACCGCCGCGCTGTCCTCATGCAACTCGGGCCTGTACTCGATCGGCCGCATCTTCCGCACCATGGCCAACAACGGACATGCCCCCAAGTGGCTCACCAAGATGTCCACCCGCCACGTACCGTACGCGGCCGTCCTGGCAATCGGCGCCGTGTACCTCGTGGGCATCCTGCTCAACATCTGGTTGGGCGGTTCCCACGCCTTCGACCTCGCGCTGAACACAGCCTCGATCGGCGTCATCTTCACGTGGGGCTCGATCTTCGCCAGCCAGATCGCGCTGCGCAAGAAGAAGGGCAACGTTTCCAGCCTGCCGATGCCGGGTTCGCCGTGGACCAGCTGGGTTGGCCTGCTCGCCCTCTTGGCCATCACCGTGCTGATCGGCATGGACACCATGACGGACAAGGCCACGGGCGAGGTGTTCCTCCTGGGCCTCTGGACCCTGGCCACCATCCCGTTCTTCGCCTTGGTGCTGTGGCTGGGCTGGCAGAAGGTCAAGAACAACGAGCCGAAGAGCGAGCTGTTTAGCTAGGCCCCCACGCTGAGCAGAATTCGACTGCTCCGTAACTGCCGTCTTGAGCGTTCAGAACGGCAGTTACGTGGGCCCACGCCGGCGAGGGCCCCGGCCTGAGCTTGCGAAGGCTGGGAGCCGGTGGGGAGCAATCGATGCAAGAAGGTCAGTCCTTTAGGTGCTTCGCGAAGTGGTCCTCGATCCGCTGCCAGGCTTCCGGAGCCGCAACTGGATCGGGTTTGATGCCCATCACGCGCATCAACGGCCGCAGTGGCCGGGGCCCGACCGGAACGTCGTTCATGAAGGCATGGCCCGCCGTCGGGAATTCCTTGACGTCGTGCTCGATCCCGAGGTTCGTCAGCGCGGCCTCCAACTTCGCGGCCGCTCCCCGCAACGTCCGGTCCTGACCTCCATAGTTGGCCACCACTGGGCACGCCCCTTCCAAAGCCTGCTCGAGGTGCCGGGGCAACTGGCCGTAGTTCACGGAGGCGGCGTCGAAGTCGTCGTGGGCCGCGAGCAGCGCGAAAGCACCTCCCATACAGAAACCGATGACCCCCACCTTCCCTGTGCATCGGGCATCGCCGCGGAGCCAGGAACGTGCCGTGGACACATCCGTGAATGCCCGGCCCGTGCCCGACCCAAGGGCTCGCATGGTCGCCACGAGGCAGCGCCTCGCGCCGCCGTCGCTGTAGAGGTCGACGGCGAGCGTCAAGTAACCGGCCGCGGCGAGCCTGTCCGCGTGCCGCCGCATCACATCGTCGAGCCCAAAGGCTTCATGGATAAGTACGACGCCGGGAAACGGCCCCTCGCCGTCGGGCTCCGCCAGGTACCCTTGCAGGGTCCGCGAGCCTCCTGCCGCCGCACTGTCCGCGCTCAAGTCGATGTGCACCATGGGTGCAATCCTGCCAGACCGCGCAAGTGTCTTGTCGGCTGTTTTTGTCAGCGGTCGCAGTTAGGCTCGATGCATGGACCACAGCACCACTCTCAGCCAGCACGTCAACGCCTCCCCGGAGAAAGTCTGGGCCGTCATCTCCGACATTCCGGGCTCGGCCAAGACCCTCTCCGGCGTCAAAGCCATTCAGATGCTCAGCGAGGGACCTTATGGTGAGGGCACGCGTTGGAAGGAAACCCGCGCCATGATGGGCAGGGAGGAAACCGTGGAAATGCACGTTTCCGAGAGCGATCCTCCGCGCGCCACCACAGTCAAGGCCCGGCAGGGCGGTGCGGACTACACCACCCGATTCACCCTGGAAGAGCGCGACGGCGGCACCGAAGTGGCGCTGTTCTTCGGCGCCGAAGTCTTCAAGCCGACTTTCTTCAGCAAGGTCATGATGGCCGCGTTCGGGAAGCTCGGGATGAGCGTCACGCGCAAGGCGCTCGCGAAAGATCTGTCCGCGATCGCGGCGAAAGCGGAGGCGCTCTGATGGCGGCCGCCAAGGTGACGGCACCCCGGATCTCCCCGATCAGGCTCGACGAGCTCCGCGACGACCCAGCCCCCGATTTCCAGCGCGGGGAACGGTACGACGGCGTCCGCCTCACCCGTGCCGTGGCCGACGGGGCGGAGCTGAGCGGAGCGGACTTCATCGAGTGTGAATTCAACGGAGTCTCCTTCAACGAGGCACAGCTGCGCGGCGCGACGTTCCGCGACTGCATCCTGAATGAGCCCTACGCGCCGGTGTTTACCGCTGCACGCACCTCGTGGCGTGAAGTGGAGATCAGCAACCCGCGTTGGGGTTCCGCGGAAATGTACGAAGGCGCCTGGCATTCGGTGAAGATCGACGGAGGCAAGCTGGACTTCCTGAACCTGCGTGGATCCAAGCTCACGGATGTGGTGATCACGGGCTGCATCATCAACGAGCTCGACCTCGGGGCTTGTACCGCGACTCGGGTGGTGCTGAAGGACTGCACGATCGGGACGCTGGATGTCACAGGGGCCAAGCTCAAGGATGTGGACCTGCGCGGCTCGGACTTCCGGATGATCAACGGGCTAGGTGGACTGTCCGGCGTGGTCATTGACGATTACCAGCTCAGTCTGTTGGCACCCCTTTTGGCCGGGCACCTGGGCATCCGGGTGATCTGAGTGGAGCAACGGGGTCGCGAAGTGACGGTTGGCCGGGTGGCAGTTGACCGGGTGACGGTTGACCGCGGGGCGGCGCCGTGTAATCTTTATAGAACGAACGGTCGGTAAATTATTCACCGACCCCGCTCCCTTCGCGAAGGATGTTCTCATGGTCGAGGCTTTTCTTGTTGGCGGTGCCCGCACCCCTGTAGGCCGGTATGGCGGCGCCCTTTCCGCGGTCCGGCCCGATGACCTGGCAGCCCTCGTGATCCGCGAAGCCGTGGCCCGTGCCGGCGTCGACCCCGACGCGATCGATGAGGTCATCCTCGGCAACGCCAACGGCGCCGGCGAGGAAAACCGCAACGTTGCCCGCATGGCCACCCTTCTCGCGGGACTGCCCCTCCACATTCCCGGCATCACGGTCAATCGCCTATGCGCCTCCGGAATGAGCGCCATCATCATGGCCAGCCACATGATCAAGGCCGGCGCAGCGGACATCGTGGTGGCGGGCGGCGTCGAATCGATGAGCCGGGCCCCGTGGGTGCAGGAGAAACCAACCACAGGCTTCGCCAAGCCCGGCCAGATCTTCGACACATCCATCGGCTGGCGCTTCGCCAACCCCCTTTTCAGCAAGGGCGAGCTGTCCCGCGGCGGGAAGATGACCTATTCCATGCCGGAAACTGCCGAGGAAGTCGCCCGGGTGGACGGCATCTCCCGCGAGGACGCCGATGCCTTCGCCGTCCGTTCCCACGAACGCGCGCTTGCTGCCATCGCAGGCGGTCGCTTCAAGGAAGAGATCGTGCCCGTCACCGTGAAGACCCGCAAGGGCGAAACCGTCGTGGACACCGACGAAGGCCCGCGCGAGGGAACCACCATGGAGGTCCTCGCCGGGCTCCGTCCAGTGGTTGCCGGCGGATCTGTTGTCACGGCGGGCAACTCCTCCTCGCTCAACGACGGAGCCTCCGCCATCATCGTTGCGTCCGAGGCTGCCATCGAAAAGTTCGGCCTCACTCCGAGGGCCCGCATCATCGACGGCGGCTCGGCGGGCTGTGAACCGGAAATCATGGGCATCGGCCCTGTTCCGGCCACCCAGAAGATCCTGGGCCGTTCCGGACTCACAGTCGGTGACCTTGGCGCCGTCGAACTCAATGAAGCCTTCGCGACGCAATCGCTCGCGAGCATGCGGCGTCTGGGGCTGGATCCTGACATCGTGAACCTCGACGGCGGTGCGATCTCCCTGGGGCACCCGCTCGGTTCCAGCGGCTCACGTATCGCCATCACTTTGCTGGGCCGCATGGAACGCGAGCTGGGCACCGCCGACCGTAAGATCGGCCTCGCAACCATGTGCATCGGAGTCGGGCAGGGTGCCGCCATTCTCCTGGAAGGCATGTAATGGCGTTGAAGCCCGAAGAATTCGGAACGCTGCTCATCGAGGAGCGCGAGGACCGCATCACCGTGCTGCTGAACCGGCCCGAGGTCCGCAACGCGATCGACCAGCAGATGGTGGACGAACTCCATCGGGTGTGCGATTACCTTGAACGCGAGCCGAAAATCCTGATCATTGCCGGCGTCGAAGGCGTCTTTGCGTCGGGTGCTGATATCGGCCAGTTGAGGGAGCGCCGCCGCGACGACGCCTTGCGCGGCATCAACTCGAGCATCTTCGTCCGGATCGCGAAGCTGCCCATGCCCGTCATCGCGGCCCTGGACGGCTTTTGCCTGGGTGGCGGGGCCGAACTCGCCTACGCCGCGGACTTCCGCATCGGCACGCCCAGCCTGCGCATCGGCAACCCGGAAACCGGACTGGGCATCATGGCCGCAGCCGGTGCCACGTGGCGCCTCAAGGAACTCGTGGGAGAGCCGATCGCCAAGGAAATCCTCTTGGCGGGCGCCGTCCTCCGCGCCGAGGAAGCCCTTCGCATCAATCTCATCACCCAGATCCACGAAGCACCCGTGCTGATGGAAGCGGCCCACAACCTTGCCGACCGGATCGGCCGGCAGGATCCCCTGGCCGTGCGGATCACCAAGTCCGTGTTCCACGCTCCGGCCGAGGCGCACCCCGTGATCGACACTTTGGCCCAGGGCATGCTTTTCGAATCGCAAGCCAAGTTCGACCGCATGCAGGCGTTCCTGGACAAGAAGAGCGCCAAGCAGCCCAGCGACAACCCCTCCAGCGACAACCCGGACAGGACCCGAAAATGACAGCAACGCCCGCTATCCCGCATGTCGTCGGTGTCCTCGGCGGTGGCCGCATGGGCGCCGGCATCGCCCATGCCTTCCTGACCAAGGGGGCCACCGTGATCGTCGTCGAGCGCGATCACGAATCCGCCGCCGGTGCGCAGGGTCGCGTTGCTGAGGCCGTGGCCAAGTCGGCCGCCCGAGGCACCCTGACGGAAACCGCTGAAGAGGCCTTGTCCCGGTTCAGCACCTCCACCGACTACGACTCCTTCGTCCATTGCGGACTCGTCGTCGAAGCCGTGCCCGAAGACTACGAACTCAAGGTTGCGGCCCTCAAGGCTGTGGAGGAGCACCTCTCTGCTGACGCCTTCCTGGCCTCCAACACCTCGTCGCTCTCCGTGACAGGCCTCGCTTCGCAGCTCCGGCGGCCTGCCAATTTCGTGGGCCTGCATTTCTTCAATCCGGTCCCGGCTTCCACGCTCATCGAGGTGGTCCTGGCCAAGGAGACTTCGCCGGAGCTCGCTGCCGCGGCGAAAAGCTGGACCGAGGCACTCGGCAAGACCGCCGTCGTCGTCAACGATGCGCCCGGCTTTGCCTCGTCGCGGCTGGGCGTCGCGATCGCACTCGAGGCGATGCGCATGGTGGAAGAAGGCGTGGCCTCCGCGGAGGACATCGACGCCGCCATGGTGCTTGGCTACAAGCATCCCACGGGACCGCTTAAGACCACGGACATCGTTGGCCTGGACGTGCGCCTCGGCATCGCCGAGTACCTGCATTCGACGCTGGGGGAGCGCTTCGCCCCGCCGCAGATCCTGCGCGACAAGGTTGCCCGCGGCGAGCTGGGCCGCAAGACCGGCAAGGGATTTTTCGACTGGGCTGACTAGCGTCTCGGGGAAGTCCGCGAACATCTGTGCCACTGCAACAGATGCCGTGGTCAACTCACTTTCGACCGGGCTAACGGTGGGACGAGGGTGGCTAGCCGGATGCGAAACCTACAACCACGGACTCGGATGATGCATAAACGATGAAGCAAATTCTCCCGTTTCCCCTATAATTGAGATAGGTCTATCGCTTATGCGAGAGAGTGTTTTTCGTGTTGGGGGACACGTCCGTTCCTCAACATCTTAGGAAATTGGGGATCTCAAGGCTCATCGACTTCATGCTTCTGCCTTTGATGAAGGGGTTCGTATCCCAGCGAGCCGTGACCTGATCGAGCCGGAACGGGCAGTATGAAATACTTTCGAAGAAAGTTGTCAGCTCTGATCATGACGATTGGACTGGCCTTAATTGCCTCTCAGTCTTCAATGGCAGCACCCGCGCAAGCCATCGTGCCGGCTATAGGCCCCACAGTGGGCCTGACTGCCGCTCAGTTCAACGAGGCCATCAGGGAATTGAAAGAGTCGCCGCTCAAACGCAGCGTCGTGACGACCGCAGTCGATACGCGAACGACATTCGATTTGCCTGAGGGCTTTACGATGACCGTAGTGGAGCCCAAGAAGGCCTCGGGTGGAATTCAACCCCGAATTGGCGGCGGCACCGACGGCGGTGGAGTCTATGTTCTCTTCAACCAATGGGAACAGGACATGCTGTATATGGGTTCTGGAGCTCTCCTTGGAGCTGCCCTCTGCGCCATTCCCGGCGTCGGCTGGTTTGCATGCCTGGGTGTCTCGCTCATTGTCGGCGCGGCAACAACGGCGGTTGCAAATAAAGGAAAATGCACGAACAACCGACAGCTGAAGATGTATGTCAGTACCCTGTACAGCTCCTGTGTCTAGTCGTCTAGCTCAAAAATGTCTTCGACGCTGACCTTGAAGAACTTGCCCAGGCGCAGACCCAAGGGAAGGCTCGGATTGAACCTGCCCTTTTCGATCGCGATCACTGATTGCCGTGAGATGCCGACGGCCTGGGCAAGTTCTTCCTGCGAAAGACTTTTTGAGGACCGCAGTTCGGCTACCCGATTCTTCATCGAGCGAGCTTCTTCAAGATGACTGCGTGCCGGATGAAATACATCACGATCAGCGTCACCAAAAGGGCAAGTGTCATCAATGCCGGGTGCGCATAGTTACCAAAAATCAGATAGGACGCCCCAAGGGCGGTGATGAGAATGAGAGCGTCGTAGAAGACAGCCGATGAGGCTTTGAGTGACACTTCACTCTCGATCCCCTCGGTGGAATCCGAACGGACCATCCTCGCGTCCTGTTTCTTGATGGCCATCACCCCGGGGCCTGCGACTATAACGACACAAACCATCAATACCCGGGGGATGCCGTTCCATGGTCCGTCCTGAACGGCAGCGCTCCATGCGGCCAGCACGGCGATAAGCGCGAGAGCGGCGACAACAACGCCAAGGTATTTCAGGGCCAAAGGGGAACTCTTCATGCAATGTAAAGTACACTTTACATTCCATTTTTGCAAGGAAACTGCGGTGAGTCTGCTTGGCCCAGGCCCCGCACGAATCAGTGGCTGGAAGCCGCTTGAGCCTGCCCCCAAGTAGCCTGCCCCCAAGTAGCTCGCATTAGATGTCGTATTCAGGCCCTATAACGACAACAAATGCGAGCTACTTGGGGGTCCAACCTCGGTCCAGGAGCACGGCACGGACTTTCGCGACGGCGGACCGTGCATCGTTTGCCATGTGCCGTTTGGAGATCCTCACTAAGTGCCAGCCCGCACGGGCGAAATCCTCTTCTCGGGCGATGTCCCGGACTATCTGGTCCGCCTCGGAATGCGGCTCGCCGTCGTATTCGACCGCCACACGGTGTTCTGGGTAGGCGAGATCCGGTTGACGTACGACGCCGGCACCTAGCTCAGTGGCTACGTTCAGTTGGGGTTCCGGCAGTCCGCCGTTTTCAAGGGCCAGCCGGAGCCGCGTTTCGGGGGCCGAATCTGAGCCGATCCGTGCCTGCTCGAGAGCCAAACGTGCTTTCCGGATCCCCGGAGTGCCTTTGTGCCGGTCCAACATGTCGGCCAATTGTTCCAATGTTGCGTACGGCTCTGTCCGGCCTTCAAACTCCGGCCGAGGGTTCCGCAACAGGTGGTCGGCCACAACGGTCAGTTCATCCACGCTCATCTTCCTGGACACATCAAGCCAGGTCCTGGTGCGCGTAGTGACCAGAATACGGTCAAGACTGGTGATTTCGTCGTCGAAGAACTGCCCCACATGCCCAACCACTCCGGTTCGCCGAGGAATGGCCATGGTGTCCGGACGCGAAATGTGGATGCGCGGATCATCGCTACCGGGGAGGAACCCCGGGAACGACCACAGACTGAAGGCCGTGGCGTGCGACGCAGCCGAGAACTCGGTCACCGCGGTGAAGGGCCGGACGAAACTGACGTCCGTCGGCTGCCCTTGGACCAATGCCTGATCCGGAGTCCTGATGCCGCGGCTTGGCGAGGGCAGCGATCGGTGCCTTAACCGCCGTCGGCTCACACCGGCGTCGGACGCTTCTTGAAAGGTGAACGGGGCGCACGCCAGCAGCGCCGGCAAGGGTTGCGGGGTCCTCATCGCCCTATCGTTGCAAATCCTGGAACGCCATTTTGAGTTATCCACAGGCAACCGCCCCGGAACCCCAACTGACTCGCAGTTGTTGTCGTTTACAGCCCCCAAAACGACTGTGAGGATTGTTGTGGCTGGTCCGGGACTGGCTGGCAGAGTAGGTACCGGCCGTGCCGCCCTGTGGTCGTGACTCACAAAACGACTGGCCCCGTAGGGGTGCCATTTTGTTGACTTGTCCGTCCGCCGGGTGGGCGGCCGGTACCTGCCCGGCCCACCTCGGTAACTTGATCAGAAGGTTGCCCGCCCCGAATGACGGGGGCGTGGCTCGTCACAGTGTTGTTCCGAAGTGACCTCTACCCGGACTGGTACCGGCCGCATGCGGCCCTGACCATATCCGCGAAACAGAGGAAGCTGCCAGAACCGCTATGACTATCGTTGCGCATTCGCGCCCATTTGTCGTCGGCGTCGACACCCACGCCAGGAACCACGTCTACGCAATCATCGCCGCCGGAACCGGCGAACTGCTCGAAACCCGGGATTTCCCCACCACCAGCGCCGGCATCAACCGGGCCATCGCCTGGGTCGCGCGCCGCACCGGCGCCGACCTGGGAACCCTGTGGGTGATCGAAGGCGCCGCCTCCTACGGGGCCCTGCTCGCCGGCGCCGTCGGCGCTGCCGGCTACGACGTCGCCGAAGCCGCGCGCATGGATGCCCGGTCCCGGCACGGGGTCGGCAAGTCCGACCCCCTGGACGCGCACCGGATCGCCGCCGCCGTCCTGCCCCTGCAGGAACAGCAGCTGCGCCGGCCACGGCTCAACGACGGTATCCGGGCAGCCTTGCGGGTCCTGGTCACCGCACGGGAATCCATGACCACCGGGCGCACCCGGGCCGTGAACGCGCTGACCGCCCTGGCCCGGGCGAACGACCTGGGCCTGGACGCCCGCAAACCCCTGACCGGGACCCAGATCGCCGAAGTGGCCCGCTGGCGTGCCCGTGAAGAACCCTTGGCACTGTCCGTTGCCCGCTCCGAGGCAGTCCGCCTGGCCAAACACATCACCGGACTCGACACGGACATCAAAACCAACAACTCCCGGATCACCGAACTGGTCGAAATCAGCGAAGCCGCGCCGCTACTGCGGGAAACCGGGTTCGGTCCCGTCACCGCAGCGATCTGCCTCACCGCGTGGTCCCACCACGGCCGGGTCCGTTCCGAGGCCGCCTTCGCCTCCCTGGCCGGGGCCAGCCCGATCCCGGCCTCTTCGGGGAACACCGTCCGGCACCGGCTCAACCGCGGCGGCGACAGAACCCTGAACAAAGCCCTGCACATGGTCGCCCTCAGCAGGATGACCTTCGATGCCGAGACCATCGGATACGTCGAGAAACGACAAGCCGAAGGCCGGTCAACGCCCCAAACCCTGCCTCTTGCAGCGCTTGACAACCATAGAAGGGTCAACAAATGCGAGCTAGTTGGGTCGGTTAGGCTGGCGGGGTGACTCTCATTGCACCCGTGACCCTGGATGGCCGCTTCGTCACCTTGGAACCCCTTAGCCCCGAGCACCACGACGGCCTTGTGGATGCCGCCAAAGACGGCGAGTTGTGGAAACTCTGGTACACCTCGGTCCCGACGCCGGAGGCCATGGCCGCGGAGATCGACCGCCGGCTCGGGCTGCAGGAGCAAGGATCCATGCTGCCTTTCGCCACCCGGCTGAAGGCGAACGGCAAGCTGATCGGCATGACCACCTACATGAACATCGACGCAGCCACCCCGCGCGTCGAGATCGGTTCCACGTGGAACGCCGCCTCCGCACAGGGCAGCGGGAGCAATCCCGACTCCAAGCTGCTACTGCTGCGCCACGCTTTCGAGACCCTCGGCTGCCCCGCCGTCGAGTTCCGTACGCACTGGCTCAACCACCAGTCCCGCGAAGCCATCGCCCGTCTGGGCGCCAAGCAGGACGGCGTCCTCCGGAACCATTCGCGAACTTTGGACGGTGTGCTCCGCGACACCGTGGTGTTCTCCATCCTCGAACACGAGTGGCCCGCGGTCCGCACCGGCCTCGAGTTCAGGCTCGCGAAGCGGCCCTGAGCGCGCGCCGGCGCGTTCGCGACTGACGCCAGCTACTTCTTGAGCGCGCTATTGACGGCCGTGCGGTAGCCCTGGGAGTAGCCGGCGTCGTTGGGATGGAAGTTTTCCAACGCGAGCTCCGGCGGATCCAGGGGCGAAGGCTGGGCGTAGTGGATCCACGGATTGTTGGAACCGATGCCGTGCCCGGTGAACCGCTCCGTCACGCTCACGTAGCCCACGCCTGCGGCGGAGGCCGCGCCGGCGATGGTCGCATTCAGTCGGTCAGCCATTCCGTTCAGGGTGATGGCCAACTGTTTCTGGGCGGTGGGCATCTTGGGGCCGACGGTGAACAAGCGCGGGTAGCCGGTCAGTACGATGTCGGCGTGGGGTGCCTTCTGCCGGATGGACTGGACCATGGCCACGATGTTGCCGGGTAGTGCGGGCAGGGCGTTCGCCACATTCTGCACGGCCGAAGCGCAGGCCAGGGCATCGGCACTGGTGCAAGCCACCGCGACAGCTCCCGTCCCGACGTCGTTGCCGCCAACAGTGACCGAGACTTCTGTAGCGGACCCCAGGGCCATCGCGACAGGGTCGGCAGTGGACAGGTTGTCCAGACCTGCCTCGACGGCAAGCGACGTGGCGCCGAAGCAGCCCAGGTTCAGCCCGCCCAAAAGGGCTGCGTAACTGTCAAGGCTCTGATGGCAGCCCGGCAATGAGGCCGGAGCCGGAGTGCTGCCGCCCGTGCCAGCGGCATAGGAATCGCCCAAGGCGACATAGACATCGGCCGGTTTCGCTGTGATCGGGTTCGCCTGGGCAGGTCCAGTTCCGAGTCCCACCAGGAGGACGACGGCGGCGACGGCGCCCACCAGGCGGCCATGCCGCCGTCGCGAATGAGCTGCTTGCATGATTGATATCCCCTCGTGTCGATCTGCAGTGCCGCTTGGCGGCGCGGGCTACCCCAGCCCGGCAGTCTTGCGGCCAGACTACGCGAGCAACGCGCCCACGACCACGGAAACCCCAACTGACTGACAGTTGTTGTCGTTATGAGCCCTCATAACGACAACAACTGTCAGTCAGTTGGGTTGGCGGGCGGGCGGGCAGTCGGGTTGGCGGGCGGTCGGGGCCAGGGCGCTGCGGACCGAGGTCCAGGACTTGAGGACCTCTAGTACGTCCGGGTCGCGTTCCGTGAGGACGGCCTGTCCGTAGGATTCCTCGAGCAGGGTGTCCACGGAGATCCGGGTGCCGGTTGAAGCGCTGAGGATGGCCGCTTCCACCATGGCAAGGCTCATGATGTTCTCGTGGACCTGGCCCATGGGAGTGCTCCCGGTACGCAAGGCCACCACGAAGTCACGCAATGAACCGGCGATTTCCTGCCCGGGATCCTCCGAACAGGCTCCCGACGGAAGCGGCGCCGAGGACACAGGATCGCTGTCGCCGTCCCACAGGACCGTGCCGTGTTCGCCGCTGATCCGCCATGCCGCGTTCCACGAGGTCTCCTGGCCCGGGCTGCACCAGCTCCCGGTGAACACGAAACGCTCCCCGCCGGTCATTTCGAAGATGGCGGTGGCCCCTGCGTCGCCGCGGTACCAGCTCCAAGCCGGGTTGTATTCCTCGCAGAACACCGAGACGGGATCCGCGTCGAGCAGGAACCGGGCCATGTCGAACTGATGGATGGCCATGTCCAGTAGCAACGGGTGGTCCATCGCGTCCCGGAAACCACCGAAACGCGGGGCCTTGAAGAATTCCGCAGACACAATGCCCACACTGCCTAAAGAAGCAGCGAGCCGCTTGGCCTCGAACAAGTGGCGGTTGTACCTGCGCGACTGGCTGACCATGAACAACTCGCCGCTAAGCTCCGACGCCGCGGCCAGCGAGAGCCCTTGGACCACGGTCGAGGCCACTGGCTTTTCGCCGAGCACCGGGAGCCCTGCCGCCAGCGCCTCGGTGGTCACCGGATGGTGGGCTACCGGAACGGTGACGTTGATGACCGCTTGGGCGCCGACGTCGGACGCCAACTGCGCGGTCCCGGTGCCCACCGGCAGATCCGGGCGCCCGATAGCCGCCGCCCCCGCGCGGGCGGCGTCCAGATCCAGGTCAACGATGCCTGCGAGCTCCACGAGCGGCGACTCCTGCACCGTCCGCAGCCACGCGCGGCCCATGCCCCCGGCGCCGACGACGACGACGCGGAGGGGAGTGCCGTCGTCGGGAATGGTAGCGAAGGGGGTGCTCATGCGTTGGCTCCCTGGTAGCTCTTGCCGTTGAAGAAGTCGTTGGTCTCGTAGCGCAACAGTTCTGGGTAGGCGCGCTCCGGCCGATCGGTCACTGCCCATTCGACGGCGTTGGAGATGACCCGGCGGACATCCTTGTGGTGGTAGACCGGGTAGTCCTGGTCGCCGGGGCTGAAGAAGAAGATCTTGCCGTGGCCGCGGCGGAAGGTGCATCCCGAGCGGAAGACTTCGCCGCCGCTGAAGGAACTGATGAACACGAGCTCCTCGGGGGTGGGGATGTCGAAGAATTCGCCGTACATTTCCTGCTGGTCGATCACGATGGGGTGCGGCACGCCCTTCGCGATGGGGTGGGTGGGGTCCACGGTCCAGACCAGTTCGCGGTCCTGCTCACTGCGCCAGCGCAACGTGCACGAGGTGCCCATGAGTTTGGTGAAGATCTTGGACCAGTGCCCGGAGTGCAGGACGATCAGGCCCATGCCGGACAGGACGTGGCGGTGCACGCGCTCGACGATTTCGTCGTCGACATCACCGTGGGACATGTGCCCCCACCAAGTGAGGACGTC
Source organism: Arthrobacter sp. 2RAF6 (assembly GCF_052115205.1). Taxonomy (NCBI): domain Bacteria; kingdom Bacillati; phylum Actinomycetota; class Actinomycetes; order Micrococcales; family Micrococcaceae; genus Arthrobacter; species Arthrobacter sp. 2RAF6. The sequence continues at coordinate 44,814 of NZ_JBFRGF010000006.1, read as the reverse complement.
CGTGTTGGCGAGGACTTCCTCGGTGAGGCCGTGCTCGGGCTCGTCGAGGGTGGCGGTGCGGACGCTGACCTTGGCGCCGAGGTTCTCCTCGATGCCGGCCTTCACGGCACCGTGCATGCCCTCGGGGTAGAGGCGGGCCACCAGTTCGTCGCGCTTTTCGTGCCGGTTTTCGCTCCACACGGTGACGCGGATTGGTTCGGACATGGGTCTCTCCTTGGTGATGAGTTTGGTTTGGTGATTAGTGCCCGACGGCGGTGCGGTGCCGCGGGCGGCGCGCTGGGCACCGGCGGTGCGGTGCCGCCGTCGTCGGCTGGCTACTGCTATTTGACGGCTCCGCCGGCTGTGCCCGCCGCGATGTATTTCTGGGCGGCGACCAGCAGGATGATGGCCGGGATGGACGCAAGCACGGCGGTGGCCATGACCGAGCTCCAGTCGTTCACGTAGGCACCGATGTACTGGAAGATTCCCAGGGTCACTGGCCGCACGGCCTCGGTGGTGGTCAAGGTCAGGGCAAACAGGAAGTCGCTCCACGTGAACAGGAAGGTGAAGAGTCCCGCGGTGATGAGCGAGTTCCTGCTGAGCGGCACCACGATCGACCAAAACGCCCTCAGGTGCCCGGCGCCGTCCACCCGTGCAGCCTCGATGACAGACGCCGGCATGCCGTTCATGAACGCCCTGATGATGAGGATCGCGAACGGGATGCCATGCGCGGAGTCGGCCAGGATCAGGCCCGGGATGGAATTGAGAAGGCCAAGGTCGTTGTAGGCCGTGTACAGCGCGTTAGCCACCACGATTCCGGGGATCATCTGGCTGATCAGGATCGCGAAGAGAACCACGCCAGCGCCCTTGACCTTGAAATAAGCCAGGGCATAGGCCGCCGGTGCCGCGATGGCCAGGCTGAGTACCACGCTGCCCAGCGAGATCACAAGGCTCGTGGCCAGGTTCCCACCCTGCTCGCTGATGGCCGTGGCGTAGCCCGAGAAGTCCGGCTTGAGCGGCAGCCACGAAGTTTCCAGCGTGGTGCCGTTCGGCTGCAGCGAAGCGTTGATCATCCAGTAGACGGGGAACAACATGATGGCCAGGAAGACGATGGCCAGGACGGTATAGCCCCATTGTTTGCGCCGGGGCCCGTTCGCGGCGTGCTCGGGTCCGGCGCCTTTGCGGGCGCTCGGTTTGCGGGCGCTCGCCGGCGCCGAACGGCGGATGGTGATTTTCGTCGTCGTCATGGTTTCCTCACTCATCGACGGAGCTCCGGCTGGCACGCAAGTACAGGACCGCGAAGACGAGGGAAATGACCACCAGGACATTGCCCAGCGCGGCCCCCTCGCCGAATTTGAACTCGTGGAAGGACAGATCGTAGGACTGGGTGGCGATGGTCTGGGTCGAGTTCGCGGGGCCGCCGTTGGTCAGGCCCAGGATGATGTCCAGCACCTTCAGGGTGTAGACGACGCCGAGCACCAGGACCACGCTCACCACCGGACGCAGCATCGGCCAGGTGATGTGCCGGAACGCCTTCCAGCCGGTGGCGCCGTCGAGGGAACCGGCTTCGTAAAGCTCATCCGGAATTTCCTGGAGGCCGCCATAGAGAATGGTCAGATTGAACGGGATGCCGATCCAGATGTTCACTCCAACTACCGCGATCAGCGCCAGCGAGGTGCTGGTGAGCCACGGAACGCCCGTGTTCACGATGTGCAATTCGCCGAGGAAGCGGTTCAAGGCTCCGCTGTCCTTGTCCAGGATCCATCTCCACACGGCGCTGGACACGATGAGCGGCAGCAACCAGGGGAGCAGGAGCAGCGAACGCAGGATTCCGTTGAGCGGGAACTTGCGCTGGAAGAAGATTGCCAGCGTCAGCCCGATCACGAACTGGCCAAGTATGGATCCCAAGGTGAACAGGGCGGTGTTCACTAAAGACGTTGAAAACAACGACGACGACAGCACCTTCGCGTAGTTCGCCAACCCCACCCAAGGGGCCTCGCCCGTGAAGAACGTAGCCGTGGTGTAGTCCTGGAAGCTCATCACGATGTTCTTGACCACGGGGTAGCCGAAGAACAGCGCCATGTAGGTCACGGCAGGAACCAGGAACAGCCATTGGAAGAGGCGCTCGCGGCGTTTGCGGCTGCGCCTGCGGGGTGACGGGCTTGCTTCCCGGGCCCGCGTGTTGTCCGACCCGGGCTTTGCGCGCCCTTTGGCGCGCTGGTTGGCGCGCGACTTGGCCTGCGACAAATCAGTTGTGAGGGACATGTCCAGCCGCTTACTGGCCTTGGGCTTGCTTGAGGGCGTCGGCCGGAGAGGCTTTGCCCGTCAGCGCGGTCTGGATGGCGGTGTAGATCTTGGTCGCTTGTGCCGGCCATCCTTCTCCGAGTTCGCCGGTGCGGGCCCGGGCGGTCTTGATGAGATCGGTGAAAGTGGCGAGCTTGGGGTTGTCAGTGGCGAACTTCGCCGCCAGCGAGGTCTTGGACGGGATGGTGTTGCGGACCTTGGCCATGGCCAGCTGGTTTTCGTCGCTGTTCATGCAAGCCACCACTTCCGCGGCCTTGGCCTGACGGGCCTTGGCACCCGTCTGCGGAACGGTCCACACTTCGCCGCCAAGCGGGGCAACGGCTGTCTGGCTGGCGTCACGGACCGGAATCTTCACGACGCCGTACTGCAGCGTGGTCTTCTTGTCGAGCGCCGGGATCTGCCAAGGGCCGTTGACCATCATGGCTGCCTTGCCTGCCATGAACTGGTCCTTGACGTCTGCCTGGGTCCAGTTCAGCGCCGAAGACGATACGGATCCGTCCTTGACGAGGTCGGTCCAGAGCTGGAGGGCCTGGGCGGTCTCGGGGGTGTCGATGTTCTTCTCGTCGCCACCGTTGGACCACATGACAGGAAGGAACTGCCACGTGCCCTCATAGGTGGGGTTGGCGTTGAAAGCCAGGCCATACTGCTCGCCCGAAGTGAGCTTGGTGGCCGCAGCCTTCAGCTCGTCCCAGGTGGTGGGCGGGGTGACTCCGGCCTTGGCCAGAATGTCCTTGTTGTAGAAGAGCGCGATCGTGTTCACCGTGGGGGCGAGCCCGTACACCTTGTCCTTGTAGGTGCCGGCGCTCAGGACGCCGGGCGCGAAATCGGCGGTGCTGATGTTGAAATCGGACAACGGTGCCAGCGCCCCAGTAGCGGCAATCTGCTGCAGGTCCGGGTTGTCGAGCATGAGTACATCCGGCAGCGTCTTGGAAGACGACTGCTGGAGCACCTTCGAGATCAACGACTTGCCCGGCACGGTTTCGCGTTTGATTGTCACGCCGGCCTTGGTGCCGCAGGCGGTCAGGGCGTCGCCGATGAAGGACTTGTCCGGCTCATTGTTGTAGTAGTCCATCACGGAGATTTCCTTCACTGCATCCGTGGAGGAGGCGGAGGCAGTGGTGCCGCAGCCCGAGATGGCGAGCGGGAGTCCGACGAGTGCTGCCACGGCCAGGGCGAGCGGGCGGCGTGTCCTGATAGCTGACTTCATTGTCTGTTCCTTTGTTGGTGGAGGAAGGGCATGGTGCGTTTGTTGGTGGGAAGCGAATTGTCGATGCGTATCGACGATGCTGAAACGAAAGGATTTGCTGAAACGAAAGGATTATGGAGCTGGAACAAAAAGAGAGGGCGCGGCGAACCAGGGGTGGCGATTCACTGCGGACGGAGCGTGCTGGAACGGTGCGTGATGACCGTGGGCACCAACTCCAAGGATTCGTGTGGTCCGTGTGAGTCGGCTTCGAGGAGTTGGCACATGATTTTGACCGCGCGCCGGGATACTTCTGCCGGCCGCAGATCGATGGTGGAAAGCGGTATGGGTTGGAGCTCGGCAACGGTGGGGGAGGCGCTTCCAATGACGGAAACGTCCAACCCCAGGGTCAGGCCGCGGCTGCTCAAGATGCGGCGCAGAATGTCCTGGATGGTGCGGTCGGGGACGATGAATGCGGGCTTGCCTGTTGTACTGGCGAGGGCCTTGTCCACCGATTCGGAGATGGTGGCGCGGTCGGTCCCGCCTGGAAGATGGAGCACGGTCACGCCGAGGGCTTTGGCCGCGACATCCGTGCCGTGCAGGAACCGGTCGACGTAGTTCACATGCCGGTCCATCACTGCGGGCTGCCAATCAATGACGGAAATCACGGAGTGGCCGGCGGCCGCAAGGTCCCGGACGCAGTGCTCACCGGCCATTTCGAAGTCGGCGTCGATGCAGACAAGTCCGGACGGATCGCGGGGGATGCCGATCAGCACCACCGGGACGTTCAGGCTTCGGGCCACGGGGAGGCGCTCGTCCTCGTCCTCAACCTGCATGAGGATCAGGCCATCGCAGATCTGCTGCCCGACGACGCGGCGCAACCCGGCAGCGCCTTCGTCGTCGGTGACCAGGAGAATGTCGTGGTCGAATTGCCGTGCCGTGCTGGCAATGACCGAGACGAATTCCATGATCGATCCCATTTCCAGCTCCGGGATGAACGGAATGACCAAGCCGATGACCCGCGTTTTGCGGCTTGCCAAAGCTCTGGCGCCCGCATTGGGCTGGTATGTCAGCTGGTCAATGGCGGCCTCGACCTTTTTCCGGGTCTTCTCGGAAATGGGCCGCTTGCCGCTGAGCACATACGAAACGGTGCTTTGGGCTACGCCGGCCACCTGGGCGACATCCTTGCTCGTGGGCACTTCCAGGCCTCCTCGCCGGGTCCAGTGGTCTTGGTCTGATGTGTGACTCTGTGTTATCGATACGCATCGTCGATACGTATCGAAAAAAAGTATGACATAAGTCACGTATAGCGCGCAAGACCCAACCCGCGCTCACCTATGCCGCCTTTCCCCCCGACGCTCGCTCACATATGCCGTCTTTTCCGCTGACGCTCGCTCACATATCTAGGCCTCCGTGGAAACCCTCGCTCACATATCTAGGCCTCCGTGGAAACGCTCGCTCACATATCTAGGCCTCCGTGGAAACCCTCGCTCACCTATGTCGCCGTGTGGTTAGCTGTCCGGTATGGATGGGATCTCAACCGCCGCCGAGCAACGGGCCGTCCATTGGGACGGTGCGGTGAACGCCTGGCATATCGCCGGAGGCGTGTATCGGATGGGCCGGCGGGAATGGCTCACCGACGCTGGTTGGCAGCAAATGTACGACGCCGGCATCCGCACTGTGATCGATCTGCGGACCTTGCGCGAGCAGCAGCCCAGGGAGGTCGATCCCGAAGTTTCAACGGAGGCGACTGCGCGCTTCGACATCGTTCATTGCCCCACCGAGGACCCGGAGGACAAAAACTTCACCGAGCTCTTTGGCCCCTACCTGAAAGACCCTGCGCACTATGCCGACTATCTGCGGCTCTTCCCGGACAAGCTCGCCGCGGTCTTCAAGGCCATAGCCGCAGCGCGTGGCGGGGTGGTGGTGCACTGCGCGGCCGGGCGCGACCGCGCTGGGATCATCGCCGTGATGCTGCAGAACCTGGCCGAAGCCAGCGACGAGGAAATCGTACGGGGTTACCAGCAGGGAATGCGAGGAATCAACGAGCGCCACCGCCACCATCGCGCCCCGCACGCCCATGATGCCTTTCTCGAGGAGGATGCCCTTGAAGCCATGCTGGCAACACGCAGCGTGAGCCTGTTGGAATTCGCGCATTCCTTGGAAACGGCCGCCTTCCTGAGAACGAACGGGGTCTCACAAGCCGAAATCGCCGCCATCCGCGCGAAGCTCAACGCTCCGGCGCGGTAGAAACAGAGACGACCACGCGCCGTCGTGACCTTCTTTGATTTCGGAAAGCGCTTGCGACGCGGCGAGTCGCAACTCCCGGGCGTCAAAACGCGTCAAAGAAGGTCAGGAAGGGCGCAGTCCGAAGAAGCATCTAGTGTGCAGATCGGGGCTCTCATGTATTCTGGGGATATTACCGAACGGCCGGTCAGTAATTTGCGGCCGTTCCGTCCATTTCGTGCCCGTGCCTTGGAAGGACCCGTCGACGATGACCAGTACCGCAGTCGCTCCGGAAGCCACAACCGTTGAAACCGTGCCCAGTTTCGTCCAGGGCGAGTGGTGGACCCCCCGCGCCGACGCCTCCGCGGGCGTTCCCGTTCGCGACGCCAGCACAGGCGAGATCCTCGCAACGGTCAACACCGACGGGCTGGACCTTGCCGGCGTCGTGAACTACGGCCGCACGGTGGGCCAGCGCGAGCTCGGCAAGCTCACCTTCCACCAGCGCGCCCTCAAGCTCAAGGAACTGGCCCAGTACCTGAACGGACGCCGCGAGGAGTTCTACACTTCGTCCTTCAAGACCGGCGCCACCAAGATCGACTCGATGGTGGACATCGACGGCGGCATCGGAGTGCTCTTCACCTTCGCTTCCAAGGGCCGCCGCGAACTGCCGAACTCGCAGGTTGTGGTGGACGGTCCCATGGAAGTCCTGTCCAAGGACGGTTCATTCGCAGGCGAGCACATCTACACCCGCATCCCGGGCGTCGCGGCGCAGATCAACGCCTTCAACTTCCCCGTGTGGGGCATGCTCGAGAAGTTTGCGCCCGCATTCATCGCCGGCGTCCCCACCATCGTCAAGCCAGCCACCCCCACCGGTTACGTTGCCGCCGTCGTGGTCAAGGCAATCGTCGAGTCAGGCATCCTTCCGGAAGGCTCGCTGCAGCTCATCTCGGGATCCGCCCGCACCCTGCTGGACCATCTCGACTACCGCGACCTGCTCGCCTTCACCGGCTCCGCCTCCACCGCCAACTCGCTGAAGTCCCACGCCAACGTGGTCCAGGGCGGCGTCCGGTTCACCTCCGAAACGGACTCGCTCAACGCCGCCATCCTCGGACCCGACGCCGTTCCCGGCACCCCCGAGTTCGACGCTTTCATCAAGTCGGTCGTCACCGAAATGACGGTCAAGGCCGGGCAGAAGTGCACCTCGATCCGCCGCACCATCGTGCCCCAGGCCCTGGTGTCCGACGTCGTCTCCGCCATCGGCGCGCGCGTCGACGAGCGCGTTGTGGTCGGCGACCCCCGCGCAGAGGGCGTCACGATGGGCGCCCTCGCGTCGCTCGAGCAGCTTGCGGACGTTCGCGCCGCAGTGCAGTCAATGCTCGACGCCGGTGGCGAGCTAGCGTACGGGACGCTCGATTCGCCGTCGGTCACCTCGCTCGACGGAACCGTGGGCGTCGTGGAGGATGGCGCGTTCATGTCGCCCGTCGTCCTGAGCTGGGCTGATGTGGACTCGGAAGCTGTCCACTCGCTCGAGGCCTTCGGTCCGGTATCGTCCGTGATCGGGTACTCGGACCTCGACGACGCCGTCCGCCTCGCCGCGCGCGGTGGCGGCTCCCTGGTGGCCTCCGTTTGCACCAACGATCCTGCTGTCGCCCGGGAATTGGTGACCGGAATCGCGGCGCACCACGGCCGTGTCCTGATGCTCAACCGCGAGGACGCCCGGTCGTCAACCGGGCATGGTTCGCCCGTGCCGCACCTGGTCCACGGTGGGCCTGGCCGCGCCGGTGGTGGCGAGGAACTCGGTGGTATCCGCTCCGTCATGCACCATATGCAGCGCACGGCCATCCAGGGCTCGCCGAACATGCTTACTGCGGTGACCGGCGTCTGGCACACTGGCGCGGACCGCAACTTCACGGTGGAGACGGAAGGTACGCACCCGTTCCGGAAGTCGCTCGCTACCCTGCGGATCGGCGACGCCGTGCGGTCCGAACTGCGCCAGGTCACCCTGGACGACATCACTGCCTTCGCCAACTCCACGGGCGACACCTTCTACGCACACACCAACCAGGAAGCGGCGGAGGCCAATCCGTTCTTCCCGGGAATCGTGGCGCACGGGTACCTGCTGCTCAGCTGGGCCGCAGGTCTGTTCGTGGAACCTGCCCCGGGCCCCGTCCTGGCCAACTACGGCCTGGAGAACCTGCGCTTCATCACTCCCGTAGCCGCCGGGGATTCGATCCGGGTCACGCTCACGGCCAAGAAGATCACGCCGCGCGAGACCGACGAATACGGCGAAGTAGCCTGGGACGCCGTACTGACCAACCAGAACGAGGAAATCGTAGCCACCTACGACGTCCTGACCCTCGTGGAGAAGTAACGCTCGCTCACTAATATCGGGTTTCCTGCCGACGCTCGCTCACTTATGTGCGTGTCTGGCCGGACGCTCGCTCACTTATATCGGGTTTCCTGTGGACGCTCGCTCACTGCATGCGTGGAACGCTCCCCATCGATGGGGAGCGTTCCGTGTCTGGGCTGGCGTGAATCCCTCTGGCCCGCTGGTTGGTTCTATTGTCCGGGTGCGCGGTATGCCGGCGTCTTCTTGGCAGCTTCGTCGAGATCCTCCACGGTCATGAGCGGCTTCAAGTGCAGGCGCACAGCGCCTGTCGCATTGATCATGAGTGAGAGGGCGGCAGCGCTAGCTGCGTCCGGGATTTCGAAGACGCCGACGACGTCGGTCTCGCCGAAAGCGTAGTAGAAACATTCGAGGGATCCATCGACGGATTTGAGTGCATCGACCACAGCATCACGGCGCTTGGTGCCGCCCTCGCGCAACAGCCCGTTGATTCCGTCGCCTACGTAGTTTGCTTCGAATAGATATTTGGTCATTATCTTCCCGTCCCGTGATGTCCAGGACTCGGGCCTCCTAAGGTGCTCCCATCACCCGTTGAGGGAAGGTCCCGGAGTTGTTCCCCTGCGAGGGGGCTGTGCACATATTAGGCCGAGGTCGTCGCCCTGACAACGGTCTAGGCTAACGCTCGCTCACAAGGTCTTTCCGATCCCGCCCGGCGTAAGATTTTTTGCGTAGGAGGTGGCGAAATGAACCTAGCACTCAGGACAGCCACAACCGTCTTGCCCGTTGACGACGTAGCCCGAGCCCGCAGCTTTTACGCAGAAAAACTCGGCCTCCCTCATCGCGGCATGACCTGGGATGGAAATGATCTGTTCGGCATCGACGGCGGTCCCATGCTGCAGTTGATGCCCATCAAGGACGGCATGCACTCATCGCACACCGCCCTTTCCTTTGAAGTCAGCGACATCGAGCGGACAGTCGACGAAATGGAGGCGAGCGGCGTCGAATTCCGGGATTACGACCTCCCGGATGTCAAGACACAACACCACATTTGCACCACCGACGCCGACCGTTGCGCATGGTTCATGGATACGGAAAACAACATCCTCTGCGTCCATGAAAGCTTGGGTATCCAGGCCGAATACCAGCTCTGATCGGCTGGAAATCACTCACGAACCGAACAGCACGCAGAACGCTCTCTCACATTTGTGAGAGAGCGTTCTGTCAATTGGCCATATATGTGAGCGGGCGTCGGGGGAGAGCGCCGTATATGTGAGCGAGCGTCGGGGGAAAGCGCCGTATATGTCAGCGGGCGTCGGGAGAGGAGGGGGAGAGGAGGGGGAGGAATGGCGGCTACGCCGAGGCGTGGAGGCCGTCGAACGCCATGGTGATGACGTCGTCGGCCAGGCGCTGGGGGGAGAGTGAGCCCCCCGGCTTGTACCACTCCACGATCGAGTTGATGGTGCCGAACAGGAGCCGGGTCACCGTGCGGGGGTCGATGTCCTGGCGCAGGGTGCCTTCTTCGCGGGCGGCCGAGATTAGCGCGGCCACCTTGTGGTCAAAGGCACGACGCCGTTCCAGGGCATCGCGCTCTATGTCGGTGTTGCCGCGGAGCCGCAGGAGCAGCGTGACGAACGGCAGCCGGTCCACCAGCACGGCGATGGTCTGCCGGAGGACAAATTCCAAACGCGCATCCGCCGCCCCAGTAACAGCCTCGGGCTGTTCCAGGATGGCCTCGAGCCCACCGAGTGCGTGCTCCAGGGCGAGCTTCAGGAGGTCGCCCTTTGACGGCACGTGGTGGTAAATGGCCGACTTTGAGATCCCGAGGTTTTCGGCCAGAATGCCCATGGACGTGGCGTCGTAACCGTGGCGGTTGAAGACGTCGACGGCGATGAGCAGCACTGATTGCTGGTCGTATCCGGGGCGTCCCCGCTTGGTTACTGTTTCACTAGGCATGCTGGCCATTTTCTCATGAACGGTCGGTTGATTCGTGCACGGGCACGGCCACGTTACCTCTTGGGTCGCATGTCGTAGACGCGGCGCAGCTTGCCGTTGGAGCGCTCGAGCGAACCCGGCTCCACGACGTCGACCACGCACGAAGAACCCACGTGGATCTTGATCTGCTCGCGCAAGGCGTGTGCCGCCGTCGTGCCTGCCTCGATGGAAACGTTCTCGCGGCGCTCAATCTTGACCGTCAGCGAGTCCATGCGCTTGCCCTCGGGGCGGGTGAGTTCGAGCTGGAAGTGCGGGCTGAGCTCGGGGATGCGCAGGGCGATTTCCTCGATCTGCGAGGGGAAGAGGTTCACGCCGCGCAGGATGATCATGTCGTCGCTGCGTCCGGTGATGCGGCCCATGCGGCGGTGCGCGGGGCGGGCGGTGCCGGGCAGCAGGCGGGTGAGGTCCTTGGTGCGGTACCGGATGATCGGCAGCGCTTCCTTGGTGAGCGAGGTGAAGACGAGTTCGCCCGGCTCGCCGTCGGCCAGCACAGCGCTTACCCCGCGGGAGGGGTCGAACGGATCGATGATCTCAGGGCGGAAGTGGTCTTCCCAGATGTGGCACCCGTCCTGGGTCTCCACGGCCTCGCCCGCGACCCCCGGGCCCATGACCTCCGAGAGCCCGTAGATGTCGCAGGCCTTGATGTTCATGGTGGTCTCGAGCTCGTGCCGCATTTCCTCGGTCCACGGTTCAGCGCCGAGCACCGCGTACTTGAGCGAGGTCGACGCCGGATCCACACCCATGTGCGCCATCGCGTCGGCGATGGTGAGCAGGTAGGTGGGGGTTGCCAGGATGGCGTCCGGCTTGAAGTCCTGGATCAGCTGGATCTGGCGTTCGGTCTGACCGCCGGACATCGGGATGACCGTGCACCCCAAAGCTTCGGCACCCGCGTGCGCACCCAAGCCGCCGGTGAACAGGCCGTAGCCGTAGGCGTTGTGGACCTTCATGCCCGGCCGGACACCGGATGCGCGGAGCGAGCGGGCCACCAGCGTGGCCCAGTTGGCGAGGTCGTTCTTGGTGTACCCGACGACGGTCGGCCGGCCTGTGGTGCCGGAACTCGCGTGGATGCGGGCTACTTCGTCCTGCGGCACGGCGAACATCCCGAAGGGGTATTCCTGGCGGAGGTCTTCCTTGGTGGTGTACGGGAACTTGCCGAGATCGGACAGCTCGCGGAGATCGGAAGGATGGACGCCGGCGTCGTCGAACTTGCGCTTGTACAGCGGCACCCGATCGTAGGCGTAGGCCACGGTGTGCTGGAGGCGGCTGAGCTGCAGGGCCTCGAGCTCGTCGCGGGAGATGGTTTCTTCGCGGTCCAGCACGGGTGCGTCGGGAGCGGCGACGGTGTTCTGTGTCATGGTGTTCCTACTTCTTGGAGATGGTGCGGCTGCGGCCACGGAACTCGGCGATGAGCTCGCCGTAGCTGCCCGGATCTATGGGCGACGCGGAGGCGGCCAGTTCCGTTGCGTCGATCGCGAAGATCTGGATGTCGTACAGGCCGCTGCGGCCGTTGTGTGCGCGACGGTTCGCGACGGCGGTGATCACTTGGCCTTGGTAGGCCGGCTTGAGGAAGTTGATGTCGACGCCGGCGGCGACGGTGATGTTGTCGGCGTCCGACGGCGATAGGACGGCCGGGTTGCACGCGAGGGCAAACGCTGAATCCGCGAAGGCGAAGATCATTCCGCCGTGGGCCATCCCGAAGCCGTTGAGCATTTCCTGGCGGAGGGTCATCCGAACGGTGGCGTGGCCGTCGTCGATCTTGAGCACCTCCAGGCCCATCCACTCGGAGGCGTAGTCGTTCTTGAGGATCTGGTGCTGCGCTGCGCCAGAAAGGGTGGTCTCAACCATGCGTCATTGCCTCCAGCTTTATTTACCGAATGTTCATTAGGTAATCCCAGTTTGCTTGAACTGTCAAGAGGTGACCGCCCGGCGGGACGGTTCCGGACCCCCGTAGTAGCCTCGAGGCATGCCGCTTATCGAACTGCCCATCCGGACTCCGAGGCTTGTGCTTCGGCGATTCGAGGCCACCGACCTGGAGCGATTCCACGCCTACCAGTCATTGCCCGAGACTGCACGATTCCTGCTCCGGCAGGAATTGACCCTCACGCAGTCCATGGAAGCGCTGGGCCGATACGCCAACTTCACCTTCGAGCAAGAGGGCGACTGGGTGTGCCTCGCCATAGAGCGCGCGGACTCGCCGGGTTTGCTCGGCGAAGTGGTCCTCAAGTGGCTGCCGGGCACGGGGCAGGCCGAAATCGGCTGGATCCTGGCGCCGGAAAGCCGAGGCCAAGGTTACGCCGCCGAGGCAGCGGAGGCCGTGCTCCGCTTGGGTTTCGAAACTCTCATGTTCCACCGGATCGATGCCAAGCTGGATTCCCTGAATACCTCGTCGTCGGGATTGTGCGAGCGGCTTGGGATGCGCCGCGAAGCGGAGCTCGTGGACAACTGGCACTACAAGGGCCAATGGTCCACTGAAGTCATCTACGCCATGCTCGACTCCGAGTGGCGCGCCCGGAAGTAGCCCTCTCGGCCCCGGCGCCGATGGAACTTGTTACCCGCCAGAAACAAGCCACATCCATTCGCTGAAACATTTGTTCCATAGCGTGAAGGTCGCGGGACGATTGTGTCCCGATTGAACCGGAGGCATCCCGATATGGAGATCACTATGAGCAGCAGCATTCAGGAACAGGCCACTGCCCGCCCCTCGCGCAGAGCGGTAATTGCGGGCATTTCCTCGCTCGGCTTGCTGGCTTTGGCCGGCTGCGGTACCGGCTCAGCAGCCACCTCGTCGGGCGCTCCGTCCGCTGCCTCGTTCGGAACTCTCGAAGTCCAGCTCTCCTGGTTGAAGAACTCTGAGTTCGCCGGCGAGTACTTTGCCGACTCCAAGGGCTACTACAAGGCAGCCGGCTTCGAGAAGGTCAACCTGATTGCCGGTGGCCCCGGCGGTGCGTCTGCGGAGACCATGGTGCTCTCAGGCAAGGCATTGGTTGGTACATCGTCGCCGGTGGGCGTTGCGCCGGTCATCCTCAATGAGGGCGCTCCGCTGAAGATCATCGGCTCTACCTACCAAAAGAACCCTTTCACCATCGTCTCGCTCGCCGCGAAGCCGATCACCAAGCCCGAGGACCTGATCGGCAAGAAGATCGGGGTGCAGGCCGGCGTGAACGAAACACTGTTTGATGCCCTCCTGAAGGTCAACAAGATCGACGCCGGCAAGGTCACCAAGGTGCCGGTCCAATACGATCCCCAGCCCCTGACCAACGGGGATGTCGACGGCTTTTTCGCTTACCTGACCAACGAAGTCCTCACGCTGGAGCTCGGCGGACACAAGACGGCCGTGTTGCCGTTCGCCGACAACGGCCTGCCGTTCATTGCCGAGAGCTTCGTGGCCATAGAAGACGCCATCAAGAACAAGCGCGCAGAGCTAAAGGCCTTCCTGGCCGCTTCCATCAAGGGTTGGAAGGACGCCGTAGCCGATTCCACGGAGTCGGCGCGTCTCGCCGTGGAGGTCTACGGTAAGGAGCTTGGCCTGAGCGCAGCCAAGGAAAAAGGCCAGGCTGAAGCCCAGAACACCAAGCTGATCGTGAGCGATGAAACCAAGGCGAATGGTCTTTTCACGGTTTCAGATGCGCTGATGGCCAAGAACATCGAGATCCTCAAGCTGGCCGGCTACGACACCACGGCGGACAAGATCTTCGACATGAGCCTCCTTGGCGAGGTCTACAAGGAAAACCCGGGCCTCAAGTAGGACCCGGGGCAAGGACGGCAGCCACATGGAAACCAGCGCTCAAACTACTTCGACATCGGGAGCAGGGTTCCTCTCCGGCACCGGCATCTCGCTCAGGGACCTCAACAAGACATTCGCCGTGGGCCGGCGAAAAGTCGTGGCCTTGGAAGACGCCAATCTGCAGACTTCCCGTGGATCCTTCCTCTCCCTCCTGGGGCCATCCGGTTGCGGAAAATCCACCATCCTGAGGATTCTGGCCGGGCTGGAGGATCCAAGCAGCGGTGAGGTGGTGGTCGACGGGCACACCCCGGCCGAGCTTCGGGCCGGCCACGAACTCGGCATCGCTTTCCAGGACTCCGCCCTTTTGCCGTGGCGCAGCGTGGAAGCCAACATCCGTCTGCCTTTTGAAGTGGCAGGACGGCCCGTGGACCAGGAGTTGGTGGACGAGCTGATCGATCTGATCGGGCTGAAGGGCTTTGAAAAGGCGAAACCGGCAGAACTCTCCGGAGGCATGCGGCAACGCGTGTCGATCGCCCGTTCGCTGGTCCTCAAGCCCTCGGTGCTGCTCCTTGACGAACCGTTCGGTGCACTCGATGACATGACAAGGCAGCGGCTCAACCTGGAGCTGTTGCGGATCTGGACCGAGAAACCGGCCACGACGCTCATGGTGACCCATGGAATTTCCGAGGCGATCTTCCTTTCGGACGTGGTTGCCGTGATGAGCGCCCGACCCGGCCGGATCAAGGAGATCATCACGGTGGACCTGCCGCGCCCCCGCACGCCCCAAATGATGCGCACGCCGGAGTTCCACGCCTATTGCGACCGCGCTTCCGAATTGCTCTTCGGCGATGTCGGGCTAGCCGCGGAAACGAGGCACTGACATGACCGAGATCACAATGGGCGCGGGTCTCCGAGGCCGCCTTGGCGGCCTCCCGCCGTGGGGCATTGGCCTTGCCGGAGTCTTTGGCGCGATCGCCTTGTGGTGGATCGCCGCAGTAACGGTACTGGCGGGCGTCGGGGCCTCCGCCGGCGGCGGGGGTGGAGCCATTCCGACGCCGTTCGACGTCGTCCGCCAGCTCGTCACCGATGGCGTCAGCTTCTATTGGCCCAATGTGAGCGTCACCGTAACGGAAGCCGCCATCGGATACTTCTGGGGAAATCTCGCCGCGTTATTGCTCGCCGCCACGGTCTTGGTGGTCCCGGCGCTGGAACGGCTGGTCACACAGCTGGCGGTGATCAGCTACTGCCTGCCGATCGTCGCCATCGGCCCGCTAGCCTTCATCGTTATCGGCTCGCCCGGGCACGGCGAATCATCGGGGACCGCGGTGCTGCTGGCGGGCATCTCGGTCTTCTTCACCACCGTGGTGGGAGCAGTGGCGGCGCTAAAGAGCGCGGACGAGTCCAGCCTTGACCTCATCGCCGTCTACGGTGGTGGACGGATCAAACAACTGTTCAAGGTCCAGCTCATGTCTGCACTCCCGGGGATCCTGACCGCCCTCAAGATCGCCGTTCCAGCCGCCGTGCTGGGCGCTGTGCTCGGCGAATATGTAGGTGGCGTGGACCAGGGCATCGGCCCCGCGATGGTCAATGCGCAGCAGAACCTGCAAATTGCCAGCGCCTGGGGAGTTGCGTTGATGGCAGGGTTGCTCGCCGGTCTCGGCTACGCGGTTTGCGGTGTACTGACGAGGATCCTGGTCCCCTGGGCAGCCTCAAGCACCGCCGGACGGAAGGGCGGCTCTCAATGACTGGCTCACTGCTTAGAGGCCTGGGACGGGGACTGATTGGCCTGGCGGTGTCGCTGGGAGTCGTCCTGCTGCTGTGGATGGGGCTCCTGCAGCTTTTCCATATCTCGCCGTTCGTCGGCAAGGGTCCAGGCGATGTGTTCAATTTCCTGTTCACCGTTCCGGCCGCGGAGGCTAACAGGACCTCCATCTTCCTGAATCTCGGTCAGACGCTCATTGACGCCTCCATGGGCTTCGCTTCGGGCATCGTGGGCGCCGTGGCTATCGCGGCCCTGTTCGTAGTCTTTCGCGGCGTAGAGCATGCACTCATGCCCATCGCCATGCTGCTGCGTTCCGTTCCGCTCGTGGCCCTCGCACCCATCATCATCCTGATTTTCGGGCGGCAGGAACCCGCGGTGGCGGCAATCGGCGGCATCGTGGTGCTGTTTCCGGCGCTCGTGACCGTGGTGTTCGGGCTGCGATCAGCTTCGCCAGCCATGCTCGAAGTGATTGAGGTATACGGGGGCTCGCGCTGGACCTCCCTGCTGAAAGTGGCTCTTCCGTCTTCGTTGCCAGCATTCTTCACGGCCTTGCGCGTCTCGATTCCGGGAGCCATCACGGGCGCGCTCCTGGCCGAATGGCTCGCGACCGGCAAGGGGATCGGCTACGCCATCATCTCCGCCGTCTCCCGGGCCAAGAACAATGAGGTGTGGGCCGCCGTTGTGGTCATCACTCTGGCGTCCATCATTCTCTACTCGCTCGTTTCGCTCCTGGAAGAAATGGTCCTGCGCCGCACCGGGCACCAGTCATGATGCGGGCTCCAGTTCTTTCTCGGGTGCGATGGAGGCGGTTGCCCGGGAGAGCAAAATGACGCCGGCCAACGCGGCCGTGCCTCCGAGGAGTGAGGCGACACCGGGGACTTCGCCCAGCAAAATCCAGCCGAGCAGCAGGGACAGCACTGGCACGACGTACAGGAGTGAACCGCCCTCCGCCACGCTGGTCCGCGACAGCGAGACGTTCCAGAAACCGTAGCCCACCACCGTGCAGATCACCACGAGCACGGCCAACGCCAGCCAAGCGCTCCATGTGAACCCGGCCGGCGTCACGGCGAACCGGGCAGTCGGCAGGGTGGCCACTCCTCCGATGAGGGTTCCCCAGAAGACCACTTCGAGCGCAGGGACGCGTGCCAGCAGGGGCTGTTGGACGATGAGGAATGCCGACAGGAGAAGTGAGGCTGCCACGATGTACAAAGCATCGCCGTTGAAGCCGACAGCCGCGGAATCGCCCAGCGTAATGACTACGACGCCTGCTACGGCAAGCAGCATCCCCCAGTAGCCCAGGCCGGACGTTCGCTCCCGCAACATCACATGACCGAGGACGAACGCGAAAACGGGCGAGATGTTCAGCAGGAGACTTGCGGTTCCGGCCGGAACGGTCATCTGCCCCAGGTTCAGGAGGAGGCCGAAGCCGGCATAACCCAGCAATCCCGCGACCAGCATCCGCGGAATGTCACGACCCTGCAGCGTAAGCCGCTGCCGCCGGAACAGCAAGACCAAGCCAAGCACGACGGCGGCACCCAGGTAGCGCAGCGGCGTCAGGTCCTGAGGCTCCATCACCTTGAGGGCCTCGCGGGTAGCCACGTATGTGGGCGCAGAAGACAGCACCATCAGCACATCCGGTCTTCGGTACCATCCGGTCACAATGGGGGCCTTCCCGCTGAAATGCCCCTTTGTTTCAGGGCGGTTAAACTATTCAGGGAACTATTGCTCTCCCAGACGATTTATTCGTACAGTACATGAATTAGATCGTTCGCGGAAGAAAATAGATAGGATTGGGCACCATGGATTCACGGATCGAAGCACCATCGGCCTGACCAGGGGAAACGAGGACGAGCCACATGACAACTACAGCCAAGGATCACGAAGAGCGGCCCCGCGCCAAGACTGTCGGCGAACGGCAGCGGCATCCTACTGAAGTGCGGCGTCAGCTGGTGGTTGACGCCGCACGGGACCTGATCGCGGACAAAGGGTTGTTCAATGTCCTAATCCGCGACATTTCAAAAGCCTGCGGAGTCTCACCCGGGACCATCACCTACCATTTCAAGAGTCTCGACGAAGTCCTGATGGAGGTAGTCAAGGCAGAAACCGCGGACTTCTACGTTCCGCTCCAGGAGAGCGCCAGAGGATCGGGCGACCCCACGAGGCAACTGCTGTATTTCCTGGAGGGAATGTTCGGCACTGACGCGAACTCCCGCCGGCACTGGCTGATCTGGTTCGACTTCTGGTCCGCCGCGGCCAGGGACGAAGCTTACGGACGCTGGATGAGCGAACACTACGACGGCTGGCGCAGCGCCCTGCGCGAGATTACCGAGCGTGGCGTCAGCGAGGGGTCCTTCGTCTGCGACGATCCCCAAAGCTTCGCCATCGAAACGGCCGCTATGGTGGATGGCCTCGCCGTCCAATGCTATGCGCGGGGTTCATCCCTGCCGGTGGAAACATCGCGGAGCCAACTTATAGCGTTCGTGAGGCGCGAGCTCCAGATCAGGTGAGTGGCGCCGCGCGCAAGGGGTGAGCGGGACTTACGCTGACATGCGGGAGAATAGCAGGTACCGCTGGTGTTAAGGTGGGCTGAGCATAAGAGATGGGGATCTTGACGTGGGCGCATCGGGCGTGGCTGTAGTAATCGAGGATGACGATGACATCCGTGAGGTGGTCCATGCCGTCCTCGAGGCGTCGGGCCTGGAGGTTTACGCGGCCGGGAACGGCGTCGATGGCGTGGACGCGGTCCGCCTTCACAACCCGGATGTGATCACCCTGGACCTCGGCCTGCCCGACATTGACGGGATCGAGGTCACCCGCCGCGTCCGCGAGTTCAGTGACGCCTACATCATCATGCTCACAGCCCGCGCGCGTGAAGTGGACACACTGCAAGGGCTGGCCGTCGGCGCTGACGACTTTGTCACCAAGCCCTTCCGCCCCCGTGAGCTCCTGGCCCGGGTTGAGACGCTCCTTCGCCGGCCGCGCGGCAGCAAGCTTTTGAGCGGTTCGGGAGGGAGTACGACGGCGGAGCTGCCGCCGGCCCCGGCACTGAACTCGCCAACCGCGCCCACGCCCGTGCAGCTGGCGGCCGAGCCGTCGGGGCTGGAACACAACGGCCTTTACCTGGACGTGGCCACGCGGACAACCCGGGTGGGCGCGGAGGAGGTCCAATTGACCCGCACCGAGTTCGACCTTCTTCAAGCCCTCATGGAGGCCGGGCGCGTGGTCCGAAGCACCACGGGCCTTGCCCGCTGGCTCCATGCCAGGGAGTACGAAACCGGAGGCTATGTGAGCGAATCCGAAGAGCGCGCGATCCAGGTACACATCGCCAATCTGCGACGGAAGCTCGGCGATTCGGCGCAGTCGCCGCGTTGGGTCGAAACAGTCCGTGGCGTCGGTTACCGCCTGGCCGCAAAGACTGGGGAAAACTGAGGCGATCTTAAGGGAACCTTTAACAAGGCTCTTTAAGCTGGGAAAGTCAACTTCGGATTTTCACGGCTCAAAGGAGCACTGCATGAAAAAATTCGCCGCAACACTTCTCATGACGGGACTGCTCGCTATTGGCGGATTTGTCACCCCCGCCAATGCCGCCCCGAAGCACGACACCACGAGCACTTCAGTAACGACGGTTACCACCGGCACTGTTGTGAACTACGCGCAGATCGGTTGGTGGCCCAACTGACTCGCATTAGATGCCGTTTAGACGCCTCATAACGACATTTACTGCCGGGGCCCACACCGCCTGGGTTCCCTGGCCGAGCTTGCGAGGCGAGGGTGGCGGTGGCGACTAGTTGGGTAGACGACAGCAATTCCAGACACCGCCTCCGGGCTACCGCTCAGGGGCGGTGTTCTTTTTGGGCCGCGGCGCCTCAGCTCTCCGTATCCAGGGGGAGCCGGACTGAAACCGTGGTTCCTATGCCCAGGGCGGACTCTACATCTAGCCGGCCGGAATGGCGTTCCACAATGTCGTGGGCTATCGCCAGGCCAAGCCCACTCCCGGGGATCGCCGCGGTGGAGGCGTTTGAGGCGCGGAAGAACCGCGTGAATACCTGGTCGATTTCCGTTTCGGGGATCCCGACGCCGGTGTCCTCCACGCGGACCACCACACTGGGAACCGTGCCGGGATCCGAGGTGATCCCGCTGCTGACGGCGACGTGGCCCCCGGTGGGCGTGAACTTGATCGCGTTGCTGATGATGTTGGCGAAGACTTGCTCGAGCTTGGCCTCGTCAGCCTGGACAGTCGTCGTTCCTGGCGCATGCATCACGGTCAGGGACAGTGAACGGGAGTCGGCGAGCGGCTGCAACGTCGAGACAACAAGCCTAAGCAGGGTGCCCACATTCACCCGGCTCAATTGGAGGTCGCCGGACGTGTCCTGGTGAGAGACGGTGAGCATGTCTTCGATTAGCCGTCGGAGCCGCTCGGCATTTCGCGAAATGACGTCGACCATCCGCTCGACACCCGCGGGAAGAGGTCCTCCGGCGCCAGTGCGGATCATGTCCAGATAGGCCGTGATGGACGTCAGTGGGGTTCGAAGTTCGTGGTTCACAGTTGTGAGGAAGTCGGTCTTGGCTTGGTCGAGTTCCTGGAGCTTGTACATGACCTGCTGTTGCGCACCGATCAGGTGGCTCTGCATCAGGCCATACGCCAAGTTTCCGGAGACGTGCTGAATCAGGCCTATTTCGGCGCGGGTCCATTCCTGCGCGGTGTCCGGGCGGGCGATCCAGATGACTCCCAGAACGAGATCTCCCTCGCCTACCGGCACCACAACAGACGCCGACGGCGCACCCGCACCACCGGCGCGCCCTGCGGGGCCCGCACCCCCAGAGCCGCCCGCGGGGCCCGCACCGCCCGCGGGAGCCCGTCTCGGCAGCGGTTGCACGTCGGCTTCCGCCCACAATCGCTCCGCCAGTTCGAACGTGGCGATGTCGTCGGTGAGTTCGTCCGGCAGGACACCCGGTACCAGTCCCGGAGCGTTCCATTCGGCGGTGACCTGCGGCACCCGGGTGTCCGGGAACGTGGTGAACCAGACGTGTTCTGCGCCCAGGGCCTCGCCGATTCCGTCCACCAGATGCCGGGCAATCAGCCCTGGATCAATGGTTGACCGGATCGCCGCCGACACCTTCCTCAGGCTCTCCCTCAGCGACTCGGCTTCCGAACGTCGGCGCGTCCGTTCAGCGGCTCGGGCTATCAGTACAAGTGCCCTGTGCGCCCGAAACTCGGGAGGCTGGCCCCTGTAGGCAAAATCCGCAATGGTCCACGCTTCCAGGACGGCAACGTCGAGCTCGTCCTCGGGATCCAACAGGAGCAAGACGGGGGCGCCATTCCGGGGAAGGAACTCGCGGAGGTCGTTGTCTACCACCAGCACGTCGCTCGGTTCACTTTCCAGCGCGGCCGCAAGCGAACCGGCGTCGTGCGCTGAACGAACCATGAACCCTGCCGCCGCGAGCGCTGCAACCGTCTCCGAGCGACGGACCGGGTCAGGGTCGGCCACCAAGGCGCGGTTTGGCGACGATGCGTTCGCCACAGAACTCTCCACAACGCTCCTAGTGTCCGGATTGGCCCCCACGGAGAGCCTACTATCGAGAACGTTACTTGAGCCCTGCCCCAGGCAGTAGTTCGACGGCGCCGAGCGAGTCCGCGACGAAGGCATAGTCCCAAGCGCGTTCGCGCCACTGCACGTATCGTCCCGAGGCTCCGCCGTGTCCGCCGTCCATCTCGATCTTCATCACGATGGGCGCCGTGCCGGTGGTCTCGGAGCGTAGCACCTGGACCCATTTCGCTGGCTCCACGTAGAACACGCGGGTGTCGTTGAACGAGGTCACTGCGGCGATCCGCGGGTACGAAACGGCGCGGATGTTCTCGTACGGAGTGTACGACTTCATGTACTCGTACACCTCGGGATCGGTGATGGGGTTGCCCCATTCCTCCCATTCGAGCGCGGAGAGCGGCAGTTCCGGGTCCAGGATGGTGTTCAGCGCATCCACGAATGGCACGGCGGCCACGATCGCCGCGTACTTTTCCGGGGCAAGGTTGGCTACGGCGCCCATGAGCAGGCCGCCTGCGGAGCCACCCATGGCGGCGATCCGCCCCGGCGCCACCCAACCGGAGGACGCGAGCCAGTCTGTTGCTGCGATGAAGTCCGTGAACGTGTTTTTCTTGTTGAGCTTCTTGCCGTCGTCGTACCAGCGCCGGCCGAGCTCGCCGCCGCCGCGGATGTGGGCGATCACCATGACGATTCCGCGGTCGAGGAGGGACAGCCGGGCCACCCCGAAGCCGGGATCCATACTGACCTCGTACGAGCCATAGCCGTAGACCAGGCCCGCAGCGCTTGAGTCCTGCGAAAGGGAGGCATGCCGGAGCACGGAAAGCGGCACGCGCGTGCCGTCCTCCGCCGTCGCCCATTCCCGGGTGGCCACGTAGTCGGATGCGGTGTACCCGCCCAGCACGGGGCTTTCCTTCCGCAGCAGCAGTTCGCCGTTCGGCAGCGCAGCGGTGGGCAGTACGAAGTCGTACACCCTCGACGGCGTGAAGAAAGACGTGTATCCGATGCGGATCACCGGGGCTTCGTAGTCCGAACCTGCCACCCCTGCCGTATACAGCTCCTCATCGAAGGCAGGCTCAACGGCGGCGCCCTGCGCCGCGGTTCCCAGCCCGGCGAGGGGCAGCACCTGCACGCGTTCGATCGTGTCCTGCCGTACGGCCACCACCAGATGCGTCGAGGTGACGCCGGCACCGTTGACGCGAACGGCGTCGGAATGCTCGACGACGGTGCGCCAGTGCTGCTCAGCCAGCGGCTTGGCGAACTCGGCCGGGTCCGCGATGGACACCATGGAGTTGATGGCATTCTTGTTATGGGTAAGGAGGATGGTCTCCGCTTTTTGTCCATCAGGGCCATCAAGCAGGAACGGCTCGGCCTCGTAGAGGATGCGTTCGTCGCGGGAAATCACGGTGGACAGGCCGGCGTCGTAGTCGTCAAAGGGCAGCAAGCGCGTCTCGCTGAATTCCGAGCAGCCGATGCTCAGCACGAGGTACCGCCGGTCGGAGGAGAGCTCGAATCCGAGCCACATGGCGACGTCGTCCTCTTGGTAGATGACCTCGTCCTCGCTGACCGGGGTGCCCAGGACGTGAGATTTGACTTGGTACGGGCGCCAGGAATCGTCCACCACGGTGTAGAAGATCCGGGTTCCGTCGGGGGAGAAGGCCACACCGTAGAAGATGTTCTCGATGGCGTCGGGTAGCAGTTCGCCCGTCTGCAGGTCCTTGATGCGGAGCGTGAAGCGTTCTTCGCCCGAGTTGTCCACAGCGTATGCGTAAAGATCGCCGTCCACTGTCACGGCGCTGCCGCCAACGGAGAAGAACGGCTTGCCTTCCGCCTCGGCATTGCCGTCCAGCAGGACTTCTTCGCCCTGGAGTTCGACGCCGGGTTCCACCGCCGGCGGGGTCCAGTCGGCTACGGCATCACCGGAGTTCGCGGCCCGGACGCGGCAGTGGATGCCGTACTCCTTGCCCTCGACGGATCGGGTGTAGTACCACCAGCCGTCCTTGCGGCTGGGGACCGAAAGGTCCGTCTCCTGGGTGCGCCCCTTGATTTCCTGGAAGATGGCCTCGCGCAGCGGTTCCTGGTGTGCGGTGACGGCTTCCTGGTAGGCATTTTCAGCCTTCAAGTGCTCGACGACCTCGGAGGATTCCTTGTCCCGCAGCCATTCGTAGTTGTCCACGAAGACATCGCCATGGTGCTCACGGGTGTGCGGCACCTTCTTGGCGACGGGAGCCGTTGGGTCTTCGGCGTGGGATGGCTGGGCGGAACCGGAAGTCTGGGTCATGCTCTCAATATATAGAGCCTGACCGACACCGGCGCCCCCGTTCGCTGCGGGGGTAGCGGCCCGCGCTTAGGTGCAGGTGAACTGGCCAGTCTTGGCCGTGCCAGTCCAGACGTTGCTGGTCCCGGGAACCGCGTATTGGTTTTGGACGGACCAGTTCCAGGTTCCAAGGTGCGGAACGATTTTCGCCGTGTAGGTTCCGCCGCCGCTTTGGTTGCTGTTGCCGGTAAAGACGACGATCCCGAGGCTCGAAGTGACGGTGAACTGTCCTACAAATCGGGGGTCGGACAGGGCCCAGTTCGTGACGCTGATGGTGAGGCTCGATCCGGTGCAACTCGCGCTGACCGCGGCGGTCGACGCCAGGGTGGCGGAGGAGACGGGGAGTGAAGCACTATCTGACCCATTGAACGCGGCCTGCGCGATGCCGGGGGCGAAGATCAGTACCGCTGCCGCCGCCAGAACCGCGGCGACGCGCCCGGACGCAGGCGTCCGCCCGGCGTCTGCGGTGCTCCGGCTTCTACGCAAGGTCAGCGGCTTTCTGTCAGGCCTGGTGGTCCGTTCCATTCTTACCGCTTTCATGCGGTAAGGGCAGGGCACCCGGTTTGGTTCTGTGAAGTCATTTTCATGCGGCGCGGCGGGTGGTGTGACCGCCCAGGGCCTCTTCAAGCTGTGGTTGGTGTTGGCGGACGAGTTCCCCGGCTTGAATCGCCGCAGTGTGGTCGGTCATGACCAGGGCGTGTTCGAGGAGGACGCAGTGCTGTTCCATCCGGAGCGCACCGACCATCGAGGAGCTGGTTTTCAGGCTGAGCACCGCATCCATCGCGAGGTCGCTGTTGCCGGTGCTCAGGGCGTGGCTGATCTTGTCTACCCGCTGCGGCAGCAACTTGGCGTAGGCGGCCGCGAACTTCTCGGCGGCCTCCTTGCTCTTCATTTCCCTGGCCAGGCGCTTGAGCGGGCGACGGTCAAAGGCCGGGAGGGCCCGCCTTTGACCGGCATCCCCAGCGGTGCCGGCGTCCACGGCGTCGTCGCCTTCGGGCTTTTTCCGCCAGATGGAGACGAGCACCATGACCACCAGGGCGGCCGGAGCTCCATACATCAGGACCTTCAGGACCACAGGATCACGAAGAGCGCGGATCGCGTTGCCCAGGTACGGGACGGTGAACACCTGGCGGTCAACCTGACCGCCAGCCAACGTTGCTGTCCAGGGGTCGGCGCCGTTGTTCGCGTCGCCCTTGGTGCGGACGGTGGCAGTGCCTTGGCTGTTCACGGCCAGGTCGATGATCCGGTGGGTCTCCACCCGCTGGTCCTCCACCGGAATGTGATAGGTGATGATGTCCCCGACCTTCAGGTTCTGGACCGCGACGGGAACGGTGACAACCACGTCTCCCGGGTTGATCAGCGGCGACATCGAGCCAGTGAGCATGGTGCTGGTCTGGTAGCCGAGGACGCGGGGCCCGACGGCGAGGAACAGGAACGCAGCGACCGCAGCGACCATGACCGTGGTCGTGATGACGCTGACGATGGCCCGGGCAAACCTGGACCGGGCTCCCGGGTTTTTACCGGCACCGGGCTTGTCGGTGCCGGGCTTTTCGGAGCCGGGGGTCGCCGTCGTGGTGGCTGTCCGGGAGACCCGCCGGTGGCGGACCAGTGATGCGGTCATGGCTGGGTCTCCGTTCGTGGGGGAGGCCCTCCGCCGCCGTTTTTGAGGGGGGCTCGACGGCGGAGGGCTGGCTGGGTGGTGGGGGCGGTGTTACTGGTTGGTGGCGGTGCGCTGGGTGCCGGTGAAGTTGAACGCGATGGTGCTGTTCTGGTTCTGGAGGGTGTTGTCGGCCGTGGAGGGCAGGGTCAGGGTGACCCGCAGGTTGTCGGTGTGTCCGGCCGTGACCGAGGTCAGGTTGGCCAGGGCCACGTTGGCGCCGATCACGGGGCGGGAAGCGAGCACCGAAGTGGTGGTGCCGGAGCAGGTGTAGGTGTACGCGGGGGAGGTGCCGGCTTCGGTCCATGCCACGGAGCAGTCATCGACGGCTACTTGCAGGCCCATGGTGGTGTTGGTGTCCAGGAGGGAGGTCGGCAGGGCCGAGGTGGTCAGGGTGATTGCTGACAGGGCCTGGTTTCCGGTGGCGTTGCTCAGGGTGGCTACGCGCTGGACGGTGTCGCCGGGGACCAGTCCGGAGGCGGCGACGCTGAGCCGGTTCGTGGTGCCGGAGGCGCCCAGGGCGATGTTCACGATGCCGGAGGCGACGCTGGTGCTGGCGGAGGTGCTGGAGGTGAAGGCACCGTAGGTTCCGAGTCCTGCCACGCCGGCAGCAGTGCCGACCAGGGCCAGGGAAGCAATGACTTTACCGGTGGTGGTTTTCAGGTTGAGACCCATGATGATTTCCGTTTCTTGAAGCCCGTGAGACCGGGACTTTGCTGTCCGATGTCCCCTACTTTCCGGCAGGAATTTTAGGAAGCCGCAAGGATCCTGCAAGCTTTTCTCAAAGATTGGTTAAATATTCAATCAAGTAGTTTTCGAGTGGTGGGAGGCGAATGCTTGCAGACCCCAAGTAGTGGAAACGAGTGGCCCGCGGCGGCTCAGTAGCCGTGAGCTGCCACATACTGCGGGAGTGTGTCGTCCCGAAGTGCCGCGGCCACTTCTCCGATTCCCGCGTAGTCGGGCAGCACGATGGATTGCCCGTCCGGGGAAGTGCCCGTTCCCGCGGTCGGAAGGGTGAAGAAGACGGAAGCGCCGGGATCCACCGTGCGGAGTCCGTAGGCCAGGATGGCGACGGACATCGGGTCATAGCCGTCGTCCACGGTGAGGTCATTGGCTGCGAATTGGACGAGTCCCAACACGCTGGCAGGATTATGGACGCCCGCGGAAAGCTTGACTAAGAGAGCGCGGAGGAATGTCTGCTGGTCGCGGACGCGCTGGTAGTCGCCGTCGACGAAGGCATGGCGCTCGCGGACGAACTCAAGCGCGGCCTGTCCGTCCAAGTGGTTGATGCCAGCCACGAATTGATGCTGGGTCTCAATAGTGGACGTGAACGGCAGCGTGACATTGACGTCGATGCCACCTAAGGCATCCGTGAGGAGCTTGAAGCCGTGGAAGTCAAGCATGACCGTGTGGTCCACATGGGCGCCGAGAAGCGATTCCACCGTCCGGACCACCAGGGGGGTGCCTCCCAGGCCAAGGGCCGCGTTGACCTTTGATGCGCCATAGCCGGGGATGTCCACCCAGTTGTCGCGCATGATCGAAATTCCATAGACCTTTTGCCGATCTGCCGGAACGTGGATCAGCATGAGGCAATCGGAGCGTTGGTCCGAGGCCTGGCCTGTTGTGATGGTCTGGTTGTTCGCTTCTTTTGCATTTTCACGGCTGTCGCTGCCGATCACCAAGATGTTCATGGGTGCCGCCGGAAGCTCCGGGATTGTCGGCGGGGCCGGTGCGGCAGCGGTTGGCGCGGGAGACTTGGTGGGGGAGGGAGTACGGGTAACGGTGGCACGCGCGGGGGCGCTTGAGGGCGAGGGTCCGGACGAGGTCTTGCTGGATCCGGCGATGACCGCGGCCAGAACCACCCCGAGGGCCAGCAGAATTGCCAGCCCCGCCGCAAGCCACAGTCGCCGTCGTCCGTCCATGTCCGGAACGTATCACCCGGGTGAGTTAAAAACGCATCAGGCAAGGCCTCATTTCGGCCACAAAAATCGCCCGCGTGCAGTCCAGGTGTCTCGACAAAATAACGTCCTGGTAGCACGATGAGAGATAAATCTCTCGCCTTCACATGGGCCGGCTTCGCCGTGTCCTTTCGGTTCCGTAATGGGGGGCTCTTAGCCCGCGGAACCGGACGTTGTCCCTGCGAGCAAGGGAGGATCCTGCATGGCCCCAACGTCGTGGCGCCGCACCGCATGCGGGGGACGGGCAGCAGTTGCGAGCTGAAGTTCATAGGGAATTCAAAAGAAACCGAGTCACCGTCAAACGACGCCATGGTCTCCGGCGCCTCAAAATTTCCAGGCTAATAACAGCCGGTCAGCAAAGATTTTCCTAAGGAGTGAGTCTTATGACTGCTCATCCGAAACCCCTTCTATTGCCGCGCCTTCGAGCGCTGATGATTTTGCTCCTTGCCTTGGTGTTGCCGGTGGCGCTCAGCGGCACAGCGGCAGCGGATAGTGGCAAATCCGCAAGGACGTGGACTGTCCAGGTCGGCTCCGAATCGTCGGACCAGGCCATCCAGGGAATGTCCTTCCTGCCGAAGAACATTTTCATCAATGCAGGTGACAAGGTCACCTGGGAGGCCAACTCGGCCGAAATCCATACGGTCACGTTCCTGGCCGCGGGGCAAACCATCGAATCCACTCAACCTTTTGATCCTTTCAGCCCCCTCTATATATCCGCGCAGGGCGGCACGTCCTACGACGGGCACTCTTATTACAACTCCGGCGTGATGTCGAACGTCTCGAACAGTGGGTTCGCCGAAGTCGGTTCCTATACCTTGAAGTTCGCGGATACCGGCGATTTCACGTACTACTGCCTGGTGCATGGCGCGGCCATGAAGGGAACCGTCCACGTGCGGTCCAAGGGTACGGATTACCCGTACAGCCAGGAGCAATACAACAACCGGGTAGAGCGGGCTGAACGGGCCATCATCCGTGACGGCTACCAGCTATGGAGCGACGCCCGCGACCAGGCGGACAACCACACCGTGATTGCCGGAGCCGACGACGGCGTGGCCTCGGTCATGCGTTTCATCGAACCTAAAGTGGTCATCCACGTTGGTGAGAAGGTGAGCTTCGTGAACAACGGCATGGGCGAGCCGCACACGGTGACCTTCGGTACCGAGCCCGCCAACCCGTTCGCTCCGCTGGGCGATCCGACGAATTACACGGGCGGGCAGCTCAATTCTGGCATTTTGCCGCCGGGCGTGACATTCACGGTGACCTTCAACAAGGCAGGTGTCTACGACTACATCTGCGCACTCCACGACTACTTTGGAATGGCTGGCAAGGTGGTGGTGAAGGACTAAGCTCCCGATTTGAACACACACCGGGGCTTGTTTCCCGTACCGGCGCTACAAACGCCCGGCTGGGAAACAAGCCCCGGGGCGCGGGTGGGGGCGGGGCGCGGGTGGGCCGAAGCGCCGACCGTGCGGGCCGTCGTCGGGCGCGCTGTACTCTGTACGCTTAGCTGAATTAATAAGCAACCTTAGGAAATGAGTCTTTGCGTCATGTTGGACAGCCCTCATACGTACTCGAGTGCACTGGGCGCCCCCGGCTTTCTGGCCGGAACCTTCCTCTTTGACCCGCTCACGGGGAAAGCGGAATGGTCCGACGGGCTCTTCAATCTCCACGGCTACCAGCGAGGGGAAGTAGTGCCCACGCTCGAGCTGCTGATGTCGCACAAGCACCCGGAGGACAGGCCGCGGGCCATGGAGATCCTGGCTCAAGTGTTCCGCGACGGCGGACATTTCTGTATCTACCACCGGATCATTGACGCGCAGGGACATGTCCGTCGTGTGCTGACGGCGGGGAACGCGCAACTGGGTCCCTCGGGGACCGTCAGGCTCGACGGGACCACGATCGACCTGACGTCCACGCTGCGGCGGGAAACCGAGCAAGCGGCGCGCGACGCCGTCGCGGGCGCCAATGCTACGCGGGGCGTCATCAATCAGGCGCGCGGCATCCTGATGGGGCGGTTGCTCCTCAGCTCCGACGCCGCCTTCAAACTGCTCGTGAGTTGCAGCAGCATGACGAACGTCAAGGTCGCAATCCTGGCCTCGCACCTTGTTCGTGTGGCCGACACCGATCAGGGGCCGGAAGCAATGGACGAGTTCATTCGCGTTCTCCAGGCTTGCGACCAGGCGGCAGTAAAACGCTCGTTGGACCAGCAGTAGGAAGCCGGCCGGCCCAGCCATCGCCTCTCGCTCAACGGCGTGGCAGTATGTTGTGAGTCAGGCTCGATGAGGGCGTCTCCGCGACAAGGAGCGACGGTCATGACCTACATCTACAACTTCGCCGATGTGCAAGCAGGCGACGTCGCCGTGGCCGGCGGCAAAGGCGTCGGGCTGGGCAACCTGGTTCGCGCCGGGTTGCCGGTCCCTCCGGGGTTCGTGCTGACCACCGGGGCGTATGGGGCTTTCGTGGATGCCAATGGAATTCAGGCGCGCATCCAGGAACTGGCGACGCTCCCGTCGGAGGCGGCGCCGCAGGATTACGAGGAGGCCTCCGCCGCAATCCGGGCCCTTTTCACGGGCGGCACCATGCCCGCGGCCATCGCCTACGAGCTCGCCGCCGCTTATGAACGCCTCGGGGCCGACGACGGGGCCGACGGCGGGGCCGACGACGGGGATGACCGCGACGACGACGACGGCGCGCCCGTAGCGGTGCGCTCGTCCGCCACGGCCGAAGACCTCGCCTCGGCCAGCTTCGCCGGGCAACAGGAGACCTACCTCAACGTCCGCGGGGCGGAAGCCCTGGACGCGGCAGTCATTGATTGCTGGTCTTCCTTGTGGACGGCGCGAGCCATGGCCTACCGGGCCCGTGAAGGCATCGCGCCGGGAGATGTTCGCCTCGCGGTCGTGGTCCAGCGGATGGTCGAGGCCGAGGCGGCCGGGGTCATGTTCACCGCCAACCCCGCCAACGGTCGCCGCGACCAGATCGTGATCAGTGCCGCTTGGGGTCTGGGGGAGTCCGTGGTCAGTGGAACCGTCACCACGGATGACGTTGTTGTCGAGGCGGGAACCGGCCGCGTGCTCTCGCGCCGGACGGCCGACAAGGAAATCATGACTGTCTACGCGGACCACGCTGCGGACGGCGAAACTCCGGACGGCGCTGCGGACGGCGCTGCCGACGGCGCTGCCGACCGCGAAACTCCCGATCGCGCTGCGGACGGCGCTGCCGACCGCGGAGGGACGACGGAGCGGCCGGTCCCTGCGGCGCTTCGGAAGCAGGCCGTGCTCGACGACGGAGCTGCCGCCGCGCTGGCCCGCCACGGAACACGGATTTCGGACTACTTCGGAACTCCGCAGGACATCGAATGGGCACGGGCCGACGGCAATTTCTTCATCCTGCAATCCCGGCCCGTCACGGCACTGCCTGAACCCGTAGCTGACACCCCGGACACCTGGCCGTTGCCCTACCCGAAGGGGCTCTACTTCCGGGCGAGCATAGTGGAACAACTGCCGGACCCGCTCTCGCCGCTGTTCGCCGACCTCATTGACGGCTCGGTCACCCGTTCGCTCAAGGCCCTGATGAACGAGGCCGTCGGGAGTGACGTCGTCAGGGACGGCGACGTCGGACTGCCCACCATCAACGGGTACGCCTACTACTACTACCGCACTTCGGCAATGTGGCGGGTGATGGGCAAGTCGCCGGCGGCCATGGTCGCCTTGGCTCGCGGCAAGGCGCACATGGGCATGGATGGCTGGCGGGAATTCTCCCATCCCCGCTACAAGCAGGTGCTCAAGGGGTGGTCGGCAAAGTCCATGGGGGAGCTTTCGGGAGAGGAGCTGCTTGAGGGCGTCCGGACGTTATTGGACGCAGGAACTGTGTACTACACGGCCGTGGAGTCAGTCATCCCGATCGCTGCCACGAGCGAAATCGCCTTCCGGGCATATTACGACAAACTCATCCGGCGCGCGGGAGATCCCCCTGCCGAGACATTCCTCCTCGGCTACGACAGCGAACCCATCCGCGCGGAGAAATCGTTGTACGACCTCGCGGCATGGGCCCGGGAAGTTGAGGGACTGGCCCCGGCGATCCTCAATCAACCGACGGCGGCACTGGCCGAGTCACAGCGCAGCTGGCTCCCGCCCGCCGGCATGGAACCGGCACTTTGGCAGCAATGGCATCCACGTTTCCAGGCCCACCTCGATCGCTTCGGCCATGCGGTCTACAACCTGGACTTCGCCAGCCCGGTACCGGCGGACGATCCTTCGCCGCTGTTGGATACAGTGAAGTTCTACTTGCGTGGACAAGGCAACGACCCGCATGAGCGCCAGCGGCTCTCGGCCGCCCGGCGGGAGGACCAAACCGAGCGGATGCTCGCCCGGCTCGGACGGACCCGGCTCGGGCGGAGTCGTAGGGCGCCGTTCATCCGTCTGCTCCGGTGGGCGCAGAAGTCCGCACCGCTCCGCGAAGATGCCCTGGCCGACGTCGGGCTCGCCTGGCCGCTGATCCGGCGGATGCTCCTCGAGCTTGGACAACGGCTGGTCTACTCCGGCGTCATCGCCGGTCCCGCCGACGTGTTCTGGCTGCGCCAGCAGGAGCTGCAGAGCGCCGTCGAGTTCGGCCTCGCCGCACCGCAACCGCCGGGCACGGCGGAACCGCTCGCACCGGTGGCGGTGGCAATTACGGGGGCGGCGCGCCCCGTCCGCGCCGACGTCGTCGAAGAGCGCAAGATGCTTTGGCGGGGCCAGGCGAAAGCGGCCGCCCCGCAACTGCTGCCGGAGACCCGTTGGATGAAGCGCGCTTTCGAATCTATGATGCCGGCACGCTCCCAGGACCAGCCGGGCGACGTCATCAAAGGGGTCGGCGCCAGTGCGGGCCGGGTCAGTGCCCCTGCGCGCGTCCTCGGTGGGCCGCAGGATTTCGGGCAGATGGCGCCCGGTGAGGTCCTGGTTGCCCGTATCACCACTCCCGCGTGGACCTCGCTGTTTGCCATGGCCTCCGCCGTGGTCACCGACGTCGGCGGCCCGTTGAGCCACAGTTCGATCGTGGCCCGGGAGTACGGCATCCCCGCTGTGCTCGGCACCGGAGTCGCCACCCAGCGGCTCACGAGCGGCCAACAAATCACCGTCGACGGCGACGCCGGCACCGTGACCGTCGAGCACCCACCCGCCTAGCCCCCTGCGACGCTCGCTCACTTATGTGGTGTTTCCGGCGGACGCCCGCTCACTTACGTGGGGGTTTCGGCGGGGCACGACGGCGGCAGTCCCGTGCGCTGTTTCTGACCTTTTGGGGGGTGCCCCGTCAGACGCTCGCTCACCTATGTGGTGTTTTCGCCGGACGCTCGCTCACTTGATATGAGCGAGCGTCCCGGCAAAGGGCCATATATGTGAGCGAGCGTTGCTTGGATGTGCGCGGGCCGATCGGTTGGTGCACGACGGCGGCAGTCCGGTTGCGTTGTTTTCCCGCCTTTGGTCGGCCTCGGCAGGGAAGCCCAAGATCGCTGGGTTTCCCTAGGTTTAACCCAAGAAATGCGCAGGATCGCGAGTCTTGACACAGGTTGTCCCAAGGACTGCTCCACGGGGTATTGGGCGTTGCTAAGTTTCTTGTGAGCTGGTGCTGGACCAGCCCACATTCCCCAACTCGCTCAGGAGTTTCACATGTTTTCTCTGGTCTCAAACACCGCGTCTCGCATCCGTCGTGACGAAAAGGGCGCAACCGCCGTCGAATACGGCATCATGGTTGCCCTCATTGCTGTTGTCATCATCGTCGCTGTCACCCTGCTGGGTGGAACCCTGAAGGAAACCTTCAACAGCACCGCCTGCAGCGTCAAGGGCGGCGTGTGGACCGGCACGGTCGCAGCCTCCGGCTCGACGGCGGCAGTCCCCGGCAGCTGCTCGAAGTAAGTCCAAGTGAGCGATACCGGATCAACTGACATCCTCTGCTCATGCAGGATCACCCGTTCTTACCTCAGCAAGGAGCTTCAATGCTTTCCAAGGTCTTAAAGTCCGCAATCCGCGCGCAGCGTGACGAAACCGGTGCCACTGCCGTCGAGTACGGCATCATGGTTGCCCTCATCGCTGTTGTCATCATCGTGGCTGTGTCACTGCTCGGCGGCAATCTCGTCGAGACTTTCAATAGCACGGCTTGCAGCGTCAAGGGCGGCGCTTGGACCGGCACGGTCGCAGCGTCCGGCTCGACGCCGGCAGTCCCCGGCAGTTGCTCGAAGTAGCCGTCACCACAGGAGCCAGTTCGGTGGGTGGGGCTCAAGTCCCACCCACCGATTTCCCTTCCTTCTAGAGGCTCATTTCTTGTTTCACCCGCACGTGACTCCACAGGACGAAAGGCAGACTCTCATGGCCAGGGCATCAGAGCGCGGTGCCGCGGCGGTCGAGTTCGCCATCCTGGCACCCGTCTTGATCATGCTGCTCCTGGGCATCATGGAATTCGGCAGGGCTTATAACGCGCAGGTGTCGCTATCGAACTCAGCCCGCGAAGCGGTTCGGGTTATGGCAATCTCGAATGATCAAACGGCCGCAAAGACAGCGGCCAAGAACGCCGGCGCCTCGCTGAATCCAAAACTACAGGACGTGAATTTTGTCTTCACTCCCACCAGTTGCACCTCGGGCGCCCAAATGTCCGTGACCATCAACTACACCCTCAGCACCCTCACGGGAATTGCGGGTCCGTTCGCGATGCAAGGCGTAGGAGTTATGGTATGCAGCGGATAAGGGGCGGGGACGACGGCGAGCGCGGAGCGGTAGCGGTCCTCGTCGCTCTCTTGTTGGTCGTCTTGCTCGGTTTTGCAGCCATGGCAGTGGATGTCGGAATGCTCTACTCGGAACGGGCGCAGGTCCAGAACGGGTCCGACGCCGCGGCCCTCGCGGTAGCACAAAAGTGCGCCGCCAACACGAGCGATCCGAACTGCTCATCGACGTCTCCAATTGCAACCAGTATCGCAAACAAGAACGCCATCGACGGCTTGAACAACGTCAAGTCGGTCAGCCTGGACCTGACAAACCGGAAGGTCACCATCACCGCCGGTGCCCAGCAGGCGGGCGGTGCGCCGAACGCCGTCTCGCTCTTCTTCGCGCGCGTCCTTGGATCCAATACAGCCGACGTCATAACCACCTCGACCGTTCAGTGGGGGAGCGCCGTCGCCGGCAGGACTCCGTTTCCCCTCGCGTATTCCATCTGCCAGGTGCAGGGATATATCGGCGGAGCGCTCCAGCTTCTTCAAGATCACGGCTCGGGCGCCAATCCCAGCTGCAATTACGGCCCTTCAGGTGCCACGGTTGCCGGCGGATACGGCTGGATTGTCCAAGATCCCGGTGCGTGTGGTGGCACGATTAACCTCGCGCTCAGCGAAGGTGGGAGCGCCCCGGGTAACAGTGCGCCGGGTAACTGCGCAACCACCCTTCAAAAGTGGGCCGACACCATCAACGCTGGCCGCGACGTCGTCGTCCTGCTTCCGGTCTTCGACGCCGTCACAGGTACGGGAAGCGGCGCTGTCTACCATCTGGTGTCCTTCGCCGCATTCAAAGTGACGGGGTGGACGTTCAGCGGCAACAACAACCTCCCGGACAGTTTCCACAACACAAGTCCCTATGTCCCTTCGGCAGTTTCCTGCAACGGCAACTGTCGCGGAATCATCGGGAGTTTCGTCAAGTACGTTTCGCTGGCGGATGGCTACTCGCTGGGGCCCGTAGACGCGTTTGGGGCCACCATTGTCCGCCTCACCAATTAGTTTTCGTTCGTTCTTTGAGCACAGGAGTAGTAAGTGAAGTCACGCTTGTTGGCTGGATCGGCAGCGGCACTGCTGGCCGTCGTCGGGGTGATTCTCGTCTTCTCCTACGCTCAGGGCGCGGACCAGCGGGCTGTCCAGAACCTGGCCCCTGTTGACGTATTGGTGGTCAAGACGGCCATCCCGGCCGGCACCTCTGTTGACGCCATGAAAGATTCCCTCGTTACCCAGCAACTACCGGAATCGGCCGTCCCCAAGACAGCGTTGCACACCCTGGGGGACTCAGCAGGCAAAGTCGCCGCCGTCGACCTTGTCCCTGGAGAGACGTTGGTGGCCGAACGTTTGGTGGCCCCGGATGCACTCAAGTCTCCCGGGGACGTCAAGGTGCCCGCAGGGCTTCAGGAGGTCTCGTTTCAGTTGGAGCCCCAGCGGGTAGTCGGGGGACTGCTGGTTCCTGGCGACCACATTGGAATCTTCATCTCCATGTCGAGCGGCGGAATCGAGGCGAAGCCGGACAAGGCAACCACTGAATTGGCCATTCACAAGGTCCTTGTGACCATGGTCCAGCGCGCCCCCCAGCCAGCAGCGAGTGCACAAGCGACGCCGAATCCCACACCCGGTGCGGCCGGCTCAAAGGACAGCTCACTTCCCACCGGTTCTCTCTTGCTGACCGTTGCCGTGAGCGATGTGGACGCATCCAAGATTGTCTTCGCTGCCGAGTTCGAAAAGATCTGGCTCAGCAAAGAGCCGTTGGATGCCAAAGACAGTGGCCCCACCGTCATGCAGCAGAGCGGGGTATACAAGTGAGCCGCTTTGTCTTGATAACGCCAAATACCGATTTTGACCAACGGTTGCGCCAAGCTGTCGCGGGTGGCCTTCCCGGAAGCGTGCAGACCTTCTTCACGAGCGTTTTGCCGGCCGACCCAGCCGAATTGTTCGGCGCGCTCAATCAGGAACAACTCGAAGTCTTGATTCTGGGACCCGACGTGCCCGTTGAGGACGCCCTGCGCCTTGCCAGGGTTTTCGATGTGCAGTTGCCGGAGCTGAGCGTGATCCTTGTCAGTGAACTGGATCCCGAATTCGTGCTTCAGGCCATGCGGTCCGGCATTCGTGACATCATGAGCCCGGCTGCGGACCTGGCTCAGATAAGGGTCATGCTTGAGCGCGCTTGCCAGTCTTTCGCCAGCCGGCAGCGCACCGGGGAACCCAAGCAACCGGGCTCCCCGAAGGGCCTGGTGATCGGCGTCTTTTCCCCCAAAGGCGGCGTGGGCAAGACCACCATTGCAACCAACATCGCAGTGGGGCTGGGCAAAATTGCGCCAATGAGCGTGGTGATCGTGGATCTGGACCTGCAATTCGGTGACGTCGCCTCCGGGCTTTACCTCAATCCGGCGCACACTGTCACCGACGCCGTTTCTCCTTCAGCCAGCCAGGATTCCCTGGTGCTCAAAGCCTTTCTCACTGTCCACCCGGCGAGCATCTATGCCTTGTGCGCGCCCAAGGATCCCGTCGAAGCAGATGAGATCTCTCCGGAACAGGTGGGCAGGCTCCTCGAACAGCTGGCCCAAGAGTTCCAGTACGTGGTGGTGGACACAGCACCCGGACTGCCCGAAATCGGGCTCGCTGCCCTCGAACAATGCTCGGACGCCGTCTGGGTGACTGGCATGGACGTTCCAAGCGTCCGAGGCCTCCGTTCCGGCCTGGACATTCTCCGCAGGCTGAACCTCTTGCCGGAAACCCGGCACGTGGTGCTCAACATGGCTGATTCCAAGTCCGGTCTCTCGGTGCAGGACGTCGAATCGACCGTCGGTGCTCCGGTTGACGTGAGTATCCCTCGATCAAAAGCCGTGGCGTTTTCCACCAACCGCGGGATTCCCGTGCTCCAGGACTCGGTGAAGG
The DNA here is from genome assembly GCF_052115205.1 of Arthrobacter sp. 2RAF6. Classification (NCBI taxonomy): domain Bacteria; kingdom Bacillati; phylum Actinomycetota; class Actinomycetes; order Micrococcales; family Micrococcaceae; genus Arthrobacter; species Arthrobacter sp. 2RAF6. The sequence continues at coordinate 8,197 of NZ_JBFRGF010000006.1, read as the reverse complement.
ATCCGGCCGTCAAAGGACTCAAGCAACTGGTAGAGCGCTTCAATCCCACGTGGCGTGCCACGGCGCAGCGCAAACTGCACAGAAGGGTAGTGGTCTAGATGAAGCTGTCTGAACGCCTGCATGCTGCCGAGGACACGGCCGGATTGTCCCTCGGCCCGGGGGGAAAACTTGGCCCGAGCATGCTGTCTACGCCGAAACCGACATTCGCTGAGTCCACTCAGCAAGTCAGGCCAAATCCCGCCGGGAAGCCTAGCGTTACCGCAAAACCCCACACTTCAGTCAAGCTGTCCGACGTACCTGACTCGCCGAAGCTCAGGGCCCAGCAACCGGTAGACGCCTTCGCTGCCCTCAAGCAGCGCGCCGCCACTGCGCTTTTCGAGCGACTCGGGGCAAGGTTCAACGACTCGAGCGTCAGCGAACAGGAGTTGCGGTCAACTGCTCGGGAAGAACTCATCCGGATCATCGACGCCGAGCAGGTCCCGCTGTCCGCGGACGAGCGCAGCAGGCTCGTGGCCGACGTGGCAGATGACGTCCTTGGGTATGGGCCGCTCCAACGATTGCTGGACGACCCAGAGGTCACCGAAATCATGGTCAACAGGATGGACCAGATCTACGTCGAGCGAAAAGGCAAGCTGACCCTCACGGACTCCGGATTCAGCTCCGAGGACCATCTCCGGAGGGTCATTGAACGCATCGTTTCGAAGGTGGGGCGCAGGATCGACGAGTCATCCCCGCTCGTCGATGCGCGACTTGAGGACGGCTCGCGCGTTAACGCCGTGATCCCTCCCCTCGCGGTGGGCGGCTCGTCGCTGACCATCCGGAAATTCAGCAAAATACCTTTGACCATCAGGAATCTGATCGATTTCGGCACCCTCACGCCCGAGATGGCCGAACTACTCAACGCTTGCGTCAAAGCGAAACTGAACATCATTGTTTCCGGAGGTACGGGAACAGGCAAGACAACGTTGTTGAACGTTCTTTCTTCCTTCATCCCGGAGGACAACCGCATCGTCACCATTGAGGATGCCGTAGAACTGCAGATCCAGCAGCAACATGTGGTCAGGCTTGAGAGCAGGCCGCCGAACACGGAGGGTAAGGGGGAAGTGACCATCAGGGAGTTGCTCAGGAACTCACTTCGGATGCGGCCGGACAGGATTGTCGTCGGCGAGGTCCGCGGCGGAGAATCCCTCGATATGCTGCAGGCGATGAACACGGGTCACGACGGTTCCCTCTCGACGGTGCACTCAAATTCCCCTCGCGACGCCGTGGCACGCCTTGAAACACTGGTGCTCATGGCGGGCATGGACCTGCCATTGCGAGCAATCCGCGAGCAAATCGCGTCCGCCGTGAATCTCATCATCCAAATCTCCCGGCTGCGGGACGGAACGCGCCGAATCACGCATGTTACCGAGGTTCAAGGGATGGAAGGCGACATCGTCACCCTGCAGGACGCTTTTGTTTTCGACTACTCGGCAGGTGTCGATGCCCACGGGATGTTTCTTGGAAGGCCCGTCCCAACGGGTATCCGTCCGCGGTTCATCGACCGCTTCGATGACCTGGGTATTCGCGTTTCTCCCGGGGTATTTGCCGCTCCGTTGGCAACAGCAGAAAGGACATGAACGAGACATGATGCTCATCACCGGAATGGCCTTAATGCTCTCAGCCATCCTGTTTTTCGGGGTGGCCGTGATCTTGCCGAAAACCCCGGAAGTTCCGTTCGATAGGAGGCGGCCCTTCCAAGTAGGTTCAGGATCCCAGCTGACGCGCATTGCGGGTTCCACCGCCGAGGGACTTCATGGTTTCCTAACCAGCCGCAACGTCCGGCTCTTCAATCGTGAAGAACTGGAAAACGCCGGACTGAAAATGAGCCAGGCGGAATTCTTCATTCTCGTGATTGCCGGCGCACTCGTGGGTGCCTTGATCGGGCTCGTCATCGGGGGCCCGTTGGTGGCATTCCTGTTCTTTATCCCGGCACCCCTCGTAGCACGGCTCGTCCTCAGTTCCCTGGGCGGCAAAAGGCGCGCGAAATTCGACTCTCAGCTCGGTGATACCCTCCAACTACTGTCCGGTGGCTTGCGGGCCGGGCACAGCATCCTTCGTGCCATCGACGCTGCGGCCAATGAATCGGCCAGCCCCACGGCCGAGGAAATGCGCCGGATCATCACAGAGACGAGTCTTGGCCGCGATCTCCAGGCCTCGCTCAATGATGCGGCGGAGCGAATGCGGAGCGAGGACTTTGTGTGGATAGCGCAAGCCATCCAAATCAACCGCGAGGTGGGCGGAAACCTGGCGGAGGTCTTGGACCAGGTCAACGAGACCATACGCGAACGCAGCGAGATCAAAGGACATATCAAATCCTTGGCCGCGGAGGGAAAGTTCTCGGGATACATCCTGATGGCACTTCCCTTCGGCATCGTGACCATGCTCATGGTTGTCAATCCCGGCTACATGGACGTGATGTTCACCCATCCACTCGGTTGGGGAATGATAGCGGGTTCAGCCATCCTCATGACCATCGGCGGTCTCTGGATGCGCAAGATCATCGACTTGAAATTTTGAGGTGACGCGTGAATCCCTCTCTACTGTTGTCCTTGCTGCTGGTGTCCCTGCCAGTTGCCTACATCGCTTGGTCATTCCTGTCGGTTGACCGCAAAGCCCAGCGCGCCGTCCGGGAGCTTTTGACGAGGGGTGAAAACATTACCGAGGCCGATCCACAAAGTCGTGGCGGCGCACTTGAGTTCATCGGCTACCGCCTGACCCCTGGAAGCTACGTCCAGAAGTTGGATCGGCTGCTCTCACTGGCCGGCCGTCCGCCGTCGCTCCCTTTGGGACGTGTCCTCGCAGCTAAGCCTTTCCTCGGATTGTGCGGAGCGCTTTTGGGTCTATTCATCAGTGCCAATAGCTCGAGCGGGATCATCAAGCTCGTGGGGATTTTTGTTGTGTTACTTGGCTACTTCATTCCGGATCTAATGTTGTACAGCAAAGGACAGGAGCGTCAAAAAGCCATGCAATTGGAACTCGCAAATACCATGGACCAAATGCTGATATCGGTCGAGGCGGGCCTCGGTTTTGAAGGTGCCATGGCCCGCGCCGGAGAAAATGGAAAGGGACCGCTTGCTGAGGAGTTGGTGCGGACGCTGCAGGACATGCAGGTTGGACGGAGCCGCCGCGAGTCCTATTTGGCACTGGCCGAACGCACTAACGTCCCTGAGCTCCGAAGCTTCGTGCAGGCCGTAATTCAGGCGGACACCTACGGCATTGCCATCAGCCGGGTCTTGAGGGTCCAGGCGAAGGTGATGCGGGTGAAGCGCCGCCAGCGGGCCGAGGAGAAGGCGATGAAGCTCCCGGTGATGATTCTCTTCCCTCTTCTGTTCTTCATCTTCCCCGTGCTGTTCATTGCGATCCTCGGTCCGGCTGTCATCAACACCATAACCACGTTCAGTGGCGGCTGAGCCCAATATCACATTGTCTGAATTGGGGCGAATGCGATGAAAAAGGGTCAAATCAAGAAAGGCCTAAGATTTCCTTAAGATAAGCCTAAGTTCAGTTTTTTCGGAATTCAGAAAGTAGCATTGGGCTATGTTCAGTTCAGGTTCCAGCGAGGTCAACGAGGATTCAGGTCCGAGCCATCCGGGCTCAGTTGACGACTCGAGCGCGCTGCCCATCGCGCCGCTTGCCGAACATCCCATACTGGACCTCGCGGAATTCCAACTCCTGGAAGATCAAGTGGACAATCCGCTGATCGCGCGCACGTTTGCAGGCGACTTCGCGAAACTCTGGGCGAAGCGATACGAAATCCTGGCGACCGCCGTCGAGCGCGGTGACGTGGCCGCGGCCCTGAACGCGGTCCTCAGCCTCCGAACCTCATCCGCCATGGTTGGTGGTGTTCGCCTCGCGGTACTTGCTGCGCGACTGGAGGAACGCATTCGAAAAAGTGAATTGCGTGAGGCCCGGCCCCTCCTCAAGGAAGTTGCGGAATGCGGGCACCTGACGGTCCAGGAACTAAAGGACAGCTACGTCCTCCGGAATGATTAATCCGATCTTTTGGGCGTGAGCCGATACCCGACCCCTCGGACAGTCTGTAGAAAGCGCGGCGATTGTGGATCTTCGTGGAGCTTACGGCGGAGGTTCCCGATGTGGGTCTCAACAGCCCGCTCGTCGGCGTCGCTGATGTACGCATCGTCGTCGTAGTAGTCACCGCGCGCTGCCCTGACAAGGTCTGCGCGCGTCCGCACGTCCCCTTTGGCCCGAAGCAAGTCGTAGAGCAGATCGAACTCGCTTCTCGTCAATGTCAGGGCCGAACCTTGAAGCGTCACCATGCGTGATTTGTAGTTCAGGGCCAAGCCATTGTGCTTGATCACCGCTTGCTCGGCCCCGGGCGAACCGGCCCCGGCCGAACCGCCGTCGGCCCCGGCCGACCCGCCGTCGGCCCCGGCTGAACCGGCGTCGTAACCGCCCCAACCACCCCCGCGATCCTCCTCCGGCAACGCAAGTCTGCCTTCCGCGCGAGGTCGCCGCATCATGGCGGTGACCCGGGCCCTCAATTCGCGAGGCAAGAACGGCTTCTTGACGTAGTCGTCTGCGCCCGTGAGAAAAGCCGTCAATGTGTCCGGCTCGTCGCGCCTGGCCGTCAGCATCACGACATATGCGTCGCTGAATTGCCGAATTCGCCGCAGGACCTCATGGCCGTCCATATCCGGAAGCCCGACGTCGAGCGTCACCACGGAGGCGTGATGATCCCTTACAACTTCGACGCCTTCGCGTCCTGTGGCGGCAGAGTGCACCACAAATCCAGCTTCTTTGAGGATGGCGTCAACCAGATTTCGTACATCTTCGTCATCCTCAATGACTACAGCTACCCCAGGCTCGCTCATTGGACATCCTTGAGGGTGCACATCGCCGCACAGCCCAGCGCAATGCGGTAAATGCCACCCAAATACTCACGATACAAGCATTGAAGCCATCTGGCATCTAATATGTGGATTAAGCGCTCCGAACTTCCAGTTTGATCGTTCGGATCGTCGTATTGTGGTTCCTTGGGGGGAATAGTGGACTCCGGGTGCTTCCTTCGGGAATCGCGTGGAGCAGTAATTGGTTCGCGAATCTCCAACGAAGGGTCTCGACTTGAGTGAGCAGCCATTTTTCCGCGCGGCCGCCCGTTTCTTCAGGAAGCTCACGCCTCGCGCCCGGCTGGCTGTCTGTGAATTGCCACTAACGCTCATCATCGCGGGCCTGGCCATCGCGGCACCTACTCTTTGGCCAGGGTTAATCCAAAATTGGTTGTTCGTCACGGGAGTCCTCCTCCATGGCGTCCTGTTCCTGGGCTGCCTGTTGGTCCCGTGGGAGCGATTGTCGCCAAGCGCAGGCCTGGCGATCCCTATTTTGGATTTTGTTGCCCTCTGGTTCACGCGTAACGGCGCTTTCAGCGCGATTCCAGGTCTCATCACATTGGCTATCTTTCCCGTGATCTGGCTGTCTGCCTCAGGCATGCTTTCCAAGACAAGCCTGGTCCTCAGCTTTGTGGGTCCTTTCCTCATCGCGTTTCCGCCGGTCGTTTCGCACTTGCCCCGTCCCACGTCATCGGACATTTCTTCAGTGCTTCTTTTGCCCCTCATGATGTTCGCAATGGCAGTCTCCATTCGTTTGGCTGGCTCAAATGCCCGTCTCCAGCAACGACGGGTAAGCCAGAGGGATCAGGCCCTGCGGCAATTGTTGGCCGCCAGCAGGGAACGGGAAACGCTGCTCAAGACAATCCTGGACACGATCGACGTCGGAATTGTCGCCGTCGATTCAAACGGCGAAACCCTCCTGATCAACAACCAACAAAAGGCATTCCTGCAGATGGCCATACCGGCGGAAGGCTCCCGGGGACCCGCGGAACAAGTTCCGCTGGTTTTCGGCCAGGACCGGCGGACGCCGGTTCCGCTCGAAAAGGGCCCTGTCCGGAGGGCCGTTCAAGGGGAAACATTTTCCGACTATCTCCTTTGGTTCGGCGCCGGTACCGAACAGCGGGCCATCTCCACTGCTGCGCGGGGTATGAAGAACGACATTGATGACGGGTTCGGCGGAGCGGTCATAGTTTTCAAAGATGTGACGGATGTTGTCGATGCCCTTGCGGCCAAGGACGAACTCGTTGCCAACGTTTCGCACGAATTCGGTTCGCCACTGACATCGATCTTGGGCAACATCGATCTTGTACTCCGCGGCGCGGAAGAGCTCCGGCCGGATACAAGGCGTGGCTTGGAAGTCGCGGAGCGCAATGCCGAGCGGCTCCGCGCCTTGGTTGAAGACCTCCTTATGTCAGCCGTCGCCGTCGAGAGCGTGCATCCGCGGCGCACCGATTTGGCTGGGCTGGTGGAAAACAGCTTGGTTTCTGCACGGGCGCAGGCCGACGCTGCCCACGTGGGCCTTGTCGCTGAGGTGCCGGCACCACTATGGGCAAACGCCGACCCCTTGCGACTGGGACAGGCCCTGGACAATCTGGTTTCCAATGCCATCAAGTATTCGCCGGGCGGCGGACTGGTGACGATAAGGGCGGAGCGGAACGACGGCTGGGTCCAGCTTGAAGTGCGGGACACAGGAATGGGCATGACCACGGACGAGTCGACCAGGATCTTCACCCGGTTCTTCCGGACAAACGCTGCCCGTCAGGCCCGGATTCCAGGCGTGGGCCTCGGATTGTCCATTACCAAGTCCATCGTGGAACGCCATGGGGGCAGCATCTCCTGCAGCAGCGAGCCCGGCGGTGGAAGCACCTTCACGGTGGCACTGCCGGCTGGTCCGCCCCAGGAGCCTTCGCGGACAGACGCGCCGGCGCTGTATTAGGCCGCTCCCGTACTAAGGCGGCACCTCGACTGGAACGCTCGCTCACATATAAGTGAGCGAGCGTCCGAAGAAAACTCCCTAAAAGTGAGCGAGCGTCGGAGGAGGGCCGGCCGCTTAGGCCGAGGCCGACGCCGGGGCGAAGGCAGGTCGCGGTGCCAGTTGCTTCCGCGCCCAGCGGGCCAGTTTCTTGCCTTTGCCCTTCCACCAGTTGTCCTCGTCCTTGTCGTGGTGCCAGCGGAAGATGATCATCACCATCACGAAAACGCCCATGGCCACGTCCATCCACGACCATTGGATTGCCTTGGCAAGCACGCTGATGCCCATTACGAGAATCGAGGGCACCGCCAGGGTCCTGAAGATGGTGCTGGCGACGTAGCGCCGATGGGATCGTGGCACGGACATGGCACGGACCATGTCGAAACACATGCATACCACCACCATTGCCTGGCCCAGGTCCATCAGGATCAGCCCGGGCAACGAACCCGCGAACATGGCAGCGGATTCCATCCCGGCGCTCAACGGACTGCCTCCGTCGCTGCGGAAGGCGAAAAGGACACCACAAGACTGCAGGAAACACACATACGAATAACCCCCAGAGACCAGGAACTGCGTTTGAGACCAACTGAGTTCCATTGAAGCCGCTGGCTCTAGGGCCGGTCACGAGTAGCGGGTACTCTACTTTACGCGGCGGGCTACCTGCACGGCGGGAACGTTACCCGGTCCGGGAACCGGCCTCGCTGGTCCGTTAGTGCCCGACGGCGGCAGTCCCGTCGCGCCGTCGTCCTGCCTTTGCGTCGTTCCCCCCTCAGACGCTCGCTCACCTTTGAGGTGTTTTCCGCCGACGCTCGCTCACATGATGTGAGCGAGCGTCCTGGCATTTGGCCGTATATGTGAGCGAGCGTGCCGGCCCCACCCGGCCCCGGAACGGTTCGTTAGTGCCCGACGGCGGCAGTCCCGTCGCGCCGTCGTCCTGCCTTTGCGTCGTCCCCCTCAGACGCTCGCTCACCTTTGGGGTGTTTTCTGCCGACGCTCGCTCACATGATGTGAGCGAGCGTCCTGGCATTTGGCCTTATATGTGAGCGAGCGTGCCGGCCTCAGCCCGCCCGGAACGGTTCGTTAGCGCCCGACGGCGGCAGTCCCGTTGGGCTGTCGTTCCGCCCTTTCGTCGTGCCCACTCCAGACGCTCGCTCACCTTTGGGGTGTTTTCTGCCGACGCTCGCTCAGATGATCTGAGCGAGCGTGCCGGTATTTGGCCTTATATGTGACCGCCCGCCCCGCCCCGACCGCCCGCGCCCCCCGCCCCCGCCTGCCCCGCCCGCCCGCGCCCGCCCGTCCACCCCGCCCCGTCCCCACCCCGCCCGCGCCCCTCGCC
>NZ_JBFRGF010000005.1:0-271063 GCF_052115205.1 Arthrobacter sp. 2RAF6 | reverse complement strand
TGCCGCGATGTCGCCAGAAGGAGCCAACACAGATGTTCTACGTGATTAGACCGGAGGGCGCAGCCCATCTCAACCGTCCACACGTCGTCGTCCACCGCATGAAGCTCTATGAGGACGAGCTCACGACGGTTGACGGCGTCCCGGTCACCGCCGTGGAGCGCACCTGGCTGGACATGGCCGAGATGCTGACCGTGGACGAGTTGGTGGTCATGGGGGACAGCTGTGTGCGGATGCCGCGGGTTGAATTCGAAGGGCGCGACACGCCGCTGTGCACTCTCGCGGATCTTCAGCGGATGATCGATCGCCACAAAGGCAAGCGCGGCCTGCGCAAAGCCAAGGAAGCGATCCAACTGATCCGGATAGGCTCCGATTCCCCGCAGGAATCCTTGCTCCGGCTAGCCATTGTCAGGGCAGGCTTGCCGGAACCCGAACTCAATGCGCCGATTGAGGCCGGAGACGGCGGGAGGTTCCTGCAGCCTGACTTGTCGTACAAAAAGCACAGGATCGGCATCGAGTACGAGGGCGACAGCCATGGCAGCGAAGCACAAGTGGTGCGGGACATTAGCCGCTCGGAACGGTATGAGGCGCTGGGCTGGATGGAGGTCCGGATCTCAAAACGCCACATGTTCAACGATGCGAAAGCTGCCGTAGCCAAGGTCCGAAGCGCGCTGGTCCAATCCGGTTGGCGTCCTGCCTGTTCTTAAAAACGATTGCGCCCCACCGGCTCCCAGCCTTCGCAAGCTCAGGCCGGGGCCCTCGCCGGTGTGGCCCCACGTAACTGCCGCTCTGAGGGTTCAATACGACAGTTACGCAGCAGTCGATTTGTTCTAGTGGATGACGGCGAGCAGCACACCCACGGACATGAACAGCACGCCGAAGGTGCGGTTCAGGACCTTTTGTCCGTGCTCATTGTGCGTGAACCGTTGGAATGAACGGGCTGCCAAGGCGAAAAAGAACCACATGACGCAGACGTCGATGAAAACGATCGTGGTGCTGAGGATCAGATATTGCGGAATCAGTGGCTGCTCGGGGCGGATGAATTGCGGCATGAAGGCCAGGAAGAAAACGATCGCCTTGGGATTGAGCAGGTTGACCCAGACGCCTCGCTGGAACATGGACCACGCGGGCTCGTTGCGCCGGGCCTCCACCTTTTCCTTGTCCAGGTCCGGGCGGTGAAGGAACTGCCGGATGCCCATGTACACCAGATATGCCGCCCCCGTATAGCGGATGACGTTGAAGACCACCGGCGAGCTGGAGACCAGAACGCCTACCCCGAGCGCCACGACCAGGATGTGGATGATCAGGGCCGTCTGTTGGCCCAGCACTCCCCAGATGGAGCGGCGGAATCCGGAGTTGAGCGAATTGCTCATCGTGGAGATGGCGCCGGCGCCGGGAGTGAAACTGATCAGGGTGCCAGCGCCTACCAGGGCCAGCCAAAGCGAAATTTGCACCAATCCAGCTTATGCCCGCAGGACGGGGCGCCCGGACACGCCGCTACCAGATCGTCTCCACCAACGGGAACCTATGGAACTCCTGATCGGCGGTGATGACCACCATCGATTCCACAATGGCTTGCGCAGCGATCAACCTGTCGAAGGGGTCCCGATGCTCCCAATCGAGGTGTCCGGCCGCAAGGGCATGCACGCTCCGAACGGACAGCTCCTCGTTACATAGCTCGGCGACGTGCCGGGCATAACCCAGAAGCAGTCCGTCTAAACCCGGAAGCTTACCCAGTTTGTGCTTGTAGCCGATCTCGTAAGCGCTTGCGGATGATGCCACGAGACGGTTGTCGAATGACTGGATTGCACGTCTTGCCTTGGGTGAGAGCTTCCGTGGTTCCGTGAGGGCCCAGATCAGGGCATGTGTGTCGAGGAGATAAGAGGTGCTTCCCACAGCGCAAGTTCCTCCTCACCCATAGGCTTTAGGAAATTGTCCGGAAGTTGTCCTTTAACGAATCCAAGGCGGCGCTTTGTGGGCCGCTCAATCTTCACTAGCCGGGCAACGGGCTTGCCGGCTTTGGCGATGACCACATCTTCGCCCCGTTCAACCATGTTGAGAAGCTCGGAAAGGCGGGTCTTTGCTTCCTGGACGTTGTACTGCGCCATGTTGACCAAGTTTAGTTGGTCAACCTCTGCAACGTAAGGCTTAGCGGCGCGGTGGATGCTCGCGGCCCCCTGTCGGGGAAGCTCAGGCACACTGGCCAAACCTCGAATGCACCCAGTGAGTCATGGTGCTTGGGAGATCGTCCTCCGATGGATACTGGTCAAAGTACGAGTGCGGCCCGGCGGACATATACCCGGTTTCGTCGATGCCAAAATGACCAATCATCAGAATTCCCTCCCTTGCGGCTGCCTCTGACAGAAGCTTCGCTTCCGCGTGGATTGGCTGTTCATTGAAGTAGTCGTCCTCGGCCCAGATTCCGGCGTGCGCGATCGCAAAATACGTGGAGCCCTCAATATCCAGATCTTCCAGGATGGCGTCCTGGAATGGATTCAGGCTGCCTTCAAAGGACTCCGTGACAACCCGGATGCTTTCAAGCTGCATCTCGGCGTCCAGGCCGATCACGACGAGTCTTGGGTAGAGCCTTTCTTCTTGGACGATGAGTGGACGGGCGAGGAGCTCGAGGTCAAAACCTGCTTGAATGATCATGCTTTGAGGCTATTCATGGCCGCAGACCGCCGACAGAGGTCACTTTGCCTATGTGGACAACTGCCCGAGCTTGGCCGCCTTCACGAGGAGATACTGCCGCTCCTGCAGGCTCCCTGTCTTCTTTGCCGCGGCAAGAAAGGACTCCCGGGCGCCCGCAAGGTCGCCGGACATTTCGAGCAAGTGCCCGCGGACGGCGTCGAGCCTGTGCCAGTTTTTCGGGGCATCCTCAAGCCCCTCCAGCAGTTGAAGGGCCACCCGCGGCCCCTCGACCATGGCCACAGCAACTGCCCGGTTGAGCGTCACCACCGGGCTTGGGGCCATGGCTTCGAGGACCGAGTACAACGCCAGGATCTGCGGCCAGTCGGTCTGCTCCGCGGAGGCCGCCTCGGCATGGACCGCCGCGATCGCGGCCTGCAGCTGGTAGGGTCCCGGACGCCCAACCCCCAGCACGGCTGACAAGAGTTCAAGGCCCTCGGTGATTCGCGTCGCGTCCCACAGCCGGCGATCCTGCTCGGCGAGCGGCACCAGCACCCCGTCCGGGAGGGACCTCGCCCGGCGTCGTGCATCGGTGAGGAGCATGAGGGCCAGCAGTCCGCCCACCTCGAGCTCGCCCGGGAGCAGACCGCGCAGGAGCCGCGTAAGGCGTATGGCCTCTGCCGTGAGGTCTTCGCGCTGCATGGATGGCCCGGAACTCGCCGCGTAACCCTCGTTGAAGATCAGGTACAAGACGTGGAGTACGACGCCGAGCCGCGCCTTCCGCTCGCCTGTTTCCGGGAGCTCGAAATGGGCTCCGGCCTTCTTGATGCTCTGCTTGGCCCGGCTGATCCTCTGGCCCATGGTGGCTTCCGGGACAAAGAACGCGCTGGCGATTTCCGCCGTCGTGAGCCCTCCGACTGCCCGCAATGTCAGTGCCAGCTGCGAGGGTGCTGAGAGGGCGGGGTGACAACAGAGGAAAAGGAGGGTGAGGGTATCTTCTGCAAACCCGTCCGTGTCACCGGGCGAAGAAGACTCCTCGACAGGTGGCGGTTTCAAGGCCGCCGCGCGTTGTTCGCGTGCCTGCCGGGCACTTTCGCCGCGCCAGTAGTCCACCAAACGCCGTGAGGCGACCGTCAGCAGCCACGCCCTGGGATTGTCCGGGACGCCGGACGCGGGCCATTGCAATGCTGCTTCGAGCAGTGCCTCCTGGACGGCATCCTCGCACTCTGCGAATTGCCCGTACCTGCGGACGAGCACGCCGAGGACCTGCGGCGCAAGCGTGCGCAGCAGGTCCTCGAACGTGGATTCCGTGGAAGGCTCAGCCAAGCGCTAGACCTCCGGCGGCTCGTCCTGGACGCGGCGAAGCTCCACAACCGGCGCGTATTTCACGATGCTGGAACAGATTTCCACGGCCCGTTCCTCGCTCGCGACGTCCACCACCCAGTAGCCGATGAGGGATTCTTTGGCCTCGGCGAAAGGTCCGTCGGTGGTGATGACCCCGTTGTCAGTCTGCTTGACCAGCTTGGCAGTTCCGGGGTCAGCCAGCCCCGCGTTGAAAACCATCTCGCCTGAATCGCTGAGATCCTTGTCGATCTGGATCATGAAGCCGATCATTTCCCTGATCCACTCGGGATCGGCGGCTTCCATCATGCCCTCGGCCGAACCAAACATCATGATCATGTATTTCATCTCGAACTCCTTATCAGGGCGCTCCGCGTGGGCGCTTTCGTTCATGGGTCGGAACTACAGGACGGTTTTCGACATGGTTTGATGGAAAATCCCGAAAAACTATTTCGCCTACGCCTACGCCCGCGCGATGACTTCCCCGTTCGGGATCAGGAAGAAGCCATCATCCGTGGAGCCCCAGCGGTGCCAACCGGCGGCGATCCGGGCCAGGTCAGCTTCGTTGGCCAGACCGTATTCCAGCGCCTGCTCGGCAAAGGCGGAGTGCAGGACGCGTTCGCTCCACACCCGCGACTGCCAACGCCGCTGCTGCGCGGTGGCGTACAGCCAGTTGCTGCTTGAGGGCGCGACGTCGGTGAAGCCCGCCTGCTGTGCCCAGGATACGAGCCGCCGCCCGGCGTCGGGCTCCGCACCGTTCCGTCGGGCAATCTTCTGGTAGAGCTCCATCCAGTCGTCGAGTTCGCGGACCTCCGGGTACCAGCTCATGCCGTGAAAATCGGCGTCGCGCACTGCCACGATGGCGCCGGGTTTGGCTACGCGCCGCATTTCGCGCAACGCGGCCACGGGGTCGGTCAGGTGCTGCAGGACTTGGTGGGCGTGGACCAGGTCGAAGGTCTCGTCCTCGAAGTCCAGATCGTAGATGTTACCGGTCACGAATTCCACGTTCTCCACACCACGTTCGGCCGCGAGCGAGGCAGCCTGGGCCACGATGTCGGCGGAACGGTCGAGCCCGACTACCTTCGCGGGAGCCACCAACTCCGCGAAGTCGCAGGTGATGCTCCCGGGTCCGCATCCGACGTCGAGCACTGATGTCCCGGCGGCGAGATGCGGGATGACAAACGCGGCAGAGTTCTCGGCTGTGCGGGAGGCATGGGCGCGTACGACGGACTCGTGGTGGCCGTGTGTGTAGACGTCTTCAGGCTTCTGCTCGTTCATAGGGAAACGCTACCCCGATGGAGTGGAAAGCGGGCGGAACTTGGCGTGGCCTTACTCCTGGGGCCGGTTCCGGTAGGCCGCCAGGAACGTGGCGATCCTGCGCACGGCCTCCTCGATCTCGCGGACGGACGGCAGGATGACGAAGCGGAAATGGTCCGGGGCTGGCCAGTTGAAGGCCGAGCCGTGAGAGACAAGGATTTTCTGGTCCTGTAGGAGATCGAGGACAAATTTCTCGTCGCTCTCAATCGGGTAGACATCGGGGTCCAGCCGCGGGAACAAATACATTGCCCCGGCTGCGGGAACGCAACTGACTCCGGGGATCGCAGTCAGGAGCTTCAAGGCCAGATCCCGTTGTTCGCGGAGCCGGCCACCCGGCCTGATGAGTTCCTCGATGCTCTGGTAGCCGCCCAGGCAGGTCTGGATGGCGTGCTGCGCCGGAACGTTGGAGCACAACCGCAGGGACGCCAACAGCTCCAATGCTTCACGGTATTCGGCGGTTGCCGCGTGCGGGCCGGTCAAAGCGACCCAGCCGGCACGGTAACCGGGCATGCGGTAAGCCTTGGAGAGGCCGCTGAAGGTCAGAATACAGATGTCGTCTGCCACGGAGGCCATGTGGATGTGCTGGGCGTCCTCGTAGCGGATCTTCTCGTAAATCTCGTCCGAGAAGAGGACAAGATCATGCTTGCGGGCCAGTGCCGCGAACTGCTCCAGGATGTGGCGGGGATATACCGCGCCCGTGGGGTTGTTCGGGTTGATGATGACGATGGCCTTGGTGCGCTTGGTGATCTTGGCTTCGACGTCGGACATGTCCGGCCACCAATTCTGGCTCTCGTCGCAGAGATAGTGCACCGGGTTGCCGCCCGTGAGGGTTACTGTGGCCGTCCACAGCGGATAGTCCGGCGCGGGGATGAGGACCTCGTCGCCGTTTTCCAGGAAGGCCTGCAGCGTCATGGAAATCAGTTCACTGACTCCGTTCCCGATGAAGATATCCTCGACGCCGATATTCATCAGGTTCTTTGTCTGGTAGTACTGCGAAATCGCTGTCCGCGCCGTGAAGATGCCTTTGGAATCGCTGTACCCTTGGGCACCGCGGAGGTGGTGGATCATGTCCACCACGACGGACTCCGGAGCTTCCAGTCCGAACGGTGCGGTGTCCCCAAGATTCATCTTGAGGATCCGGTGCCCTTCGGCCTCCATGGTCCTGGCCGCTTGGAGGATGGGCCCGCGGAGCTCATAACGGACGTTCTGTAGTTTGCTGGAGTGCTGCATCGGACGCATGGTTGATCATTTCATGTCCGGTGCCTGTTCTCCCTCATTCCCATCGGATGATGACCGGCAGGCTGCTCGTATTGGCCGATACTTCACGTTCAGTGCCGCGGACTGCCACGACAAAATGCTGGAGATCGTCCGCCGAGGCCGGGACCTCGAAATGGCCGGTGGGATCGCTCACGACGGCGGTTCCGGACGAATGTGGGCGGATATACGCCTCGGGGATGCCCTTGTTGTGGACGTCGACCAACCTGCCGTGGATGAGGCGGGCCACCGCGGTGGCGGCAAGCAAAGGTTCAGCGACCGGAGGGTCGGAAGGCTCGTCGAGGCTTATGCCGATGGGGACGCGGACCAGGAAACCGAGGCCTTGGCGGATGCCGGCGTCGTACTCGTCCGGCTGGAATTCTCCACTGGAGACCACGGAATATTCGGTGTTTTGCTCGATGGCAACCAAGAGTTTCTCCATGTTGTCCAGCTGCGTGGGACCATGGCATTCAACGGCCACCTTTAGCTCAAGGTCCAGCAGCGGCCCCTCCCGCCGGGAACGGCCCACCCTGTTCATGGCGACCGCATGGACCGTGACAGGAGCATCGGTGGATTGGCCTGTGGGTGGTTCGGAACCATCATCGAAGCGGACGCGCACTGGTGAGACGGCGTCGGAAAGTATCCCGAGGAGCTCGGTCAGGGACGATCGTACGACACCCACGGTGACACTCCAGTCCACAAAGTGGTCCAGCTAGCCGTTGTGCTCTACGTTACTCCCGCATTGGTCCACGAGTCACCCGGGTTCAGGCGTAACTCCATTCGATGGTTGGCTGTTTGGCGTGACATCACGCGCCGAATGGGGCTCAGCGGGCAGCCACGGCTTGCTGATCCCGCCACCAGGCCACTGTCGCCGCCATCGCGTCCGGAAGTGGCGTCGTTTCCAGCCCGAGCTTGGCTTGGCTGGCGGTGGAGTCCATGACGAATGGCCGTTCGAACTGGTACAGCATTTCGGCCAGCTCCCGCATGTCGGTTGAAAACAGGCCGAGTGTCCGGATCAGCCAGCCTGGAACGACACTCAGCTTTGGTTCGGGGACGCCGGCCGAGTGTGCGAAGGTTCCCGCAATTTCCCGCATCGTCATGGCCGGTCCCGTGGGGGCGTGCAGCACCGAGTTCCAGAGTCCGGGGTTTTGGGCTGCGGCGATCATTGCCGCGGCGAGATCCGGGACGTAGGTGAACGAGTGCGGCTGCCCGGCGCTTCCGAGAACCTGGACCGTCTTGCCTGTGAGGATCAGGGGGACCATGCGCTCTCCGGCGTGCGCCATGCGGGCACGTGGCCCGAAGAAATCGCCCGACACCACGCTGACG
Source organism: Arthrobacter sp. 2RAF6 (assembly GCF_052115205.1). Classification (NCBI taxonomy): domain Bacteria; kingdom Bacillati; phylum Actinomycetota; class Actinomycetes; order Micrococcales; family Micrococcaceae; genus Arthrobacter; species Arthrobacter sp. 2RAF6. The sequence continues at coordinate 263,200 of NZ_JBFRGF010000005.1, read as the reverse complement.
GTGTTCGCCGGGTGGGCCTGCCGGGCCTTCAGCAGGGCGGAGCGGATCCCGCGCTTGCCACCGGCCGCTTCGCGCGGGCTGCTTTCAGTGATGGTCTTGTCCGGCTGGCTGTAGGAGTAAAGGCTCTCGGGGAAGACGACGACGGCGCCCGCCGCCACAGCGGCGTCCATCACCACTCGCTCTGCCCCAGGAAGCTCGGCCGCCCAGGCTTTGGCCCGGTAGGCAGAACCGTGGATGCAGTGAAAGACGGCCGCGGCGCCATCGAAGGCTTCGGCCAACTTGGCCGGGTCGGAGACATCCACGCGGAGCTTTTCGACCAGAGGGTGGTCCGGGCCGCTGCCTGAGCGTGTCAGGACGCGCACCTGTTCTCCGCGGTCCGCGAGTTGCTCGGCAATGGTCCATCCGACGGGGCCTGCTCCTGTGACGACATACATGGCACTGCTCGCTTTCTGGCTCGGGATCAAGTTCTCGGGTTGTAAACCTCGTTCGAGAGCAGTGCTCTCTGAATTCAGATTGAGCCTTTTCTAATCTCCTGTCAAGAGCACTGCTCACATTTGTTGCCAGTGCTCTCTTTTGTGGCATGCTGGATGCATGGACCTCCCTTTAGCCGCAGCGGCCAAACAATCGACGCCCCGCGAGCGGGCCCGGGCCCAGACCGTAGCGGACATCATCCGGCTGGGTCGTCGGCACCTTGCCTTGCATGGCGCCGCAGGTTTGTCCCTGAGGGCTGTTGCGCGCGATCTCGGCGTGGTGTCCTCCGCTGTGTACCGCTATGTTGAGAGCCGCGACGAACTGCTGACCCTCCTGCTGATTGACGCTTACGGCGAGCTGGGCGACGAAGTTGATGCCGCCGTCGACGCCCTCCCGGGGGACGACTACCGTGGTAGGTTCCTGGCGCTTGGGCGGGCTGTTCGTCAGTGGGCCCTGCGCGAGCCGGCAAGGTATGCCCTCTTGTTCGGCAGCCCGGTGCCCGGATACCAAGCGCCCGCCGAGCGCACCACCGAACCCGGAACGCGGGTGATCTACCGGATGGTGGGGATCTTCGACGCCGCCTACCGCGCAGGTGCCTTGGCCGCCGAAGTTGCGCCCGCCGTCGTCGTTCCTCCCGCTCTTGCCGCGGACTTGGCGGCCGTCCGGGCCGAGCTGGGCGTGGCCGTTCCCGAGCCTGCGTTGGCCAGGGGCGTGCTGGTGTGGACGTCGGTCTTCGGGGCGGTCAGCTTCGAGGTATTCGGCCAATATGGGGCCGACACTTTCGCCGCGCGCGACGAGTTGTTTGAGCACCAGCTCGAGGTGCTGCGCGGAATCGTAGGGCTGTAGCGCCCGCGCAACCGTGCATGAAAGACGATGCGCGAAGGTACAGTAAACTGCATGGCTCGCGGACTTGCTGACATCGGCGCGGAGGGCGTTTTGCTCGCCGGAGCAGGACGCGCCATCCTGATGCAGATCGCCAATCCCGCGGTCGGTCACGGCGTCGCCGAACACAGCAATTTCGCCGAGCGGCCACTGGACCGGCTGCGCGCCACCATGACGTACGTCTACGCTGTGGTCTACGGCTCGGACGAGCAATTGGCCGCGGTGCGCCGGGCTGTGAATCGTGCGCACGCCCCTGTTCGCCGGATGGCGGACGACGGGTCGACGGGATACAACGCCTTTGACGCGCAATCCCAGCTCTGGGTAGTGGCGACCCTCTATGACACCGCCGTCACCGTTTACGAAAAGGTCCATGGAACCCTCGACGACGACACGGCCGACCGGGTCTACCGTGAGTATGCGCGGATCGGGACAGCCTTGCAGCTTCCCGCCGAGCTCTGGCCTGCCGACCGCTCGGCCTTCGCGAGCTATTGGGACGAATCCTTGCGGAACCTTGAACCGGATGCAGCTGCGTTGAGGCTGGCTCACGAGCTCCTGTACCCCGCGGGTGGGCCGTTCTTGATGCGGTTGAGCATGCCGTTGGTCCGGCTGCTTACCGCGGGCCTGCTGCCGGAGGAGCTTCGTGCGGGTTTCGGACTTCCTTGGAACGCCCGGCATCGGCGTAGCTTCGATGGCACCATGCGACTCCTGGCGGCGGCTTATCCAAGGCTGCCGGAAAAAGTCAGGCATTGGCCGAAGAACTACTACCTTGGCCGACTTGGACCGGGCGAGCTCGGACCGGGCGAGTAGGGCGCCGATGCGTGAGCTCACCGCGGTAGAGGAACTTATCGACGGGAGCGCGAGCCGCTTCCTGGGGAGTGCCCCGGTCCAAGGGCTTCGATCCAGGCTCACTGAGTTCACCGTCTTCGGCCTCAAGCAGGCGTGGGCGTGCATCTTCGGCGCTTCGCTCCTTGCGGTCATTTTCGCTGCCCACCTCTGGTATCCGGCCAACGCAGGCCTCGCGAGGAACGATTTCCTGACGATCGCCGCCGTCGTGATCCAAATCCTGATGGTGGCCACGAGGCTGGAAACCTTGCGCGAGCTCAGGGTCATCGTGCTCTTCCACATGGTGGGAACGGTCATGGAGCTGTTCAAGACCGACGTAGGCTCGTGGTCCTATGAAGCCGAGGGTGTCCTCCGCGTCGGCGCCGTTCCGCTATTCAGCGGCTTCATGTACGCAGCGGTTGGCTCGTACATGGTGCGGGTTTACCGGGTTTTCGACCTGCGCTTCGCCAGGTATCCGCGGCGTTGGATTACTGCGGTCCTCGCTGCAGCCATCTATGTTAACTTCTTTTCGCACCACTACACCGTTGACGCCCGCTGGGTCCTGCTGGCCGCCGTCGTCGTGATCTATGGCCGGTGCGTCATGTACTTCCGGGTGTTTCGACGTCGACTCCGGATGCCGCTGGTCCTGGCATTCCTGCTGGTGGCGCTCTTCATCTGGATTGCCGAGAACATCGCCACCTGGTCGCACGCTTGGCTGTATCCGAGCCAGCTGGATGGCTGGCATTTGGTGTCCCCGGACAAGCTTGGCTCGTGGTTCCTCCTGATGATCATCTCCGTGGTGCTGGTGGCGTGGGTCTACAAGCCGATCCCGCCCGATGCCTGACGCCTGACGCCTGACGCCGGACGCCAGGGTCGCCGGAACGCTGCGGGGTCGTCGGAGCCTTCCGGTGAACGGGCACCGTTCCCACGAGTTCGACGCCGGCCGCAAAGTTGAGCGCACTCGACTCAACTTTGAGTTGACATTGAATGAGGGCTGAGTACAGTTGAGTGCAGAACGCTCAACTAGCCGAAGGTTGAGTGCTCCCCGCCCTCCAAGCCCTCCGTGGGTATCGGAATCGGGTGAAATCTCGATCGTCGGCCATTGAAAGGAAGCAACATATGTCACGCGCTGTAGGTATCGACCTCGGAACCACTAACTCCGTCGTCTCTGTTCTCGAAGGTGGCGAGCCCACCGTCATTGCCAACGCCGAGGGTGGCCGCACCACGCCGTCGGTCGTTGCATTCTCCAAGTCCGGTGAAGTCCTGGTTGGCGAAATTGCCAAGCGCCAGGCCGTCAACAACATCGACCGCACCATCGCTTCCGTGAAGCGCCACATGGGCACCGACTGGTCCGTCGCCATTGACGACAAGAAGTACACGCCGCAGGAAATCTCCGCGCGTATCCTCATGAAGCTGAAGAACGACGCCGAGAGCTACCTCGGCGAAAAGGTCACCGACGCCGTCATCACCGTCCCGGCCTACTTCAACGACGCCGAGCGCCAGGCCACCAAGGAAGCCGGCGAAATCGCCGGCATGAACGTTCTCCGCATTGTCAACGAGCCCACCGCCGCTGCACTTGCCTACGGCCTGGACAAGGGCAAGGAAGACGAACTCATCCTGGTCTTCGACCTCGGCGGCGGAACGTTCGACGTCTCCCTGCTGGAAGTGGGCAAGGACGAAGACGGCTTCTCCACCATTCAGGTCCGCGCAACCGCCGGCGACAACCGCCTCGGCGGCGACGACTGGGACCAGCGCGTTGTTGACTACCTGTTGAACCAGCTCAAGGTCAAGGGGATCGACCTCTCCAAGGACAAGATCGCCCTGCAGCGTCTGCGCGAGGCTTCGGAGCAGGCCAAGAAGGAACTCTCTTCCTCCACCAGCACCAACGTCTCCCTCCAGTACCTCTCCGTCACCCCCGACGGCCCGGTCCACCTGGACGAGCAGCTGACCCGCGCCAAGTTCCAGGACCTCACCAAGGACCTGCTCGAGCGCACCAAGAAGCCGTTCCACGACGTCATCGCCGAGACCGGCATCAAGCTCTCTGAGATCGACCACATCGTGCTGGTGGGCGGTTCCACCCGCATGCCCGCCGTCTACGACCTCGTCAAGGAACTTGCCGGAGGCAAGGAGCCCAACAAGGGCGTCAACCCGGACGAAGTTGTTGCCGTTGGCGCAGCCCTCCAGGCCGGTGTGCTGAAGGGTGAGCGCAAGGACGTTCTCCTGATCGATGTCACCCCGTTGTCCCTCGGTATCGAAACCAAGGGCGGCGTCATGACGCACCTGATCGAGCGCAACACGGCCATCCCCACCAAGCGTTCCGAGACCTTCACCACCGCTGACGACAACCAGCCGTCCGTAGCCATCCAGGTCTTCCAGGGCGAGCGTGAATTCACCCGCGACAACAAGCCGCTGGGCACGTTCGAACTGACCGGCATCGCTCCGGCACCGCGCGGCGTCCCCCAGGTCGAGGTCACCTTCGACATCGACGCCAACGGCATTGTCCACGTCTCCGCCAAGGACAAGGGCACCGGCAAGGAGCAGTCGATGACCATCACCGGCGGCACCGCGCTGTCCAAGGAAGACATCGACCGCATGGTCCGCGAAGCCGAGGAGCACGCAGCCGAGGACAAGGCCCGCCGCGAGGCTACCGACACCCGCAACACTGCCGAGCAGCTCGCCTACTCCGTCGACAAGCTCATCGCCGAAAACGACGACAAGCTGCCTGAAGAGGTCAAGACCGAGGTCAAGGCCGACGTCGACGCCCTCAAGAAGGCCCTCGAAGGCACCGACGACGCAGCAGTGAAGACCGCTTTCGAGAAGCTGCAGCAGTCGCAGTCGAAGCTCGGCGAAGCGATCTACTCGCACGCCGGTTCCCCGGACGGCGCAAGCAGCGCCGCTGGTGCTGAAGGCGCTCCCGCCGGTGCCAAGTCGGGTTCTGCCTCCGGCGATGAGGACATCGTCGACGCCGAGATCATCGACGAAGACGAAAAGAAGTAAGCATGCCTCACCACGGCAACGACGCAGAGCACCCACCTTCCAACAACGAGGGCAAGCACGACGAGCGTGAAGGAGCCGGTCAGCAGAAGCCGGTTATCCGAGACAACCGCAAGGTTGACCCGGAGACCGGGGCCGCCCGCCACCCGCAAGGATCGGCAGCTGATTCCAACGCCGCTGCCGCCGAGGGCGACGCCTTGTCCCAGGCTGAGGAAATCCTCAACGGCATGGAGGTTCCGGCTGAAGAGTCGGTAGCCCCCGGTGCCGCTGCAGAAGCAGAGGCCGCGGAACTCCGCAACGACCTCCTGCGCCTGCAGGCTGAGTACGTCAACTACCGCAAGCGCGTCGAACGCGACCGCGCCGTGGCAGGGGAAATGGCCGTCATCGGCGTCCTGAACTCCCTGCTGCCGGTGCTGGACGACGTCGACGCCGCCCGCCAGCACGGCGACCTCGTGGACGGCCCGTTCGCCGCGATCGCCGCCAAGCTGGAGAACGCGCTGAAGACGTACGGCTTGGAGCGCATCGCGGAAACCGGAGTCGAATTCGACCCCACGATCCACGAAGCCCTCATCCAGCAGCCGGGCGGGGACATCGAAGTAGACACTGTCAGCCAAGTGCTGCGCTCCGGCTACCGGTCCGGCGACCGCGTGCTGCGCGCGGCCCAGGTGATTGTGGCTGTGCCGGCCTAGTTGTACTCATTGCGTTAGGTGTGTGCTCACCGCACCTTCGCGGATGAGGGGGCAGCACCGCGAAACGAGACAAGGGGCCCCGCCCCTTCGCCGGGTGGCCTAGGATCTGCGATCCTTGGCCACCCGGCTTCGGCAGGCCCGATGCCACTCCCGGGCCCCTTGCCTCGCTCCGCTCAGGCGGTCGTCTCACCTAAGGTGGGATAAGCGCAGCGCAGCTGGATAGGGGGCCGCGGCGTGGCGGGCACCGCGAAGCGGGCACGGCCCCCTATCCAGCGGAGCGCAAACTTAACCAGAAACGAAAGAGAGAAGCCGAGTGGCCAGCCAGGACTGGGTTGAGAAGGATTTTTACGCCATCCTTGGTGTCGCCAAGGACGCCTCTGACGCTGATATTAAGAAGGCGTACCGCAAGCTTGCGCGGAAGTACCATCCGGACACCAATTCCGGGGATGCTACTGCGGAAAAGAAGTTCAAGGACATCTCGGAGGCCTATTCGGTACTCTCGGATGCCGAGGAGCGCCAGCAGTACGATGCCATTCGCGCCATGGGCGGGGCACGCTTCGCACCGGGCGCAGCTCGCGGCGGGCCGGCCAATGGCGGCTTCGAGGACCTGTTCGGCGGCCTTTTCGGCGGCGGCGCACGCCAGCCTGCAGGGGCCGGCGGTATCCCGCCCGAGTTCGCTGACCTCTTCGGCGGCGGCTTCGGCGGTGGACAAACCGGTTTCCAGCGCGCCCCCCAAAAGGGCAGCGACCGCACGGCGTCGACCTCAATTTCCTTTGCCGGCTCCATTCACGGCACCACGGTAAGCCTGCGCGAAAGCAACGGCAACGTCATCGACGTGAAGATTCCCGCGGGTATCAGGGACGGCCAGAAGGTCCGCCAGCGCGGCAAGGGAAACCCGGGTGCCGCCGGCAACGGGGACCTCATCATCACGGTGAACGTCAAGCCCCACGATTTCTTCAACCGCGACGGCGACAACATTCGCATCCATGTGCCGGTCACTTTCGCGGAGGCCGCCTTGGGTTCCAACATCCACGTGCCAACGCTCGACGGCGACACCGTCACCGTCCGCGTCCCGGCCGGCACGCCTTCCGGGCGCACGCTCCGGGTTAAGGGCCGCGGTGTCAAGACATCGAAGGGCGCCGGCGATCTGCTGGTGACGATCGACGTCTCCGTCCCGCAGAACCTCAACAAACAGGCCGAGGAGGCCGTCAAGGCATTCGCCGCAGCCACCGCCGACGCCGATCCTCGTCACGACCTGGCCGCCAAGGCCCGTTTGTAGCGGAAGAAGACACGGGAGGGACGTAGGCATGGGCATCGACATCAACCAGCCGATCTTCGTCATCTCCGTCGCGGCCGAACTGGCTGAAATGCACCCGCAGACCCTGCGCCAGTACGACCGCCTCGGCATCGTGTCGCCGAGCCGTGCGCCGGGCAAGTCCCGGCGTTACTCCCAACGCGACATCGACCGCTTGCGCGAGGTCCAGCGACTCTCCCAGGAGGGCGTGTCCCTCGAGGGAATCAAGCGCATCCTCGAGCTCGAAAACCAGGTGGCCGCGCTGCAGTTCCGTCTGGCCGAGTTGAGCGAGGAATTGCAACGCCGGCGGAGCCCGATGGAGGCCCGCGTTTTTGCGGCCGGAGCGGCGGGCGACGTCGTCAGCCTCGCCCGCGGGCAGCGCCCCCGGGCGCGGTCACAGGCAGTTGTGGTGTGGCGGCCGCGTCCGGGGGAGTAGTCCTTTAGGCCTGCGAGAGGGACGCCAGCAGAACCGGCGCTTCCTGCCCGGCCCACGTGCCACTCAGGGCAGCAGAATCATCCGAGCCAGGCGTCGCCAGATCCAGGACGCGATTGACCAACAGTGTGAGCTCACCGCCGTCGATGCTCGTGACGGCGTCCTGAGTGATCGGAGCCGTTGGGCTCAGTGCGGGGACTTTGCTTCCAGGCGTTCCGCTGCCCTTGACCTCGACGGAACTCGTGCGTGGCTCCAGGGCGCCGTCCACTTCCACGAACTGTTCGGCTTCCCGCTGTCCCGTGAGGATGGCGGTGGCGAGGGCAGTGACGTAGACGGGATCGGCGCAGGCGTCGTGCACCCACCTCTTGCCCAAAACGGAGTGTTCCATGGTGCCAAGAAGCGAGTCCCCGGCACCAGCCAATTCCGAACCCCGGTAGCTCAGGGGAACCTGATAGAGCTTGCCGCCGCGGGAGACCAGATGGGTCTCGAGGCCGACTTCGCCGTCCGGATCATCGAAGCGGTACGCGCCGAGCAGCTCGGTCGGTGCGGACCCGTCTTTGGTGAACCACGGCTGGACGCGCAGATACTTTTCGATGAGTTCAAGTTTGCTGGGACTTAGGGTTGCTCGATGGATGATAGCCATGCGGTTCAGCCTAGTTGGCCAGCGCGGGCGCGGAGACTGATGTCGCGGTCCAGCGCAGGTGCGTGTTGTCGGCGTCGGACGCGGGCTCTTTCAAGAGGGACAGCCGGGGGCGCACGGCGTCGGTGCGGGAGCTCGGCGGTTTGCGTCGGCCCGCCCGGAACTGCGGCACCCACTGCGCGCCGGGGCCCTGGTATTCCTGCTCGGCTGCGGCGTGGAGTGTCCACTGGGGGTCGAACAGGTGCGTCCGGCCCAGGGCCACGAGGTCTGCCCGTCCCGCAAGGAGGATGGAATTGACGTCGTCGTAGCTGGAGATGGCGCCGACGGCGATGACGGCAGCTCCGGCCGGCGCGGCAACTTCCTGCCGGATGCGGTCGGCGAAAGGCGTCTGGTAGCTGCGGCCGAAGGCCGGCTGTTCTTCTTTGGCGACCTGGCCAGTGGAGACGTCGATCCCCGCGGCGCCGCGGACCACGAATGCCCGCGCGATGTCCAGTGAGTCATCCGAGGTGTTGCCGCCTTCGATCCAGTCCGTCGCGGAGATGCGTACCGTCAAAGGCTTGCTGGCAGGCCAGGCCGCGCGGACGGCGTCGAACACTTCCAAGGGGAACCGCAGCCGGTTCTCCAAGCTGCCGCCGTATTCGTCCGTGCGGCGGTTGGACACCGGCGAGAGGAACGAGGAAAGCAGGTAGCCGTGCGCGGCATGGAGCTCGAGGAGGTCGAAACCTGCTTCATTCGCTCGACGGGCAGCATCCGCGAACTGCGCCGTGATGGCGCCCATGCCTGCACTGTCGAGTTCCGCGGGCGTCTGGTTGTCCGGACCGTAGGACAGCGCCGACGGTCCGACGACGTCCCAGTTGCCGGACTCGAGAGGCTCGTCGATGCCTTCCCACATCAGCCGGGTGGAGCCCTTGCGGCCGGAGTGCCCAAGTTGTGCGCCGATCTTCGCCGTCGAGTTGGCGTGGACGAAGTCCACGATTTCCTTCCAGCTGTCCCGTTGGCCGTCCGTGTACAGGCCGGTGCAGCCGGGGGTGATCCGCCCGGTCTCGGAAACACACACCATCTCGGTCATGACAAGGCCGGCGCCGCCAAGTGCCTTGGAGCCGAGGTGGACTTTGTGGAAGTCACCGGGGATCCCGTCGACCGCGGAGTACATGTCCATGGGGGAGACGACGATGCGGTTTTTCACCTCGAGTCCGCCGATACGGAACGGTTGGAACATGGCCGGGGCGGTCTCTGCCAGCCCTTGGGATTGGGCGAAGTTGCGGTCGACGGCGTCGGCGAATTCCGGGTCGCGCAGGCGCAGGTTCTCCTGGGTGATGCGACGGCTGCGCGTGAGGAGGTTGAAAGCGAACTGCGTCGGATCCTGCTCTTTGTATTGGGCGATCCGCTCGAACCATTCCAGCGAAGCCTGGGCAGCGCGCTGGGTGGAGGCCACGACGGGACGCCGCTCGGTTTCATAGGCAGACAGTGCGGATTCCACGTCCGAGTGCTCGTGCAGGCACGCGGCCAGTGCCAGGGAGTCCTCCATGGCCAGCTTGGTTCCGGAGCCGATGGAAAAGTGTGCGGTGTGCGCAGCGTCTCCGAGCAACACCACGTTGCCGTGGCGCCAGCTTTGATTGCGCACAGTGGTGAAGTTGAGCCACTTGGAGTTGTTGGAGAGGATCTCGTAGCCATCGAGTTCCTTGGCGAAGATCGAACGGATTTTCCCGATGGCCTTTTCGTCGGAGACGCCGGGCGGGAAGACGTCGGCCGCGGTCTCGTCGAACCCGGCAGCCCGCCACACGTCCTCGTGCATTTCGACAATGAATGTGGATCCTTCGTCGGAGTACGGGTAGCCATGGATCTGCATGACCCCCCACTCGGTCTCCTTGACGAAGAACTTGAACGCCTCGAACACCTGGTCCGTGCCGAGCCACATGAACTTGTTGGGCCGCAGGTCAAGGCTCGGCATGAAGGAGCCCGCGTATTTGGCGCGGATCTGCGAGTTGATTCCGTCTGCTGCGAGGACCAGGTCATAGTTGGCCTCAAGCTCCTCCACCGGCGGCGCAACGGTCTGGAAACGCAGGTCGACGCCGAGCTCGGCGCAGCGGCGCTGAAGCAGTTCCAGGAGTTCCTTGCGGCTCATGGCCGCAAAGCCCTGGCCGCCCACCGTCACCGTTTCCCCGCCGAAGTGGATGTCGATATCGGACCAGCGTGCGAAGCGCCGGCTCATGTACTCGGCCACGACTGCGTCGGCGTTGCCGATGCCGCCGAGCGTCTCATCGGAAAATACGACGCCGAAACCGAAAGTGTCGCTGGCGGCGTTGCGTTCCCAGAGGGTGATCTTGTGCGACGGGTCGAGTTGCTTCATCAATGCCGCGAAGTACAGGCCGCCGGGGCCGCCTCCCACGATTGCGATTTTCATGCTTTTGCTCCTTCTCCGGCCTGGCCCAGGCCTGCGCCGGCAAGCTGTTGGGGGTCGATGTTGATACGGTCGCGCAGCTTGAAATGCTGCAGCTTGCCGCTGGGGTTGCGGGGAAGTTCGTCAACGAACCGGATGTCCCGCGGGTACTTGTAGGGGGCGATCGCCTGTTTCACGAAGTCCTGGATTTCCTTGCGCTTCGCGTCATCGCCTGTCACGCCTTCGCGCAGGACGATGAATGCGCAGACGACGCTGCCGCGTGCTTCGTCGGGGCGGCCGATGACGGCGTTCTCCACCACGTCGGGGTGCAGGTCGATGGCCGTTTCCACCTCGGGCGCGCCGATGTTGTATCCGGAGGAAACGATCATGTTGTCCGAGCGGGCCTGATATGTGAAGTACCCGTCCTCGTCTTTCGTGAACGTATCGCCTGTGACGTTCCAGCCGTTGACCACATAGTTCGATTGCCGCGGGTCGTCCAGGTAGCGGCACCCGGTGGGGCCGATGACGGCGAGTCGGCCAAGCTGCCCGGCTTCGAGCTCCAGGCCCTCGTCGTCGAGGATCGCTGCCCTGTACCCTGGCACGGCCCGGCCGGTGGTTCCGGGCCGGATGTCCTCCCCGGACGCGGAGATGAACACGTGCAAGAGCTCGGTGGCTCCGATACCGTTGACGAGCCTCAGGCCTGTAGCCTCCCGGACTGCCTCCCACGTTTCCTTGGGCAAATGCTCGCCCGCCGAGACCGCCACTCGCAGCTCGCGGAGCAAGGAGCCGCGGCCTTCCTTGAGGATGGCGCGGTATGCAGTGGGCGCGGTGAACAGGATCGTGGCCCCGGCCGCGGCAGCACTCTCGGCAAGCTCAACCGGGGTGGCCCGTTCCGTCAATAACGAGGACGCGCCGAAACGCAGCGGGAAAACCACCAGCCCGCCGAGGCCGAACGTGAAGGCGAGGGGCGGTGAGCCGGCAAACACGTCGTCGGCGGTTGGCTGCAGAATATGGCGGGCGAAAGTGTCGGCGTTCGCGAGGATATCCCGGTGGAAATGCATGGTGATCTTGGGCGTTCCCGTGGTGCCCGACGTCGGGCCGAGCAGCGCGACGTCGTCGGCTGAGGTGGGCACCGCTGTGAACTCGCCGCTCTTGCCAGCGGCGCGGGACGTGAGGTCGCCGGCGTCGTCGGATCCGTAGGAGAGGACAACGGTGTCCTGTCCTGCCGCAGCGAGCAGTTCGTCCATGAACCGGTGGTCCGAGATGGCCACGGCGGGACGCGTGAGGCTGATAAGCGTGCCGACCTCGCTGGAACGCAGCATCGGCATGGTGGTGACAACGACGGCTCCGGCTTTGAGCACGCCAAGCCAGGCCGCGACAATCCAGGGATTGTTCGGCCCGCGCAGCATGACGCGGTTGCCGGGCACCACTCCGAAGTCCTCGGTGAGGACCTGGGCGACCTGGTTGGCGCGTTGCTGCAGTTCACCGTAAGTCCAGACCGCGCCGTCGGGGGTTCGCAGGGCGGGCTTTCCGGCACCGTGGGTTGCGACAGCGTCGTCGATGAGTACCGCTGCTGCGTTGAGCATCGCCGGGTACTGCAGTTCCGGCAGCGTGAATTCGAGGATGGGCCATGCGCTGGCCGGTGGCAGATGGTCGCGGGTGAAGGTGTCCACGTGGGCTGATCTCAACATTGTCATGGCCACTCCTTTCAGTAATACGGCGGATAAGTCGAAGGTGTTCAGGAACCGGCGCGGATCATGCCCTCTTGGGCCACCGTTGCCAGCAGGCGTCCTTGCCTGTCGAAGAAGCGGCCCATGGCCAATCCGCGGTTGCTCTGGCCGGACACGGCTTCCTGGGCGTAGAGGACCCAGTCGTCGGCGCGGCCGTCGCGGTGGAACCACATGGAATGGTCGAGGCTGGCCGTGGCGAGCCCTGGGCTGGACCAGTGCAACCCGTTCACCCGGAGCAGGGGCTCAAGGATGGTGTAGTCGCAGACGTAGGCCAGTGCTGCCCGGTGCAGATCGGCGGTGGCGTGTTCGTCACCGGCGTCGGGCAGTTGCTCGAAGGCTTTCACCCAGATGGCCTGATACGGCAGGGATTCGCCTTCCACCTGGAGATATACCGGACCGGGAATATGCCGCATGTCGAAGCTTCGCTTCGAGGACCAGTATTCGGCGGCAGGCCCCTCGACCCCCTGCAGCACCTCGGCGGCGCTGCGGAGGGACTCGGGTTCGACGGCGGATGGCGCCCCGGGCTGGAACTCCGGGCCGTCTTCGGGCACCTGGAACGAACCCATCGCCGCGTACACGGTCTTGCCGTTCTGGTAGCCCCGCACGCTGCGGGTCGAGTATCCACGGCCGTCGCGGAGGCGTTCAACCTCGTAGCGGACCGTGGCCCCGATCTCCACGGGGCGCATGAAGTAGCTGTGCATCGAATGCAGCGAACGGTCGGCGTCGACCGAGCGCATCATCGCTGCCGCCGCCTGGGCCACCATGTCTCCACCGTAGGCCTTGGGCCACGGAACGTACTGCGAGGTGGCTTCGTAGGCTTCGTCGTGGATCCGGGCCGGGACGGCAGTCAGCTCGATGGCGTTGAGGAATGTCTCCGAGGTCAGGATTCCAGTGGACATGTCCATCAGGCCCTGCGGAAGTCTGCGAGGGTGTCGTCGGCAACGTCTTCGAGGTTGACCACGAGGTTCTCCGGGGTGCGCGCGGTCAGCCACACCAGTTCTTCGGTGACGGACATGTTGGCCTCGACATGCGGCATGAAGGGCGGGACGAATACCCAGTCGCCGGTCTTCATGTCCAGGAACTCGGAGTAGTCCTCACCGAAGTAGATGCGGCCGTGGCCGCGGAGCACGTAGCCGCCGGTTTCCGCTTCGCCGTGGTGGTGCGGCAGGGAGCGGTAGCCGGGAACATTGGAGACCTGCCCGAACCAGATCTTGGTGGCCGGGGTGTGCTGGATGCTGACGCCGGAGACGCGGACGCAGTCGCCGGACTGGGCGGTATTGGTGTCCTCTTCCCCGGCGCGGGTGACGACGGGCACTACTTTGCCATCGGGCTGGGCGTAGATGGAGTTGTCGCCTTCGGTACGGTACTCGGTGGCGGTTTCGCTCATGATGCTCACTCCTTGGAAGTGCTTGTGGATGTTGTGGTTGTCTTGGATGAGGCCGCTGTATGGATCCGGATGCTGTTTTCCAAGCGGCCGATGCCAATGATCTCGGTGGTGAGGATGTCGCCGTCGTTCAGGAAACGCGGGGGAGTCATGCCCATGCCTACTCCGCCCGGGGTCCCGGTGAGGACCAGGTCTCCTGGACGCAGGACTGTGAACTGGGAGATGTAGGACAGGAGTTGCGCCGGGCTGAACACCAGCGTCCCCGTGTTCCCGGACTGCACCAGCTTGCCGTTGACATAACCGCGGACCTCGAAATCGCCGTCGATCTCGTCCGCGGTCACCATGACCGGCCCCACCGGTGTGGTGCCGTCGAACGCCTTGCCCTGGAACCACTGGAGGGTCCGGTTCTGCCAATCGCGCATGGAAACGTCGTTGGCCACCGTGTACCCCGCGATAGCCTTTCGCGCTTCGTCTTCGTCCGCGCGGAACAGCTCGGAGCCGACGACGACGGCCAGCTCGGCTTCCCAGTCGACCTTCGCGCTGCCGTGGACATGGATGGTGTCAGCCGGACCGATCAGGGTGTCCGCGTACTTCGAGAAGAGCGTGGGGTACTCCGGCAACTCGCGGCCCATTTCCTGGATGTGGTCTGCGTAGTTCAGCCCGCAACAGATGACCTTCCCGGCGCGTGGCAGCAGCGGGGCCAGCTCGCTGGGAGGTGCGGAAACGGTACCTGATCCGGAGGCTGCAGCGAAGGCGGCTGCCACGATCGCGCGCCAGTCCGTGACGGCGAGAAGGGCTCCGACGTCGTTGGCCGGCAGCGGAACGTAACTGTTCCCGCCCGTGGCGAGCGCCGCCGTCGTGCCCCCGTCGGCTGTCCGCAAGGTGGCCAGCTTCATGCGTTATGTCCCTTCGTTTCCCGGCAATTCCTGCACTCGTTCTGATGTGTCGACATTTTTACGATCGTCACATATGCTCAACGTAGCACGGCGGGGAATGATCTGCACAGGGGTTTTTTTGAACATGTCGCAGCCGCCATCAAGAGGAGGAACAACATGAGCCACAAGACCGTCAATCCCGGGTCGCTCCCGAAGCCGTCAGGCTTTGCGCACGGAATGCTCGCCGGAAACACCTTGTTCCTGGGCGGGCAGACCGCCCTGGACAAGGACATGAACATCGTTCCCGGCGGGATCGTAGAACAGTTCAGTCAGGCGTTTTCCAATGTGCTGACCACCCTGCGCGAGGCCGGCGGACTACCCGAGGACCTGGTCAGTGTGACCATCTACCTCACCGACGTGGACGACTACATGGCCAACGGCCGCGAGATCGGACGGATCTGGCGCGAAATGGCCGGATCCGAGTATCCCGCCATGGCCGGAATCGGCGTCACGCGGCTTTGGCAGAAGGAAGCCCTCATCGAGATCCAAGGCATCGCGGTCATTCCGGAGCGCTAGCCCTGACGCACAACACCCGAGAAGTTTCGAGCAAAGGAGACAACGATGTCACAGAGCTTCGACCTGATTAAGAACCGTGAGAGCGGACTCAAACGCGAACTCACCAGTCCTCAGCTGACCATGATCGCGCTGGGCGGTGCGATCGGCACCGGGCTCTTCCTCGGAAGCAAGTTCGCAATATCTTTCGCCGGGCCCAGCGTCCTGCTGAGCTATGCAATCGGTGGCCTGATCGCCGTGATGCTGATGGGGGCGCTGGCCGAGATGACCGTCGCGCACTCGACCACCGGGTCCTTCGGGGCATTCGCCGAGCATTACATCTCCCCCCTCGCAGGATTCATGGTGAAGTACCTCTACTGGTCCTGCGTCGTGCTGGCCGTGGGCACGGAAGTCCTTGCGATCGGCGATTACATGAAGCTGTGGTTCCCCGGAGTTCCTCCGCTTGTTTGGATCCTGTTGTTTGCCGGGGTCCTCATCGCCGTCAACATGTTCAACGTCAAGGCCTTCGGCACACTGGAATACTGGTTCTCCAGCATCAAAGTGTTCGCCATTCTCGGATTCATCCTGCTCGCCGCCATTCTGGTCTTTGGAAGGCAGGACGCTGGCTACGGCATCCATAACTACACCGCCGAGGGCGGCTTCTTCCCCAACGGGGTGTCCGGCATGTGGGTCGCGGTGATTGTCGCGATCTTCAGCTACCTCTCGGTGGAAATGATCGCCATCGCTGCGGGCGAAGCGAAGGATCCGGGAACCGCGGTCAAGAAAGCATTCAAGGTCACCGTATTCCGGCTCTTCCTCTTCTACATCCTGACCCTGGCTCTTATCCTGGCGATTGCGCCCGTCAGCCAGATCCTCGCCGGAAACAGCCCGTTCGTCACCGTCATGCAGGTCATCGGCATTCCGTTCGCCGACTCGGTCATCAACATTGTGGTGATTGTGGCGGCGCTTTCAGCGATGAACTCGCAGCTCTACATCTCTACGCGCATGATGTTCAGCTTGTCCCGTGCCGGACAGGCGCCGGCCGTGTTCGGGCGGCTTCACAAGAACGGATCCCCGGTGAACGCGCTGATCCTGTGCACAGGTGGAATCGCGGTCGCGGCGTGCGTCTACGCCCTGAACCCGGAGTCCGGCTTCACCTTCATGATGGCGTTGTCGATGTTCGGGGCCATGGCCACATGGCTCATGATCTTCGTAACCCACCTGTCGTTCCGACGCTCAGCGAAGCGCGACGGTACGGCTCTGTCATACAAGCTGCGGTTCTATCCTGCAGCCTCCTGGGGCGGAGCCATCCTCATGGTTGCCATCATGGTCACGACGCTCTTCGTTGACGCCTTCCGGATGACATTGATCTTCGGGGTCCCGTTCGCCATCGGCATCGTCGTCCTCTACTTCCTCCTGAGGAACCGCCGCCAAGGCGCCACTTCGGCAAATGCAGAGCCCGACGCCGACCGGAGCCTGGAGGGGGCAGCGCACTCCTAGGGGAAGCCCGGCCGCCGCGGCCGACCTTCCCGCCTGCTCCCAGGACCTGGGTGGTAGGCCTTAGGGCGCCACCAGATCGACGTGGCCGTGGATGAGCTCGTGTGCGTGGGCTGCCGCGAGGGGCGCGGCAAGGCGATGAACCGCCTGGAACGTCTCGCGAACCGCCGGGCCGCGCCAGTCCTCCGGGAGGTATTCCAGCGGCAGGTTCGGGTCCCGGTACGGGAAACGGCGCCACAGTGTCAGCATGGGAATGTAGTAGCGGAAAGCATCCCGGCGTAGCTGGGCTGTCGAGTTGGCCAGGGCGGCCTCGGGATCATCTCCTACCACTCCGGCCCAAAGATCTCCGGCCCCTTCGTAGAGATCCAGGAACTCGGCGAATTGCTCGTCGATGGCCTTCAGATCCCACCATTCGGCCACCTTCGGCCTCATGGGTCCCTCAAAGAGGTAGTCGCCCCGGAAGAAGTCCACAAACTGGATGAGACCGTGCGAGGCAAGCCGCTCCCGAGCCTGATCCAGGACTTGGACCGGGGCAATCCATACCCCCGATGCCACAGATCCAAAACCGAGTCCGGACAGCTCGGAGCGTAGTTGGTGCCGGCGGTTCCGCATTGATTCGGGGACCGAGAACACAGCGAGGACCCAGGATTCCAACTGGGCGGAGCGATCAGCGGCGAAGATCCTCCGGTCGCCCTCGCGGAAGACGTCCAGAACGGTGTCAGAGAGTTCGTATTTGGCGACGCCGTCCTGACGGACACTTTTGAGGACACCCTTGGCCTTCAGCCGCGAGACCGAGGAACGGACTCCCGGCGCGTCGTAGCCGAGGTCGCCCAGCATGGAAATCAGGACGGATACGGGGAGGGCGTCGCCCGAACTGCGCCCGTAGAGCCCATAGATGGTGACGATCAGCTGCTGGTGGCGCACCGGGGGAGCGGGCATGTCCATCACAGGTTCAGACCCTTCGGGACTGTCGTGCCGGTGGCCTGCCGGATCCGTTCCGGCCACGGTTGGGCCGAGCCCGAGCCCGCTGGGACGTGGGCGGTGGTCAGCGTCCCATGGGAAGCCAGGCCGCCCGGCGAGTTTGGATGCGCATGGCCGTAGACCTCGAAGGCAAGGGTCATGGACGTACGGCCGAGCTTTTGGATCCTCACGGTTGCTGTCACCCGTTGGCCAAACCACAGCTTGGCCGTGTAATTGACCACTTGTTGCACTCGTGGAGCGCTCGGAAAGTACTCCGGAAGCACCAGATTCCGGAAGAGCTCTGCCTCGGCAGCCTCGACCCAACGCATGATCGCCGAATTGTGTTGATGGCCCGACGCATCGGTGTCCACCCACTCCACAGTTCTGTCGATGCTTGCCTGCATCACTGCCGGCGCTTCGGTGCCATCCACGGTTCCCCCTTCGGCGACGTTGTACTGCTCAGGCCGCGTTCAATTGTATATGTCAAGTGACGGCCGTTCGGAACCCGATATGTTTCCGAAGAGCCACCTCATGCGGCTTGCGATCGGGCGGATCACGGTGGGATTGAGGGCGCGTGATGCGCGAGTAGTGGGGCGTTCGTTTTCCTGCGCGCCCAGTTGCTTCAGGCGTCGCGTCCAGCCAGACGTCGATTAAGCCGGTCCACTTCGTCCAAGACTTCGGTTGCTGCCCATGCGCGATTCCGTTGCGACTGGGTGATCTGCGTCAGAATGCCGGCGTTCGTCAGCCTGTCCAGGACCCTGTAGATGGATCGCTCTTCGATGCCCGCGATGTATGCGGCGCTGTGCGCTTCGAACACCGGCCGCTCCAAGAGCCAAGGAATGATCTTCTCGTCTGCGGAGCCTTTCCGGGGCCGGGCCGCCTCTGTCCATGCCGCCGGGAGGGCGTCGAGGGATGCCACTGACTCGCGGGCCGCTTCCGCTGCGCGGAGTGAGGATTTGGCCAGATACAGCACGAACGGATCTACGTCGCCATTGCGGTAGTTGTTGAGCAAGGAAAAGTAGGTCTCCACATCCGCAACCATGGCCGAAGCGATCGGAATTACCGTGTTCTTAGTCAGCCCTCGCCGGCGGGAGATCGCTCCGATCAGCGCCCGGCCAATACGGCCGTTGCCGTCGGTGAACGGGTGGATGGATTCGAAATGGGCGTGCGCAATAGCCGCTTGGGCCATGATCGGGACGTCCCGCCGGGCGGAGAACGCCATGAGATCGTCCATGAATCCGGGGACGAGCTCTGCAGGCGGCGGTACATGGATGGCCCCTCGGGGTGAGTGGTCGCTTCCGCCGACCCAGTTCTGGACGTTCCGGAATGAACCGGCATGCCTGCCGTCCATGGGGTCATCCTTCATGAGCATCTTATGCGCGGCAAGCAGGGCCTCCAGCCTGACCTCGCCTGTGGTGCCCGCATCGTTGATCATGCTCTGGACCGCTTCGGCGGCAGCCACCATCGAATTGGCCTGATCCGTTGCCTTCAGCCCGATCATGGCGCGGGCGTAGTCATTTCGCTTGGCGTCGACGTGCTCGATCTTGGATGACGAAACCGCCTCGCTGCGAAGGAGAAATCCGCTGATGGCGGCCATGCGGGAAGCTGCGGTTACATCCAAGGATGCGATGGCGATCGCAGCCTCTTCGAGCGCCACGATGGTTTCACGTCCGGGCTCGAACCAGAGATCCGCTATGAGCGGCGGCAGCGATACCTCTACCTCTGTGAACTGCCGGTCCTCGCGGGGCGGTCGTCCGGATGACTTCCATGGCACAATCTTGCTCCCGTGCGCGGGCCAAACGGCCATGTAGTCTCCTGAAAACGGTGAGTTAGTCGCTTGCTACTCACATTTTATGGCAAAAAGGTGAGTAATGGCGACCTTGGTGGTCGTTTCCGAAACGGAGAAGCCTTACTCGGCGAACAGCCCCGCCAGGTCCTCCGCCGTCAGGGCGCCACCAGTCAGGGCATCGCCTTCCATCACATCCGCGAACAGCTGCGACTTCCTGGTCTTGAGCGCCATGACCTTTTCCTCGATGGTGTCCTTGGCCACCAGGCGGTAGACCATGACGTTCCTCGCCTGCCCGATCCTGTGGGTGCGGTCCACGGCCTGCGCTTCGGAGGCAGGGTTCCACCATGGGTCCAGCAGGAAGACGTAGTCGGCTTCGGTCAGGTTCAGGCCGAAGCCGCCGGCCTTCAAGGAAATGAGGAACACGGGCGCTGCGCCGTTCTTGAATTCGCTCACGACGTCGGCCCGATTCCGGGTGCTGCCGTCGAGGTAGCAATATTCGATGTCCTCCGCGTCGAGCCGCTCCCTGACCTTGCCCAGGAATCCCGTGAACTGACTGAAGATGAGGGCCCTGTGCCCCTCGGCAACGATGTCCTCCAGCTGTTCGAACAGCACATCCAGCTTGGACGAGCGCACTGCGGACAGGGACTCGTCCACCAGGGAGACATCCAGGCTCAGCTGCCGCAGCAGGGTGAGCGACTGGAAAATGGTGAAGCGGTTCTTGTTGACATCGTCGATGAGCCCAAGGATTTTCTGCCGCTCACGCTGCAGATGCGTCTGGTACACCTTCTGGTGCCGCGGGTTCAGCACCACTTCCAGCACCTGCTCCTGCTTTGGGGGCAGGTCCTTGATGACCTGCTCTTTGGTGCGGCGCATCATGAGGGGGCGGACCCGACGGCGGAGCTTGGCGAGCTGGGCCTTGTCGCCGTTCTTTTCGACAGGCTTTTGGTAGTACTCCGCGAAGCGGCGCGGGCTGGAGAACAGCCCGGGTGCGACAATCGAGGTCAGCGCCCAGAACTCCATGAGGTTGTTCTCAAGCGGCGTTCCCGTGATGGCCAGCTTGAAGGAAGCCGGGAGTTTCCGGGCGCACTGGTACGCCTTCGACTGGTGGTTCTTCACGAACTGGGCCTCGTCGAGCATCAGCCCGGCCCATTCCTTGGCAGCGTAGGCCTCGTAGTCGATCCGGAACAGCGCGTAGGAAGTGATGACGACGTCGGTTCCGGCCATCGCTTCCTGCGGATCCGTGCCGCTCTTGGCGAAGGTCTCTCCGACGGTCTTTATGCTCAGGCCGGGCGCGAAGCGTTGGACCTCGGCGGCCCAGTTGCCCACGACGCTGGTAGGCGCGACCACCAAAAAGGGAGCGCTGCTGCCCGCGCCGTCAGCGACGGATTCAGCCTGCTCCTTCGCCGCGCACATCAAGGCAATCGCCTGCACGGTCTTGCCAAGCCCCATGTCGTCGGCCAGGACTCCGCCCAGGCTGTGGCGGTACAGGAAACTCAACCAGTTGAAGCCCTCGAGCTGGTACGGACGGAGCTCGGCATCAAGCGAGTCCGGCAGCGGCAGCCCGGTCACGCCGTCGTCGAGCAAGCCGCCCACGGCCTCGCGCCATGCGGCCGCTTGCTCGTCCACAATCCCCAATTGCGCGAGCTCATCCCAGAGCCCGGCCTGGAAGCGGCTGATCTGCAGGGTGCCGTGCCGGTCCGGGTTGTCCTGCAAGGACCTGGCCTCGTCGATCAGCGCGCGGAGCTGGTGCAGCTCGGGCAGGTCCAGCGAGAAGTAGGCGCCGCTGGGCAACAACATCCGGCTCTGGCCGGCCGCGAGGGCGGAGAACACCGCGGCGAAGGACACAGGTTCGCCCTCAAGGGTGATGACGATGCCGAGATCGAACCAGTCGCGGTTGTCGGTGGCCTTGGTCGAGATGGAGACGACGGGAGCCTCGGTGGCCTCGCGGTAGTCGGCGATCTCGCCGGAGGTGTCCACGACGACGTCGGGCAGTTCGCGGAGCCGGGGCAGCACCTCCTCGGTGAAGGCCAGGGTGTCCAGGCCGTCCAGCGCCACCGAGGCCGCAAGGCGTGGAGCTCCCCATCCTCCGCTCGAGGATTCGCCCAGCGCGGCAACCACATCCCAAGGCCGGCCCAGGGACTCCAGGATCCGGGCTTCCTCGGCGTCGTCGCGGTAGCCGTGGTCGTCCGGGTGCCGCCAGAGGGGCTGGGCCGTCACGAGCTTGCTGGCCTTGTAGTGCCACTCCCAGTGCAGCCGCACCCGGTGGTCGGAGCCGTAGTTCGCCAGCAGGGACAGCGTGGGCACGGCGAGGACCGGCAACTCCACTGAATGGTCCGCTGCCGTGACCCGGGTGGACTGCTTGAGCTTCGGATAGAACGCCGTGAGGAAGCGCTCTTCGTCCTTCGCCGGGATCTGGAGCCGGGATGCGCCCATGACGAAATCGAGGAGTTCCTGCGACTCGCCGCCCTCCAACGGAGCCAGCGTGATGAGGTTCTCGGGTGCCGATACGCCGGGCAAGTGCCCGTCGCCGGGACCCGTGAAGAACAAGCCATGCGCCGGGCGGCCGATCAAGCCCAAGGTGGCCGGATCAAGGGCGTCCCCGCCCAAGGTCACCGACGGTGCGAGCTGCAGTCCGTCGTCGGGCCGGCTAAGGTCAAGCCCGACGACGGCGGGCTCGGCAGCAATGCGGACCGGCTCGGCTCCGCCGGAGTGGATGAGCGCGATCCCTATCTTCTCGGCCTCAGCTATGAGGCTCCACAGGTTCTTGCCGGCGAATTCGTTGAGCAGCATCCACATGCTCGAAGTGAGCTGACGGTAGTCCGCGGTGGAATGTGCGGCCAGGAAGTTCTGCATCCAGTCGATATGGGCTTCGTTGAACTCGCGCTTGTAGCCGAGGTAGTTCAGGTTGGTCCAGGAAACATCGCCCCGGATCCATTTGCCCTTGGCGCCCATCATCACCGGGCGGGCCTTGAGCTGGCGCACGCTGCGGAGCGGATCCCGCCGGCCTGTGTAGGAGAAGTGCGGGGCGGGTTCTTCCACCTCGAACGCCAGCGCCAAGGGGAGGCCCTGGCCTTGCGTTGGGGTTCCCGGAGTGGCGATGAGCTTGCTGAGTGCCTGCTCCCAGGCCGGCCGCTGCACGATTCCCCCAGGCTGGGCCGTCTGTCCGAACGCAGGCGCGCTCAGCAGCTCTGCCCGCACGGCAGGATGGTCTTCGGCGGCGAAGAGAAGGGCGGCCACATGTTTGCAGTCCTTGCGGACGGGGCAACTGCACACGCCTACGGTGCAGCTCCAGCCGCCGGGCTTGCGGACCAGCTTGGCCGACGTCGAATACGCTGACGGGCCACTGCCCCTGACCTTGCCCATCATCAGACCCGTAGCGGAATCGAAAGTGATGCTGCTGACCCGGCTTCCCATGGCATAGGCGAGGCCGGCCGCCAGGGAGCGGTCGTTAATGGCGGGTGTCTGAATCGCCAGTTCCCAGGAGTCGTCTGAGTGGGAAGGCATTCGTTGGGGCTACTTTCGGCAGGAGGCTATCTATGAATCCTAGCCAGCCACGGTCAGCCCTGAAACTTTGCCGGACGTTCACCTCTGCCTAGCTTGCCCGACAACCGCCCCCGCGTACGTTGAAAGGGTCCGGAGCAGCACAAGCTTCCAAGCAGTGAGGAAATCCCATGACCAGCAATGAGACCACCTTTAGGAACGTGACAGTTCTGACGAAGGACAGCATCGAGGCCGACAACGCAGCCGTTGTGGACGCGAACGTCACCGTGGTCAACGAGATGTACGAGGAGCTCCTCAACCATGAGGAAATCGCCACCAACGCCCTGCGCAGCTACTTTGTGGACTACTACCTGACACAGGCACTCGCGGGCGGTTTCGCCCAGTACGTGTTCACGGTCCCGGAACGCGAAGAGGTGGATGCGTTTGTCCGCGAAGGACTCGAAGGAATGGGCGCCAAAGGCCACCTTGAGCTGTTCAACCGCACCGCCGCAGCGTTCGACGCGCTGTCCGAGGACGACGCCGAGGCCTACTTGGACGGCGATCTTGACGAGTCCGAAGAGGCACCGGAAGCCGTTGCTGAGCTCGAGGCCCTCGACGGCGAATTCGAATCCCTCCTGGAGACCGAAGACATCATCGAACTCAACGCGGCGTGGCTCCGCAGCCAGGACGGCGTGCTCTACCTGGACGAGGAGCAGCTGAAGGCACACATCGCCGAGCGCGTGGCCCTGATCCCGAACCTCGAAGAGCGCCAGGCCGAGGCGGCCGAAGCGGAACTCGAGAACGCCCCCGAATTCGAGCTCATCATCCGTGAACTGTGCGATGTTGCCGGCTACCAGCTGGAGAAGATCACCATGGGCGATCCCAACTACGAGCACGACGGCGAGACGATCCTCGCATGGCACTTCACCACGGACCACGGCAACTACATCATGATCGAAGAGGACGACGAAGCCTTCATGATCCACCCGGAGACGAAGGAAATCATCGCGGCCGTCGAGTTCGAAGACGCCTAAAACGCCCGAAACGCTCGCTCACCTTTAAGGCCTTCAGGACAAACGCTCGCTCAGATCTTCCGGCCGGGCCGGAGAGATCTGAGCGAGCGTTTGCCTTTTGGGGTGCAAGGGTGAGCGAGGGTTTCAGTAGCCCATGCTGCTCCCGCTCGGGCTACTGCTCCCGCTTGGGGTCACCATGGAGCCGGACGGGCTGACCAAGGACCAGACACCGCCCACGCCTTGGCCGTAGGTGTCACTGGAGTCTTCGTCCTTGGAGTAGAAGTAGATAGGCATGCCGTTGATGGTGATCTGCAACTTACCGTCCGCTGTGGGGATGGTGCCGATGGTTCCGCTCACCCCGTCAACCGCAGGCATGGTCGACGTCGTTGTCACGGCAGGCCAGTTGGTAGCGCAGCTGCCGGTGCAGGCGCTCTTGCCGGAATCCTTGACGTCCTTCGCGAAGATGTAGACGCTCTTGCCGTTGGCCGCAACCACTCGCTCGCCGACGCTTGACGACGCCGTCTTCAGTTCCGCCGCGCCAGCAGGAGTGCTCGACGCCGCGGGGCTGGATGCCGTAGGGCTGGGGCTGGTGGCGCTCGAGGATGTGGAGGACGCGCCGGGGCTTCCCCCACAGCCAGTGAGGGCGATGGCCAGAGCAAGGATGCCGAGCCCGGTGCCGAGTTGCTTCTTCATGGTTTGCTCCTTCGCGTGGACCGGCCGTGGACGTGCCGGAACTAACCCGTACGACGCCGCCGGGTGAAGAATGGTTCAGGGGGCTTGAACCTTTTTCGTGGCGGGCACGTCGTATCCCAGGAGAAGGGGAAGCCGAGCACCAAGGAGGCGCCGATGCCGCTCGACGAGGATGTGGTGGCCGCGATCTACCGCGACCACGGCACAGCCCTGCGCCGTTTCGTGCTGAGCTGCACGCCGGACGCGCACTTGGCTGAGGACGTGGTGCAGGAAACCATCCTTCGCGTGTGGCAGCACGCCCCGCAGATCACCGGCAGCCTGCGCAGCTATTTGTTCCGCACTGCCCGCAATGTCATTATCGACAACTACCGCAAGGCCCAGCGGCGCCCGGCAGAGGCTGCCGAACGCGACATGGCGGACCCGGAGGAGGCCACCGAGCGAGTGGACGAGCTCCTCAACCGGGTCCTTATGGAGGAGGCGCTCCTGCGGCTCAGCACTGAACACCGGGAGGTCCTGGTAGCCCTGCATTACGAACGTTTCACGGTGAACGAGGCCGCGCTGAGGCTTAACATCCCCGGCGGCACGGTGAAATCCCGGGCCTTCTACGCCGTCAGGGCGCTGCGCACGATTCTCGACGAAATGGGGGTGCAGCGGTGAACGAAACCGGACTTCACCAATTGCTGGGCGCCTACTTGCTCGGTGGCCTCGAGCCTGTCGAGGCCCGGGCTTTCGAGGCGCACTTGGCAAGCTGCGCTGATTGCCGGCTCGAGCTGGGCGAGCTGGAGAGCCTACCCGCACTCCTCGACGCCGTCCCCGTGCCCGACGCCGTCGCGCTCGCCGCCGGGCGCCCCGCCGTCGAGCCCGCCGCCACAGTTCCGTCCGACGATCGCTCACTCTTGGGGGCTTTTTCGGAAACGCTCCCGCAGCCGATTCTCATGAAAATGGCGGCACGGCGACGGAAATCCCGACGCCGGTGGGCGGCCCTGGTGGGTGCCGTGGCCGCCGCTTGCCTAGGGTTGGGCATACTGGCGGGGCCCGTGTTGAACCAGCCACCCAAACCTGATGCCAGCTACTCGCTGCAGACGGACAACGGCCTGCAGTTCACTGTGGGGCTCGTCAGGAAGGCGTGGGGGACCGAGCTGCAACTGGAAGGCCGCAGCATGCCGGCGCAAGGCACTATGTACCTGTGGGTCAAGAGCCGCGACGGCACGGAGGAAATGGCTTGCGGTTGGACGGCGACGTCCAGCGGCCACATCAAGGTCACGGGCGCGACGCCGGTCCAGCTCGCCGGGATTTCGGGCGTGGAATTGCGCGATGACGCCCAGAAGACGGTCGCGGTGATTTCGGTCCCGGGGAGCTAGGGGTCCCCAGGACCTAGGCGGGTCAGTGTACGCGGCTACGCGGATACTGCTTCGCTCGCCTCAGGATCGGGCAGATCGTTTCGCTCCCAGCTGGGCATGTCCAATCGGTTGAAACTGTAGAGGTGGATTCCCGAGACAGCATCCGGGTGCGCAGTGAGTTCGGAAACCAGGCTTTGCGGTGAGTACTTGTCCACGCCCAGAAGCTTGCGGGCAAGGGTTCCCTTATTGCTGAGGAACTTCAGGGATGTCCCGACGCCGATCTGGGTTGCAAGCGCCAGCAGTTTGGTCCGGGGAACTGCCCCGGCAACGCCTGCCCACACCGGCAGTTCGAAGCCTTCGCGGCGCAGGAGTGCTGCGTAATCGAGGACCTTCGGGGCGGAGAAGCACATTTGCGTGACAACGTGCGTGGCCAGGTGTTGTTTGGCCAACAGGGCATCCAGCAAGTCCAGCCCGCTCACGGAAGGATGCCCCTCGGGATAACCTGCGATCCCCGCCGTGATGCTTCCGCCGGAGTACTCGGCGATGTCTGCCAGGAGGGGAAGGCACGATCGATAGGGGCCGGCACCTTGCGCACCGTCGCCACCGATGGCGAAGACCTCCGTGATCCCGGCGGCCTCGCAATCCCGGAGGATGCCGGAAAGCTGCGCCCGGTGCTCCAGCCCGCGTGCCGAGAGGTGCGGAATCACGTTGTAGCCGAGAAGACTGAGTTTGACGGAAGCCTCCATGGTCCGCGCGATGCCGTCGCGTGGTGTGCGAGGAGGGTGCGGGCTTCCTGGCGGGTGGTGCCGGAGTCCTGGATGCCTTCGGCGATGTGGGCCAGGTGGGCGGGGATTTCGCGGCCTTTCTTGCGCATCGCGGTGGCCCAGAGGCGTCCGGCGCGGTAGGAGGAGCGGACCAGGGGGCCGGACATGACGCCGAGGAAGCCGATTTCCTCGGCTTCGGTGGCGAGGTCGACGAATTCCTGGGGTTTGACCCAGCGGTCCACGGGCAGGTGCCGTTCGGAGGGGCGCAGGTACTGGGTGATGGTGATCAGGTCACAGCCCGCGGCGTGCAGGTCGGTMAGGGCTTCGGAGATCTCTTCCCGGGTTTCGCCCATGCCCAGGATCAGGTTGGATTTGGTGACCATSCCGGCGGCCCGGCCCTGGGTGATGACGTCCAGGGAGCGGTCGTAGCGGAACGCGGGGCGGATGCGCTTGAAGATCCGGGGCACGGTTTCGACGTTGTGCGCGAAGACCTCCGGGTTCGAGTCGCAGATCGCGCTGATGTGTTCGGGTTTGCCGGAGAAGTCGGGGATGAGCAGTTCGACGCCGGTGCCGGGGTTCAGTTCGTGGATCTTGCGGACGGTTTCGGCGTAGCAGCACTCGAAGATGTTCGGGCAGCCGGCTTCCTCGCAGACGGTGTGCAGGCCTTCTTTTTTCACGAGGTTCTTCAGGCCCACGAATTCCGGGCCCATCTGGACCTTGGCCTTGATCCACTCGGGCTTGCGTTCGACCGGGACGGCTTTATTGCGTTGTTCAACGCGCAGCAGCTTACGGCCTTCAGGTGCCAGGGTCACTGGAGTGCTCCTTCGGGGCTGGATACGAGTGCTTCTTCATGCTTGCGGAACTCTTCGATGAAGCGCTCGGCAATGTCGGCCGGGTTGATGGTCCTGCCGGTCTCAATGGACATGGTGGTGACGCTGGCGTCGGTGATGCCGCACGCGATGATCTGTGCGTAGGGAGCGATGTCGTTGCTGCAGTTGATCGCCACGCCGTGCATAGTGACGCCGTCCAGGACGCGGATGCCGATCGCGGCGATCTTGCGGTCCGGACCCTTGTCGTCGGCGAGGACCCAGACTCCGGCCCGGCCTTTGACGCGCGTGGCCTTGATCCCGTAGTCCTCAATGATCGCGATCATGACGGCTTCGAGGCGCTCGACGTAGTCACGGATCCCGGCGCGGTTCTTCAGCTTGAGGATGGGGTAGGCAATGAGCTGGCCCGGTCCGTGCCAGGTCAGCTTGCCGCCACGGTCGACGGGAACAACCGGCGTGCCGTCAAACGGGCGCTCGTGGTCCTCCGTGAGCTTGCCTGCCGTGTACACCGCGGCATGTTCAAGGAGCAGGACGGTGCTGGGTTTCTCGCCGGCAACAACCTTGTTGTGGAGCTCGCGCTGGGTATCCCAGCCCTGCATGTAGTCAACGAAATCCGGGGCAAGACCCAGCTGTGAAAACTCAAGAGTCATGGGGACAAGCTTAGACCCCGCTGGACTCAGCCTATGATTTTGTGGCCAAGCTCTCAGTCGTACTCGGCTTGCTTGCGGGGCTCCGGTCCCCTGGCCTGTGGATAACTTCTGCGGCAATCCGCGATTTCCGGTATTTGTTGAGGCATGGAGACTTTTTCGCCCGGCGGGAGTGGTCAGGACCATGAGGGGGACATGCCCTCCCTGGACATCGAACCGTCCGAACCCGTGATCCCGGGCTTTGTTCCGGTCCGTGAGCTGGGCTGCGGCGGGAGCGCCACGGTTTGGCTCGCAACGGAGGAGCGGTCGGGGAACAATTTCGCCGTGAAATGCCTTGGCCGGAGTCCGGCGACGGTGCATCCAGGCGAGGCCAAGTCAGCCGTGCTCCGTGAGGTGCGGCTGCTGTCCGGGCTGGACCACGAGCACATCGTCAAGGTCCACGGCGTTGTCAAGTTGGCAGGGTCCTTCGACGGCGGCTTGGGCGTGGTCATGGATTACGCCCCCGGGGGCTCGCTTGGGCAGTTGGTGTCCAGCCGGGGGCGTCTTGGTGTGGGTGAGACGGTGACTATCCTGACGCCCCTGGCACAGGCATTGGCATATCTGCATCGCAAAGGCATGACACACTCCGATGTTTCGCCCGGGAATGTGCTCTTCACTGCCCAAGGGAAGCCGCTCCTCTCGGACATGGGCATTTCCCGCGAGGTGGGGGACGCTGCCGGGGTCCCTGAGTCCGGAACCCCTGGATTCGTGGATCCCGATCCGACTGTCCGGGGGACCACAGAACTCCAGCCGCAACGCGATACCTACGCCCTCGCCGCCCTTGGCTGGTATTGCCTCACCGGTTCCGCTCCGGACACTGCGGCACGCAGGCCGCCCCTGACATTGCTGGTGCCCGCGGTCCCGACAGCCCTGGCCGTTGCCATCGAGGCCGGGCTTCATCCCGATGGGCAACAGCGGCCCTCTGCGGCGGAATTGGGTGTCGCGGTCTACAGGAGCGCAGCGCCGGAAGCCGTGGACCTTTCCGTTTCGGTGCACGCGACGGTTGTTCCGGAACTGATGACCCGGCGTCGGGCCCGAGGGCCTCGCTCAAAGCGCGCCCGCATCGCGGTGCTTTTCAACCGCTTCCGTCCGCCAGGCGCCGGACGAACGCGCCGCCGGGCGGCTGTGCCTGTTTCCGTACGACGGCGGGTGGCATCCATTGTGCTTGCCCTCGGGATAGTTGTGGGCGCGGGATCAATAACCATAGTGTGGTGGGCTGGCACAGCGTGGCAGGCCGGCGATGGAGGACCGGCAGCCGGTCCGCCGGGCCCGACGTCGGCGCCCGGCCAGGAAGGGCCAATCGGGAACGAGGCAGGCCTGCAGGGCAATACAAGGCAAGGAACCGTCCTCGACGAAGTTCCCGCGGCAGCGCGGAACCTGATCGGATCCCCAAACCCCGAGGAAGCCATCCGGGGACTGTCGGCGATCCGGGACACAGCGTTGAGTTCCGGCAAGTTCGCGCTCCTGGACCACGTCAATGTGCCGGGCTCGGCGGCCGCGGCCTCGGATGGAAAGCTCAGGGACGAATTGATCCGCGCCGGCCTGGTTCTTGCGGGCATCTCCACCACGTTAACGAGCGTGAGCCTCGAGGGCCCTCCCAGCCCGGACCGGGCAACTGTTGCTGTCACGGCGGAAACCTCCGCCTATGAAGAACGGGACGCATCAGGGACGGTAGTCGGAGCGCGTCCCCGGGGCGAACCACAGGAACTCAGGGTGGTTCTCGTGCGTGGAGAGGACGCGTGGCGGATCACCGAGATCCTGGCAAAGCAGTCTTAAGCGATCATTTACCGCCGCTTGCCACCCATCGGGCGGCGTCCGCCAGCGCGGGGTGCTGCCAGGCAAAGCCTGAATCCACCAGCTTTGCCGGTTCCATGCGCTGGTTTGCAAGGACAAGTTCCTCTGCCAGATGGCTGCCGAGGGCGAGGCGCAGCGCGGGGGCAGGTACGCGTAGGAACGCCGGCCGGTGCAGGGCCGCCGCCAGCTGCGCAACGATGGCGTTGACGTCAGCGCTTTCCGGGGCGCACACGTTGACGGGACCTTCGAGCGAGGAGTTGAGCAGGTATTCGAAGGCTGAAACTTCATCCACGAGGGAAATCCACGGCCAATACTGCCGGCCGTTTCCCAACGGTCCGCCCACGCCCATCTTCAACAACGGAAGGAGCGGACCCAACGCTCCGCCATCAGGGCTGAGGACCACACCTGTACGCGGCGTCACCACTCGTACGCCGGCGGGTGCCGTGTGGGCCGCGGACTCCCAATCGACGCACAGGGTGGCCAGCATGCCTTTGCCTGGTCCCGCGTCCTCGCGGAGCAGGCCGGCACGGGACGAGCCGTAGTAACCCGAGGCCGACTGGCTCAGGAACGTTCCGGGCGGAGTTCCCAGCCGTCCCATGGCCGCGGTGAGGGTTTTTGTTGTCCGCAAGCGTGAGTCGATGATGTCCCGCACGCGTGCTTTGGTCCATCGACGCTCCCCGATGCCTGCCCCGGAGAGGTTGACCACTGCGTCTGCGCCGTCGAGTACCGCCTCATCGAGTTGACCCGCGGCCGGATCCCAATATGCCTCGCCGGCTCCTGCAGGAGGACGGCGAACCAGCCGGACGACCTCGTGCCCACTCGCGAGGAGATGCGCGGAAAGCGCGGTTCCGATGAATCCTGAAGCACCCGATATCACGATTCGCATGCCCCATCTCATCATGGCAAGCATCACTTCGGCATTACGGCAGGCCTCAAAAGGGCTAGCTTCTCCTTTGACTATGATCGAACAATGACCTCCTCCAGCTACTTCCGTTTCCCGCATTTGCACGGTGATTTGATCACTTTCGTGGCCGAAGACGACGTTTGGATTGCGCCCGTGGCCGGAGGCCGCGCGTGGCGGATTTCTGCCCAGCAGCTCCCTGCACGCAGTCCCCGCTTCACCCCGGACGGCAAGCGGCTCGTCTGGGCGACGATCGTCGGGGCCGCTCCCGAGGTGGTGACAGCGAATGTCGACGGCGGCGGGTACCGGCAGTTGAGCTACTTCGGTCACAGCACCACACGCGTCAAGGGGTTCACCTCCTCAGGCGACATTGTGGTCACCACGGCTTTCGAACAGGCTGAGGGGCGGCACACGCATGCTTACGCCTTGCCGCTCGACGGCGGCCCCGCCGTCGGGCTTCCCTTCGGCCCCGTCGAATCGGTGGCGTTCGGCCCGGAGGTGGGGGACGAGCGTCCCGTTGTCCTTGCCAGCGTTCTCTCCCGGGAGCCCGCCTGGTGGAAGAGGTACCGCGGCGGTACCGCGGGAAAACTGTGGATCGACGCCGACGGGAACGGCGAGTTCGCCCGCTTGCTTCCCGAGCTCGACGGGAACCTCGCGGACCCGCTGTGGGTAGGCGGACGGATCGCCTTCCTCTCGGACCACGAGGGCTACGGAAATCTCTATTCGGTGCAACCGGACGGTTCGGATCTGCGCCGGCACACCGATCACGAGGACTTCTACGTCCGGCACGCTGCGAGCGACGGCAAGCGGGTCATCTTCGAATCAGCTGGCGAGTTGTGGATCCTGCCGACGCTCGAGGCCGATGCCGAAGCGGTACGGCTGGACATCAGACTGGGCTCGGCATCCCAGTCGCGCCGTCCGGCACCCCTCAAAGTCGCCGCACACTTGGGCGACGTTTTCCCTAACGCTGCGGGTTCGGCCAGCGCTGTGGAATCCCACGGAACCATCCACTGGCTACGCCACAAAGACGGACCGTCCCGGGTGGTCGAAGCGACTCCCGGTGTGCGGGCAAGGCTTCCCCGGCCCCTCATTGACGGTCGTATCGCCTATGTAGCGGACCACGACGGCGTCGATTCCATGTACATCAAGAGGATTGCCCCGCGTTTTTCGCGACCGGCCGTCGAGGCTCCAGTCCAGGACGCCGCACCCACGCCACGCGATGCTGAAGAGGACGGGGCCGGACAACTGCCACGCCCCGTCTCGGCATCGGCCATTGCAGGACAGCCCGCGACGTCCGAGGTTCGACTGCCGGAACCGCACGCGGAGCCGACGACGGCGTCCGGTGACGCTGAGGCTGTCCCGGTCAACTCCACCGGTGGCGGAGCCGAAGAGTCACGGCTCGACTCGCTGAGGATCGATTTCCCGAGGGCGGCACGTCCAAGCGCCCTCGAAGCCAGTCCCGATGGCCGATGGCTTGCCGTGGGTACCGCGTTCGGAGACGTCTATCTCGCGGACACTGCCAGTGGCACTTTGTCGCTGCTTGTCAGCGTGGGGGACGGCAGCATTGAAGGCCTCGCATGGTCGCCGGACTCACAGTGGCTCGCATGGTCAGAACCCGTGACATCCTTCGGTTCGCGGAGCAAACTGCGCATGGTCAACACCGCCAACCCGGAAGACATCGTAGAGGTCACCGACGGCCGCTTCTGCGACGAATCGCCGGCCTTCACTCCCGATGGCAAATTCCTGGCGTTCCTCTCGAACCGCAGCTTTGATCCCGTCTACGACGGCCATGCCTTCGACTTGTCTTTCCCCAGCCCCATCAAGCCGTACCTCGTGGCACTCGCTGCAGCCACTCCTTCGCCCTTCGGCCCGGTAGTGGACCTGCTGGACGAGGACGAAGCGGACGCTCCACCCGCCCGGACTGCCGTCACGGTCCGCGTGGACCGTGAAGGGCTGCCGTTGCGCGTCATCGGCGTCCCTGTGCCGCAGGGCAACTACTCGGCGCTTTCGGCCTCCAGCGGCGCACTGCTGTGGCTCGACACCCCGCTCTCGGGTGTCACGGGAGATGGCCGCGGCACGGTGCAGGACAAGGCGCCTGCTCCGGCCTTGGTCCGATACGAGCTTTCGAAGCAGAAGCAGGTCACACTCGCGTCCGCGGTTGAGCGCTACCGATTGTCCGGAGACGGCAAGAAACTGGTCTTCGTCAACGACAAGCAGGTTGTTGCCGTACCGTCCGACGCCAAGGCCGAGGAAGAATCGGGCGAGCTAGTCAAGGTTGAGCTGAACCGGATCCGGGTGGTCATGGATCCATTGGCCGTATGGGGACAGGCATTCGACGAAGCATGGCGGCTGCAGCGGGACTTCTTCTGGACCGAAGACATGGCCGGCCAGGACTGGGATTCGGTGCACCGAAGGTACCGTCCCGTCGTCGAACGCCTGGGCTCGCACGACGACTTGGTGGACCTTTTGTGGGAACTGCACGGTGAGCTCGGCACGTCCCACGCTTACGTGCGTCCCGCCGCGGTGGGCGAACCCGGGAGCAATGGACAGGGGAGGCTCGGTGCCGACCTTAAGCTCACGGAGCCCGGTTGGGAGATCACGCGCATCCTCGCCGGAGACACGTCCGACCCCCTGGCCAACTCGCCGCTGACGCGGCCTGGAGCCGACGCGAAGGTGGGTGACATGATCCTGGCGATCGACGGCGTCAGGCTCTCCGCGGACAGCACCCCGGCGAAACAACTGGTGGGCGCAGCGGGCCGGACGGTGGAACTCACGATTTTGAATGGCGGTGCACACGGCGAGGCGGCAGGCCAGCAGCGGCGGATCGCCGTGGTTCCGGTGAAGGATGAGGAACGTTTGCGGTACCAGGAATGGGTGCACGCCAACAGGCGCACCGTGCGGGAGGCATCGGACGGAAAGTTCGGCTATCTGCATGTCCCGGACATGATGGCCAACGGTTGGGCGCAGCTTCACCGGGACCTCGATACCGAGACCGCGCTGGACGGGTTGATTGTCGATGTGCGGCGGAACCGTGGCGGCCACACCTCCCAGCTCGTGGCTGAATTGATCGGCCGCAAGGTCACCGGCTGGAGCATGCCCCGTGGCGAAAAGCCGCGTACATACCCGCATCACGCACCGCGCGGCCCCGTCATTATCCTGACCGACGAATTCGCGGGCTCCGACGGCGACATCATCACGCAGGTGTCCAAACTCCGCGGTATCGGCCCGGTCATCGGTACCCGGACCTGGGGCGGAGTCGTGGGCATCGACAACCGTTTCTCCCTGGCTGACGGCACCGGAGTGACCCAGCCGCGCTATGCCACGTGGTTCTCCGGCGGCATCGGCTGGAGCGTGGAGAACTTCGGGGTTGAGCCTGACATTGAAGTGGTGTTCCCGCCCCACGCCTATGCGGCCGGCACTGATCCCCAGTTGGAGTACGGGATCGGCGCGCTCAAGGAAATGGTCCAGGAACTGCCCACGGACCGGCCACCGCTGCGTGAAGGCTACCGCAAGGTCCGTCCGGCCGCTTTGCCCGCGAGGCCGCAAAAGGCCTAGCTGAAGGCCCGCAGAACGAAGTCCCCGCCCTTCCGGAAGGAAAGGCGGGGACTCGCTTTTTGGACAGGTTTCGGACGTGTTGCCGCTAGGAAGCGAGCGTGGCATCCAGCGTGATCGGAGTTGCACGAAGTGCCTGGGATACCGGGCAGTTGACCTTGGCGTCTTCGGCGAGGCGCTGGAATTCTTCTTCGGAGACACCCTGGATGCGTGCGCTCACGGTCAGGTGGATGCCCGTGATGCCAACGCCTGGCTGGAAGGTGACGTCGGCCTTGGTGTTGACCTCTTCCGGCGTGAAGCCTGCGCTTGCCACGCCGTTGCTGAACGCCATCGAGAAGCATGCCGAGTGTGCGGCAGCAATCAGCTCTTCGGGGCTGGTCTTGCCCTCTGCGGACTCCGCACGGGCCTTCCAGGTGACGTTGAAGGTTCCGAGTCCGGAGCTGTCCAGCGTGGTGTTGCCGGCGCCTTCGATCAGGTTGCCGTTCCATACGGTGTGTGCGGTGCGTGTTGTAGCCATGTCCACTCCTCAGCGTCGTTGCGAATTGGCATCCGGATACCGGATGCCGCCGGGTTCAATCCTAGGGATTCGACGGCGGTGGCGCACCGCTTGTCCGCTCTCAGAGGATTGTGACTCACGGTTTAAGCAGCGACGGCTTAAGCAGCAGCGGCCGCCCGGACGGAGAGTCCAGGCGGCCGCGAAGTTTGCTTCGGTCAGCGCAAATACGAGGTCACTGCCAGATCGTGGCGATGGCGATATTGAGCAATGCGAGGCCGCCGACGCCGTGGGCCAAACCTGTGGAGACTGGTTCGCCCTTCTTGACCCTGCGCGCACCGATGACGGCCATCACGGCGACGGCGAGACCGATCGCGAACTTGATACCGAGCTTGAAGTAGTTGGGATCGCCGAATTCGCTCGGGTCTTGATTGTGGAGCACTGGCAGGAGACCCATCATGGCAATGCCGGTGATCAGCTGCACGAAGGCGCCATCCCGCTGGCGCGGGTGGACGGTCGGCTGCTTCAGGGTGGCGATCCAGTAGCCCACGATCATGGCTGCGCCGACGATGTGCAAGAACAGCAGGACGTTGAAGAGGATAGTCATGGCTCCAGCTTAGCCAGAATCTTCTACGAGCCGTAGCAAAGCCACGGGACAATATTCGGGCATGAAAAACGGGAAGGTCCCGGCGGTTTCCCGTCGGGACCTTCCCGTCACGCGATAACTGGATTCAGAGACCCAGGTCAGCTTCGAAGGAACCTTCTTCAAGGCGGGCCTTGAGCGTCTGCAGGAAGCGGCCGGCGTCGGCGCCGTCGACCAGGCGGTGGTCGTACGTCAGCGACAGGTACATCATGGAGCGGATGGCGATCGAGTCGTCGCCGTTCTCGTCGGCAACCACTACCGGGCGCTTGACGATGGCGCCGGTGCCCAGGATTCCCACCTGCGGCTGGTTGATGATCGGCGTGTCGAACAGGGCGCCGACAGATCCGATGTTGGTGATGCTGAAGGTACCGCCGGACAGCTCGTCCGGACCGATCTTCCCCTGGCGGGTACGGCCGGCGACATCGGCGATCTTGCCGGCCAGGCCGGCAAGGTTCAGGTTGCCGGCGTCGGAAATGACCGGGACCAGCAGGCCCTTGTCGGTGTCTACCGCAATCGCGAGGTGCTCCGCGTTGTGGTAGGTGATTTCCTGCTTGCCTTCGTCGTACGCGGCGTTCAGCTTGGGGTGCTGCTTCAAGGCTTCGGCCACGGCCTTGGCGATGAACGGCAGGAAGGTCAGCTTGACGCCGTTCTGGGCCTCGAACGAGCCCTTGGCCTTGAGGCGGAGCTTGGCGATCTTGGTCATGTCGACCTCGTGCACCTGGGTGAGCTGCGTTGAGGTTTCGAGGGACTCGCGCATGCGGCGGGCGATGACCTGGCGGATGCGCGGGGCCTTCTCCACGGTCCCGCGGAGCGAAGAGGCCGCCACGGGGGCGGCAGCAGGCTTGCCGGTGGTCGTGGGAGCCGCGGACGCCGGAGCAGCAGCCTGCGGAGCCGTTTTCATTGCGTCGGCCGCGGCAAGCACGTCCTGCTTCCGGATACGGCCGCCGACGCCGGTGCCCGCCACGGTGGTGATGTCGACACCGCTCTGGTTGGCCAGCTTGCGGACGAGGGGGGTGACGTAGCCGGACTCGCTCGAAGACGCTGCGGATGCGGCTGCCGGTGCCGGAGCCGCCGGTGCTGCTGCCGCCGGTGCTGCTGCCGGAGCGGGTGCTGGCGGAGCGGGTACGGCTTCAACAACGGGTGCTGCCGCGGCAGGGGCTGCTGCTACGGGTGCAGGCGCGGCGGCGGGCGCCGGTGCTGCTGCGGCTGGGGCGCCGGAGCCGATGACGGCAAGAACGGAACCGACTTCAGCAGTGTCGTCTTCATTGACGCGGATCTCGAGCAAAGTACCGGCCACGGGGGAAGGGATCTCGGTGTCGACCTTGTCGGTGGAGACCTCGAGGAGCGGTTCGTCCACCTCGACGGTGTCGCCAACGGCCTTGAGCCAGCGGGTGACGGTGCCTTCGGTGACGCTTTCGCCCAAAGCGGGGAGAGTCACGTCGTGGCCCGATGCCTCGCTGGAAGCCGCTGCGGGGGCTGCGGCTTCTTCGGCTGCAGGAGCCGGTGCAGCTTCAGGAGCCGGTGCAGCTTCAGGTGCCGGGGCTGCGGGTGCTTCTTCCGCGGGTGCGGCTGCGGGCGCTGCAGCGCCGTTGCTGCCGCTGCCGATCCGAACCAGGGGAGCGCCGACTTCGGCGGTCTCGTCCTCAGCTACGAGGATCTCTTCGATGATGCCGGCAATAGGAGACGGGATTTCGGTGTCTACCTTGTCGGTGGAAACTTCGAGCAGGGGCTCGTCGACTTCCACTCGGTCACCAACCTGCTTGAGCCAGCGAGTGACGGTGCCTTCGGTGACGCTTTCACCTGCGCCCGCAGTTCGTGCGGGCGCAGGACCGGGTGTCTTGCGTAAGGACTTAGCCGTGGAGAGGCTTGCCTGCCATCGCGAGGTGGACTTCGCCCAGGGTCTCGTTCTGCGTCGGGTGTGCGTGGATGAACTGGGCGACGTCCTCCGGGTGTGCTTCCCAGTTGACGATCAGCTGTGCTTCGCCGATCTGCTCGCCCATGCGGGAGCCGATCATGTGGATACCGACGACCGGGCCGTCCTTCTGGCGGACGACCTTCACGATGCCGCCGGTGCCCAGGATGGAGCTCTTGCCGTTGCCGGCCAGGTTGTATTCCTGTGTCTGGACCTGGTCCTCGCCGAACTTCTCCTTGGCGCCCTTTTCAGTGTAGCCAACCGTGGCGATTTCAGGTTCGCAGAAGGTGACCTTCGGGATGTTCACGTCTTCGACGACCACCGGGTTCAGGCCGGCGATCTCTTCGGCGACGAAGATGCCCTGCTGGTACCCGCGGTGGGCCAGCTGGACACCGGGGACGATGTCGCCGACGGCGTAGACGTTGCCGACGCCGGTGTGCAGGCGTTCGTTGGTGATGACGAAGCCGCGGTCGATGGTCACGCCTGCCTCTTCGTAACCGAGGTTGGCGGTGACGGGGCCACGACCCACTGCAACCAGGAGGAGATCGGCTTCGAAGGTCTGGCCGTCAACCAGCGTGACCTTCACGCCGTTGTCGTCCTGCTCGACGCCCTGGAAGAAGACGCCGGTGCTGAACTTGATGCCGCGCTTCTTGAAGGCGCGCTCAAGGTTCTTGACGATGGCGGCGTCTTCGTTGGGAACGAGGGAGGGAAGGCCTTCAACGATCGTGACGTCGACGCCGAAGGACTTCCACACCGAAGCGAACTCGACGCCGATGACCCCGCCGCCGAGGACGATGACGCTCTTGGGGATGTAGTCCATGGTCAGCGCTTCATCGGACGTGATGACGCGGCCGCCGATTTCCAGCCCGGGCAGGGACCGGGAGTAGGAACCCGTGGCCAGGACGATGTTCTTGCCCTTGTAGGCTGTGCCGTTCACGACAACGGTGTCGGTGCCCTGCAGCTTGCCATCGCCTTCGATGACCGTGATGCCCTTGGACTTGATGAGTCCCTGCAGGCCCTTGTACTTACCGGCGACGATTCCGTCCTTGTAGGCGTTCACGGCAGTGATGTCGATGCTGTCCAACGTGACGTTGACGCCGTACTTGGCGGAGTCGCGTGCGTGGTCCGCCAGTTCCGCCGAGTGCAACAAGGCCTTGGTGGGGATACACCCGTTGTGCAGGCAGGTTCCGCCGAGCTTTCCCTTCTCGACGAGACCAACGGTGAAACCAAGCTGAACGGCACGCAGAGCCGTGGCGTAGCCGCCGCTGCCGCCGCCGAGTACCAGGATGTCGAATTCTTGCGCAGTTGCCTGATCGGCCACTAGGACGCTCCTCGCGTGAGCGATGACACGCGACTACGCGTCATCTGGTCTTGGAACTTGTACTGCCGCGATTATGCCAGCACCGAAGTTCTCTTGCATTTGTGACTACCGTGGTTCACCTTAGCGAACCACTTATCCATGCTCCACCCTGCCGGGGCTTTTGTGGGGCGCTTGTGGCCAGACTCACGTCGGGCCGTGGGGCCGGTCATGAACCGGCCCCAGTTGGGGCCTGTTCAGGCCGTGGCCAGAACGTCTTCGACGTAGGCGAGCAGCGTCCGGACGGTGCAGCCGGTGCCTTGCTTGGGCGTGTAGCCGTAGGGGCTGCCGTTGTTGAACGACGGTCCGGCGATGTCGACGTGCGCCCAGGGGATCTGCTTGCCCTCGGCGTCTTTGCCGACGAACTCGCGCAGGAACACGGCCGCGGTCATCATTCCGCCGTGGCGTTCGCCGATGTTGGCGATATCAGCCACCTGCGAGTCGAGGCTGGCCCGCAGTTCCTCCGGCAGCGGCATCGGCCAGACGAGTTCGCCCGCACGGTCTGCCGCGGACTTGAGGGCGCCCGTGACGGCGTCGGAACCCATGACTCCCGCAGTGCGGTTGCCCAGGGCGATCAGCTGGGCGCCCGTCAGTGTCGCGACATCGATGATGGCGTCCGGCTGCTCAAGGCTGGCCGCGACGATTCCGTCGGCCATCACCAGGCGTCCCTCGGCGTCGGTGTTGAGGACCTCGACCGTCTTGCCGCCGTACATGGTGAGGACGTCAGCCGGGCGCTGTGCAGCGCCGGAGGGCATGTTCTCGGCGATGCAGAGCCACGCGGTCACCTTGACGGGCAACCCGAGCCCTGCCACGGCCAGGACAGTATTAAGTACGACGGCGGCGCCCGCCATATCGCTCTTCATGTCGCCCATGCCGAGGGCCGGCTTGATGGAAATGCCGCCTGTGTCAAAGGTGATGCCCTTGCCGACAAGCGCGATCTTCTTGGTGGCCTTGGCCGGAGCGTACTCCACCTTGACGAGGCGTGGCTGGCGGGTTGAGCCCTTTCCAACGCCCAGGATTCCGCCGAAACCGTCCTTTTCGAGGCGCTTTTCGTCCCACACGGTTACCTTGACGGGCAGTCCCTTGGAGAGTTCCTTGGCAGCTTCCGCAAAGGACTCCGGGTAAAGGTGGCTCGGAGGCTGGTTGACCAGGGTGCGGGTGGCGTTGACCGCGCGTCCCACAAGCAATGCCCGATCGAGCGCGGGCTGGACATCCTTGCCGTCAAACGCCGTGTGGATCAGGACCTTGCCGACCGGATCCTTGAGGCCGTCCTTGCTGGAGCGGTGCTCCGTATAGGAATACGAACCCAGCACGGCGCCCTCGGCGACGGCCGCGACGTCGGCGAGGGACGCCGTCGGGAGGGCCAGGGTCACGGAGGACAAACCGGCCAGTTGGCGGACGGCGGATCCTGCGGCCCGGCGCAGGGTTTCCTCGGCGAGAAGGGCGTCGTCGGCGACCTTGCCGACACCTGCCAGGACGAGGACGCCCGAACCGGTTTCCGGAAGACCCGGCAGACGGTGTACCTGATCGGCTGCTCCCGTGATGCCGAGGAGGCCCAATGAAGCCGCGAGGGTTTCCGCTGCCTTCGCCCCCAGCGGGTTCCCGAGCAGTACCGGCCCGTCTTCCCCCTGACTGACGGCTATCACGAGTGCGTCGCTGGGCGCCTTCTTCAGGTCCTTGGCGATCGTGCCAAGGGTGATGTCTGTAGTCTTCACCACGAGGATTTGTCCTCATCTCTCTCTGCATGGCTTGGCCGGGCTGCATGTTGGGCGCCCGGCCCTGGTACCCCTCGGTTGTCCGCTTGTGACAACGTCGGTGGTTGCTTGGGTCCGCACACGGCGGCACGTCTCGATCGTAGTCTGTCTGTTGCGCGGGAAAGCAATTAAATGAGAGTTGCGGCACATTGGCCGACAGGAATGCGCAGCCGGTCCGGGGCGTTGTACCAATACATGGAGCGTGGCCGGCCGTCCAGGCGTCTGTTGCGGTGTGAAGCCGCCTGCTCCTCCAAGAACTTGAAACTGCGAAAGGAACATGCCGTGTTTGAACGGATTTCCGGCTCACTCCTTGACCCTGAGTCGCTCTACGCGAGCAACATCGAGCTCTTCCACAGCCCGGATCTCAGGGGCCTTAATATGCTGATGGGCTTCACGGGATTCGCTGATGCCGGACACGTGGTCCAGCAGATCAACCGGGAACTGCTGGATACGCTCGAAGTCGAAACCGTGGCTGTGTTCGACGCTGACCAGCTTATCGACTACCGCACGCGCCGTCCCCACATCAGCTTTGTCGAAGACCATCTGGAGGACTACAAAGCCCCACAACTAGCGCTTTACAAGCTGAATGACGGCTTGGGCGAGCCGTTCCTGCTGCTTGCCGGTTTTGAACCGGACCTGCAGTGGGAGCGTTTCGCGCGCGCCGTCGTCGGGATCGTGGAAAAACTGGACGTCAACCTGGTGGCCTGGATCCACTCCATTCCGATGCCTGTTCCGCACACCCGGCCGGTTGGCGTGACTGTGCACGGAAACCGCCCGGAACTCATCGAGGGCATTTCCACATGGAAGCCGACGGTTGAGGTTCCTTCGGCCATCGGCCACATCCTGGAATTGCGGCTGATCGAAGCCGCGCGGAAAGTGGCTGGGTACGTCATCCACGTTCCGCACTACCTCGCGGATGCCGAGTACCCGCCGGCAGCGGTGGCGGGACTCGAATACCTGGGGGCAGCCACGTCCCTGATGCTGCCGACGGACCGCCTTCGCGAGGCCGGCAGGGAAGTGGGCAGGCAGATCACCGAACAAGTGGAAGCATCCGAGGACGTCCAGCAGGTGGTTTCCAAGCTGGAGTCCCGCTATGACGACAAGGCCGAGGGAACGGTACGCCGTTCCCTGCTCGCCGACGAGAACGACGAACTGCCCAACGCCGAGGACCTGGGGGCGGCGGTTGAGGCGTATCTCGCACGTAAAGATGCGCGCCCATAAAGCAGCTTTAATGCGGCCCCGGGCATAATGGAAGGGTGAACGCACCCCGCGCCTGGCTCATTTGGACGATAGGGGTGCTTGCCTACCTTGTGGCAGTCGCCCAGCGCACATCCTTTGGTGTGTCCGGCCTGGAGGCCACCGAACGGTTCCATGCCAGCGCGGCGGCCATTTCCTTCTTCACGGTGCTTCAGCTGCTGGTCTACGCCGGCCTCCAGATACCGGTCGGGCTCCTGGTTGACCGCTTCGGCTCGCGTGCCATGATTGCCAGCGGTGCCGTGCTCATGGGCCTCGGCCAATTCCAGTTGGCTTATGCCGACGCTGTTCCGGCAGGCGTACTCGGCCGGGTCCTCGTCGGCGCCGGCGACGCCATGACTTTTGTCTCCGTCATCCGCCTCGTGCCGATCTGGTTCGCGCCGGCAAGGGTTCCGCTCGTCACCCAGCTGACGGGAATGTCGGGCCAGCTCGGCCAGCTCATCAGTGTGGTGCCGTTCGCCCTGGTCCTCCATTCGGCGGGCTGGAATACGGCCTTCCTGGCGTTGAGCTCGTTGTCCGCACTCGCCGTCGTCCTGGTCCTCGCCTTGCTCAGGGACGTTCCGCCGGGTCACCCGCCCCGGGAGAACGCCCAGGGGCTACGCGCCACAGGTGTGACCCTGGCCCGGGCCTGGCGGCAGCCCGGGACGCGCCTGGGACTCTGGTGCCACTTCACTGTCCAGTTCAGCGGTAACGTCTTCGCCATGTCCTGGGGCTACCCGTTCCTGGTATCGGCGCAGGGCCTGAACCCGGCCACCGTATCCGCCTTGATGGGCCTCTTCGTCGTCACCAGCATTCTCGTGGGGCCTTTGTTTGGAACTTTCGTGGCGAGGCACCCGATGCGGCGCTCGGCCATGGTCCTCCTGATTACGGCGGCTACGGCACTTGCCTGGGCTGCGGTGTTGCTGTTGCCGAGCAAGGCGCCCCTATGGTTGCTTGCCTTGCTGGTGGTCACCCTGGCCATCGGCGGCCCCGGGTCCATGATCGGCTTCGATTTTGCCCGGACATTCAATCCTTCCCACAGGATCGGCACCGCGACGGGCATCGTCAACGTGGGCGGCTTCGTTGCCGCGCTTCTGACGATCTACTTGGTGGGGCTCATCCTCGACCTTCTCCACACCAGCGGTTACTCGGGCGGGGAGCTGTACGGCCTGGCCTCCTTCCGCATCGCCTTGAGCGTGCAGTTCCTGTTCCTGCTCGTGGGTACGGTCTTGATCCTCATGACCCGTCGCAAAGTACGCCGCCAGATGGCGGCCCAGGGCGTGCACGTCCCGCCGCTTCTCGTGTCGCTGGCAAACCAGCGCCGGCGCCGCGTGGAATTGCGCCGCGAACGGCTCGCGAAGCAGCGGAGCTCCACGCCCTAGCCTGCTTCCGCCTCGGTGTTCCTCCACAGGCGCTGACGGACACCTTTGTCCACATAGGGCAATTGAGGCCTGCCGTCACGCATTATTTTGCCGATGCTGGATTCATGACAGCAGACAACCGTGTGACCATCTCCCGGCCCGAGGACATCCTCGGCTTCATTCCCCATGCCTTGGGACTCTGGCCGAAGGAGAGCCTCGTTGCCATCACGCTGCGCGGGCAGACACTTGGGGCCACCCTCCGCGTGGACCTTCCGCCCGAGAGATCCGGACGCGTGCTTGCCGCGTACTCACGGAGGATCGGTGAGTATCTGGATGCGGACCATGACGCCGACGGCGTGCTTTTGGCATTCTTCAGCGACGACGGTTGGGACGATGGCGGGGTTGTGCCACACAAGCTGCGCTTGCTGGAAGCCCTGGAAGCCGTCGTGGCCCACCGTGGCTTGGCGCTGCGGGATGCCTGGTTCATTGGTTCCGACTACTGGCGAAGCGCATTCTGCACCGATCTGGAGTGCTGTCCTCTTCCCGGGCGTCCCGTGGACCAGATCCTGGACAG
Organism: Arthrobacter sp. 2RAF6; assembly: GCF_052115205.1. NCBI lineage: Bacteria > Bacillati > Actinomycetota > Actinomycetes > Micrococcales > Micrococcaceae > Arthrobacter > Arthrobacter sp. 2RAF6. Next base: position 219,434 of record NZ_JBFRGF010000005.1, on the reverse strand, counting down.
CCGGCTCAACGCGGAAATGGTGTTCAGGGGGAGCAACGTCAGGGAATCGCCCGGGTTGTTGGAGCCCGCGGACCCGCCTGTCCTTGATCCGGGGTTCATGCGTGTGGAAGACGCCGTGCTTGAGGAGTTGCTCCGGCGGTGGCGGAGCAGGAAGTCATTCGAAGAAATGCTGGATGTGTGGACGAGGGTCCTCGACTCCAGCCGTCCAGAGGAATTCGACGGCGAGGCTGCGGCGTTCCTCCGTGCGAGCTTGAGGGTTCCTGCGTGGCGGGACGCCGTGGTGGTCCTCGCGGCTGCCGGGAGGGACGTTGCCTGCGGCGGTGCAGAGGCCTTCGGCTTCTTTGGCCTTGAGGACGATGAAGGGGACGCCCTGGTCATTCCGCCCGGGCTCTGTTCCCCGGCACCGGCAGCGGAAGGGCCACCAGCAGGAGGAAAGCCGCCGGCAGGGAAGGGGTCCGCCGGAGGCAAGGAAGCTCTGCGCACTTCGGCCACGGATGTCAGTGTCCTGCGCTATGGAGACGTACTCCTGGGCGTCTACCCGGAGAACCCCGACTGGGACCGGTTGACGAGCCTGGACCAGGTCCTGGCGATGCTCTCCCGGCACGGTGGCGGGGAGGCGCGGGCTGCAACGCTCACGATCCGGGGGTGGATTCAGTGGTGCCGGGGGAGCGGTTCGTTCGCCCACGAACTCCTTTCGCAGGCTGACGCTGAACAACAGGGCTATCGGCTCGCGGAACTGCTCGCGGAGGTGGTGAGGCGCGGAACGCTGTGCGGCTGGGCGAAAAGCAAGGCGTCGGCGTGGCGGAAGTTCGGTGGGGCGGCGGCATGACCCCGGGCCCTGAGGTGACTCCAGGAGCGTGCCGTTGAGGGAAATCCGTGCGGCCCGTCATCGTCCGCAAGGTAGCGGGTATCGACCCCCGGAATCCAAAACCGTGAGACAATGGTTGCCGAGACCCGGTTGGGTCCGTGTTTCAAGTGCCGTAAACGTCCCCTGAACCCAGGGAACATTAAGGCGCCGTCGGGAGTTTTACCTAAAGACTCTGCAGTCGGCGATGGCACTTGATGTTGATCACGGACTTGACAGGGTCATAGTGGTGTTGCCCCCATGGTGATTCCACAGACCGCCGCTAGAAAGGTTTTCTGTGACCCCGTCTTCCGCCGAGAAGGAACCCGCCGCCCTGGCCGAACTGTCCGCCGAAGAAAAGAAGGCGGCTACAGTTGCGAAGCGTGCGGCTACGCGTGCTGCCAATGCTTCGACTGCAGGTGCAGAGAAGCCGGCACCCAAGAAGCGCGGGCCCAAGCCCGGCGCCAAGGCCGCTGCCGAAGCAGCCAACAAGTCCGCCGGCACCGACGAGGACTCCGAAGAAGAAGCCGAGGATTTTGACGCCGTGGTTCCCGACGAAGCAGAGCTCACGGAGGAAGTCGAAGAAGGCGAAGAGGGCAAGAAGCCTGCCACGACCGGTTCCGGCTTTGTTTACTCGGATGCCGACGACGACGATGCGCCTGTCCAGCAGGTCATGTCAGCCGGCGCCACGGCCGACCCCGTCAAGGACTATCTGAAGCAGATCGGCAAGGTCGCCCTGCTGAACGCGGAGCAGGAAGTCGACCTTGCACTCCGCATTGAAGCAGGCCTCTTCGCCGAAGAGAAGATCAACGCCGACGACGGCTCCATGGACCCGAAACTCAAGCGTGAGCTCGAGTTCATCATCCACGACGGCAAGAGGGCCAAGAACCACCTCCTCGAGGCCAACCTGCGCCTCGTGGTCTCCTTGGCCAAGCGCTACACCGGCCGCGGCATGTTGTTCCTGGACCTCATCCAGGAAGGCAACCTGGGCCTGATCCGTGCAGTGGAGAAGTTCGACTACACCAAGGGCTTCAAGTTCTCCACCTACGCCACCTGGTGGATCCGCCAGGCCATCACCCGCGCCATGGCTGACCAGGCTCGAACCATCCGCATCCCGGTGCACATGGTGGAAGTCATCAACAAGCTGGCACGCGTCCAGCGCCAAATGCTGCAGGACCTTGGACGCGAACCTACGCCTGAGGAACTGGCCCTCGAACTGGACATGACTCCCGAGAAGGTCGTTGAAGTCCAGAAGTACGGCCGCGAGCCCATCTCGCTGCACACCCCGCTTGGCGAAGACGGCGATTCAGAATTCGGTGACCTCATCGAGGACTCCGAAGCCGTTGTGCCGGCGGACGCCGTGAGCTTCACCCTTCTCCAGGAGCAGTTGCACTCGGTGCTCGATACCCTGTCCGAGCGTGAAGCAGGCGTCGTCGCGATGCGTTTCGGCCTGACCGATGGCCAGCCGAAGACTTTAGACGAAATCGGCAAGGTCTATGGAGTCACCCGTGAACGCATTCGTCAGATCGAATCGAAGACGACCCCCGGATTTTCCGGGGGTCCACTTCTTGCGTCTAGGGGCTGTTCCGTTCGAGTGCTTTGCCGAGGATGCGGGCGCCTTCCGGGAAGGCGGAGGGGTTGGGCCCTGCGTAGTTGAGCCGGATAAACGGTCCTGCCGGTTCGGCCGGGAACCATTCCGTACCGACCGCGATCATCACCCCGGCACTCTCGCAGTCACGGGTCAAGCTTTCTAGGTCCGTTCCGTCGGGCAGGCGTGCCCAGAGGTTCAGCCCTCCCTTGGGGATGAGGCTGAGATGGGCCTGGGGGGCATGCTCGCGCAGGCTTGAGACAAGGAGGTCGCGGCGTGACTGGAGCTGATGGCGGAGGCTGCGCAGATGCGTCTGCCAGGCCGGCTGGGTGACCACATCGAGTGCCGCGGCCTGCAGCAATCCGCTGACATACATCGACTCGGCCGCGCGGTCCGCGAGGATACGTTCGCGGGCGGGGCCGCGCGCGATGACGGCGGCGACGCGGATGGCGGGTGAAACGCTTTTCGTGAGGGAGCGTAGATAGACCACGTGGCCGGCGTCGTCACGTGCGGCGAGGGGTACCGGCGTCGACGTAATGCCGAAGTCGTGGGCCCAGTCGTCCTCCACGAGGAACGCGCCGTACTGTCGGACGACGTCCAGGACTTCTTCGCCCCGACGGGTGGACCATTGCGCTCCAGTGGGGTTGGCATAGTTCGGTTGGGCGTAGAACAACCGTGCGCCCGTATCCTCAAAGGCCCTGGCCAATTCTTCGGGGTCCGGTCCATCGCCCCCGCTGGGCACCGGGACGATGCGGACCCCGGCTTGCGTCGCGGCAAGGATGGCTCCCCAGTAGCTCGGAGATTCCATGAGCAGCGGCTGCCCGTGCCCCACCAATGCAGTGAAGATGGAGCTGAGGCCGCCTTGGCTTCCAGGCAGCACGATGACATCGCTCGGTGTTGGCGGCGTGAGCCCAGCCGGCGTCGCGCTGCCGAGTTCGTGCGCGAACCAGGACTGCAACTCGGGAAGGCCTGGCGCCGGAGGCCGGGACAAAGCAGCGTCGCCCCGGGCCACGCGAGCGAGAGCGGCCCGCACAAGCCGCTCCGGCAGGAGTTCCCGGTCCGGGTATCCGGAGTGGAAGGCAATAGTGGCGTTCGAGGTGTCTCGCATCGTGGTGGAGGCTGAGCGCGGAGGCGCTTGCGGTGCCCGCAGTGCTGCAGTTTGCCAGCCGTAATCCGAGGGGCGTGCTGTCCGGACCGCCCGCACGAAGGTGCCGACGCCGGGCCGGCTCTCGATCAAGCCCTGCGAGGTGAGCGTTTGCAAGGCTTTCTGCACCGTCACAGGGCTGGCCTGGTACTCGGCAACCAGTGTCCGGGTGGACGGCAGCCGGGATCCTGGCGCGGCCCCGGCGATCCATTCCCGCAGTCGCATCGCAATCCTCGAACTGCTATCGTTGTTCATGAGAGACAATAGTAGCGCTACTACCCTAATTCGCCCAGTGATACCGCCCCGCCCGGCAACCGGCCTGTGGTGGGCCCTCCTCGGAGTAGCGGCGTTCTCGTTCACTGTTCCCTTCACCCGGGTGGCGGTTGGTGGCCTGTCGCCCTTGTTCATCGGCTCCGGCCGTGCCGTCGTCGCGTCGATACTCGCGGCATTCGCCCTCTCGCTCACCAGGCAGCGGCTTCCTCGAGGCAGGCAATGGGCGCGCCTTGCCGTGGTTGCCGCCGGGATTGTTGTCGGATTCCCCTTGCTCACCTCGTTCGCACTCACGACGGCGCCGGCCAGCCACGGTGCCGTCGTCATCGCCCTGTTGCCGGCAGCAACGGCAACCGCCGCAGTACTTCGTGGACGCGAGCATCCGCCGGTCGCCTTCTGGCTGGTCACAACCGTAGGGGCTGTTGCTGCGATTGCTTTCGCTTTCGCACAGTCAGGCGGGCTCGGGCAGCTGAACTGGGCGGATGTTCTGCTCCTGGGAGCTGTCGTTGCTGCGGCCATCGGTTACGCGGAAGGCGGCCTGCTCGCCCGTGAACTCGGCGCATGGCAGACCGTATCTTGGGCGCTCGTCCTGGCGTTGCCGTTGATGGCCGGCCTGGCAGTGTTCTCCATGGCCCAGCAACCGCCGTCGGCCTCACCGGGCCAGTGGGCTGCTTTTGCATATCTCGGAGTCGTCAGCATGTTCTTCGGCTTCTTCGCCTGGTATCGGGGCCTCGCCATGGGACCCATGTCCAAAGTCAGCCAGGTACAACTCGTCCAGCCCGTGCTGAGCATTTGCTGGGCAGGGCTGCTGCTGGGCGAATCCCTGGGCTGGACCACGATTGTCGGCGGGCTGGCCGTCATCGTCTGCGCCGGCGTCGCCGTCCGGGTCCGGCTCAATCCGCCGCGCCCGGAACGGAATCGCTGAAGACCAACGGAATAGATCGCCCGACCCAAGACAGGAAGAATTAACCATGTACATCCCAGCGCATTTCGAGGCCGGTCCTGACGTAATCCACCACCTCCTGACGCGGCCAAACGCGGCGAATCTGGTCACGATGACGTCGCACGGTCTGCTCGCGACCTTCCTGCCGCTCATCTACGAGCCCTCGAGCGGCGAACACGGCGCGCTCCACGGACACCTCGCCCGAACCAACTCCCAATGGTCCGAGCCGGCGATCGGAGAATCACTCGCGATCATCCAAGGCGCGGACGCCTACATCTCGCCTTCGTGGTACGCATCGAAGGCAGAGCATGGACGCGTCGTCCCGACGTGGAACTACTCCACAGCCCACGTCTACGGCAAGCTTGCCGTCCATGACGATGCCGCGTGGCTCGGGAACCACGTCAGGCAGCTGACCAACCTCAACGAAGCCGGCTCCGAGCGACCGTGGTCCGTGGATGACGCGCCGGAGCGCTACGTCTCCGGCCAGTTGCGTGCGATCGTTGGCATCGAGTTGGTCATTACCCGTATCGAAGCGAAGGCCAAACTGAGCCAGAACCGGCCCGACAAGGACATCGACGGGGTCGTGGCCGGGCTTGATGCCCAAGGGCACACGGAGATTGCTGCCGACGTAGCCCGGGCCAGGCAAGGAGGTTAACGCAACGGCCCCCTCCGTCCGGAGGGGGCCGTTGTCTCTGTGAAATTATGTCAGCCGGGCTGCCGCTGAGGCCAGCCGGTGATGGCTAGTCGGCGAGGACGGGTTCCTTCTCCTGAAGGCGAGCGGTCTCGTCATGCCAGTCCGAGGTCATCGGCCGCAGCGTGGCCTCTACTGCACGTGCGTGGTGGCCGCAGAAGAGCAGCTCACCGCCGGAGGACTCGAGTACAACGCGGACATATGCCTGGGCCCCGCAACGGTCGCACCGGTCGAGTGCATTGAGTGTGCGGTCTGCAACTGCTGTTGTCATGTTCGGCCTCCTTAGTAGTTCTGTGTATCCATATAACCAGCATTCGAAGCAAAACCATGGCAAGGATGGGTCACGTTCGCTGTCCGCGTATCACATGTGCGTAACACCGGGAAGTGGCGTCCAGCACGATTGGGAGTGGCAGCTCTCCTCCTGGCTCCGGGGCGGCTAGCCTAGGAGAAGTGTTTTTTGCCTCTGTTATACCCCCGAAGGAGCGCCCCGCCCGTGGCACCGAGTTCTGAATACAACGCCCGGCACCTTTCAGTTTTGGAAGGCCTGGAGGCGGTCCGCAAACGTCCGGGCATGTACATCGGCTCCACCGACTCACGCGGCCTCATGCACTGCCTGTGGGAGATCATCGACAACTCCGTGGACGAAGCGCTGGCGGGCTTCGGGCATGACATCCAGATCATCCTGCACGCGGACAATTCGGTGGAAATCCACGACGACGGCCGCGGCATCCCCGTGGACCTGGAACCCAAGACCGGGCTCACCGGCGTCGAAGTCGTCTTCACCAAACTGCATGCAGGCGGAAAGTTCGGTGGCGGCTCCTACACGGCGTCCGGCGGTTTGCACGGCGTTGGCGCGTCCGTGGTGAACGCGCTGTCCGCACGCCTTGACGTGCAGGTGGACCGCGGCGGCAAGACGTACCAGATGTCTTTCCGCCGGGGCGAGCCCGGACGATTCAAGGACACCGGCTCGAAGCCGAGCCCGACGTCGGTCTTTGAACCGTTCGTCGAGAACTCGGTGCTCGACGTCGTGGGCAAGGCCAAGCGGGGTGTCACCGGTACCCGCATCCGCTACTGGGCAGACCGGCAGATCTTCACCCCGGACGCGAAGTTCTCCCTCGAGGATCTTGCGGCGCGCGCCCGCCAAACGTCATTCCTGGTTCCGGGCCTCAAGCTCACGGTGCGCGACGAGCGCCGGCTCCCCGGTACCTCCGGCGAAAACGGGCCGCACCAAGAGGTCTTCCATCACGACGGCGGCATTTCCGAGTTCGTCGACTTCCTCGCCGCGGATTCGGGCGTCACTGATATTTGGCGGCTCCACGGTGCGGGCAAGTTCAAGGAAACCGTTCCGGTCCTTGACGAAAAGGGGCACAGCAAGATCGCCGAAGTGGAACGCGACTGTGAAGTGGACATCGCGCTGCGCTGGGGGATCGGCTACGAAACCACCATGCGGAGTTTCGTCAACATCATCGCCACGCCCAAGGGCGGCACGCACCAGGCAGGCTTCGAGCAGGCACTCCTGAAGACCTTCCGCAAGGCCGTCGAAACGAACGCTCGCAAGCTCAAGGCGGGCAACGACAAGATTGAGAAGGACGACATCCTTGCCGGCCTCACGGCAGTACTGACGGTCCGCTTGGCAGAGCCGCAATTCGAGGGCCAGACCAAGGAAATCCTGGGCACTTCGGCCGTCAGGGCCATCGTTGCCAAGGTGGTCGAGGAAGAGATCACAGCGCGCCTGAACTCGGCGAACCGCAACGACAAGGCCCAGTCCGCACTGCTGCTCGAGAAGATCGTCAGCGAGATGAAGGCCCGCATCTCGGCCCGCGTCCACAAGGAAACGCAGCGCCGGAAGAATGCGCTGGAGACGTCCTCGATGCCCACCAAGCTGGCAGATTGCCGCACGGACGACGTCGGACGCTCCGAGCTGTTCATCGTGGAAGGTGACTCTGCGCTTGGCACTGCCAAGCTGGCGCGGTCCTCGGACTTCCAGGCGCTGTTGCCGATCCGTGGCAAGATCCTCAACGTGCAGAAGGCCTCGGTGGGGGACATGCTCTCCAACGCGGAGTGTGCAGCCCTCATCCAAGTGGTGGGTGCCGGTTCGGGCAGGAGCTTCGACATCGACGCCGCCCGTTACGGCAAGGTGATCCTGATGACCGATGCGGACGTCGACGGCGCCCACATCCGCACGCTGCTCCTGACCCTGTTCTTCCGGTACATGCGCCCGATGATCGACGAGGGCCGGGTGTACGCTGCGGTACCGCCGTTGCACCGTGTGGAAGTCATCAACGCCGGCCAGAAGGCCAACGAGATGATCTACACGTACTCGGAGGCTGAGCTGCACGTCCTGCTGGCCAGGCTCGCCAAAGAAGGCAAGCGTTACAAGGAGCCGATCCAGCGCTACAAGGGCCTGGGTGAGATGGACGCCGAGCAGCTCGCCGAGACCACCATGGATCCGCGCCACCGCACCCTCCGCAAGGTGGGGATCGAGAACGCCAAGATGGCGGAGGATACCTTTGACCTGCTGATGGGGTCGGACGTCGCCCCGCGCAAGGACTTCATTATTGCCGGCGCCGCGGACCTGGACAGGGAACGCATCGACGCCTGATCCGGCGGGCCTGCGTCCGTGGGCCAATCCAGCCCAGCAGGCCTATCAGCCCAGTTCAGCCCAGCAAGCCCGGCACGATCAGCAGGCCTGTCGGCACGGCGAGCAACATGGCCGACGCCGCGAGCACCAAAGCGCGCTGGGCTGCAGGAAGCGGCGGCTTGGGTGAGAGCAGCCGGCTGACGCGCGACGCCGTCGTACGCGGCGAATCGGCGCCACCGGTGCCGCTCAATGGGCTGCCTTCGGGGGAAGCGGCCGGATCGCTTGTTCGGGGAAGCGCGAATTGCTCCACGGGACGGGCGGAGCCGCTGGCCACGATCGCGATCGCCTTGATGAGCGTCCCTTTGCTCTCGGTGCGCAGGGCCACATCGTCGGCGAGCATTTCGATCAGGGAGTTGACCGCAACCTGGGCGAGTCGCGTGGTGGGGAACCAGGGCAGGGCCTGGCGCCATGCTGCGAAGGCCCACAAGAGAAGGTCGTGGCGTTGCGAGAGATGGGCATTTTCGTGGATGAGGACTGCCCTGAGCTCTGTAGGCTCCAGGGCGGCCATCAGGCCGTCGGACAGGACGGTCACTGACCGTGCGCCGCCCGGCAAGCAGTAGGCCACGGGGGAGTCGTGGTTGATGACCACGGTTCCAGGGCCGTCGGCGGACGGTGAGGCCAGAAGTGCGAGGAGTTCGCGGTGCCTCCGCCGCTGCCGCTCAATCTTGACGTAGGTAAGCAGCAGGGTAAACACGAGATGGGCACTCAGCAGCGCCGCGGCGGACAAGGCGAACAAGTGCCAGAAGCCCAGTGCCGTGGTGGGCTCGTTGTGAAGCACCATGCCGGTCAGGGAACGCAGGCCTGCAATGAGGTTGTCGCCGATGGGCTCAAGCCCGTAGACAAGCATGGCCCCGATCATCGAGAGGCCACCGGCGAGTGCGATGGCTTGCCAGAGGACCATGGCCATGAAGGGCGCGCGTGCCGGCCATTCGGCCCGCGACAAGAGGACAGGAACCGGCCAGGCCAGCACCAAAGCAAGGACCGCCAGAAAATATGAGGTCCAGAACATGGGTGCTTAGTTTTTGCCGAGCAGCTTGCGCAGCGTGGCGGCTTCACTCTCGCTCACGGAACCGATGAACCGCGCCAGCACCGCTTCGCGGTCCGGGGCGGAACCCAAGGCCTCATGCATGAGGTCCGCTGTGTGGTCTGCGCGGCTCGAAACAGCCTGGTAGCGGTGCGGACGGGTGCCGCGTTCGCGCTCCACGAGGCCTTTCTTCTCAAGGCGGGACAAGACTGTCAGCACCGTGGTGACTGCGAGGTCCTTGCCCTGGTGTCCTGCAATGCCGTCCGTGGCGGCAGAATCCTGCGCCAGCAGGTCACGAAGTTTGTTGGCTGTTGCAGCCTCCTGGCCTGCCCAGAGGAGATCCATGACCGCCCGTTCCAGTTCGCCAAGACTTGCCATCAATGCATCCCTACTTTCCGCACTTCCCTTGCCCGTTTGCGTGGGCCGGGGGGAGTGCGACGATCCAACATTCCACCCTCAATCTACCGCTTTTCGGGTCGCGATTCTACGTGAGGTAGAACATGCGGCGCGGCGTGTCCTTGCGGCACTGTGACGCCGCTGGAAGAGTGGTGAGCAGATCGCAAGGGACTGTTCTACACTGTGTAGAAGAAATTACTTCTACGCTACGTAGAAAAAGGACGCCGCAAGCGGGCGTCGGGACAATGCCGGATAAAAAGGACAGCCATGGACGCCTTGGAAATCGCACGCTGGCAATTTGGAATCACCACGGTCTACCACTTCATGATGGTGCCGCTGACCATCGGGCTGGGGCTTGTCGTGGCCGTCATCCAGACCCTCTGGTACCGCACGGGCAAAGTTGAATACCTGCGGATGACCAAGTTCTGGGGCAAGCTCTTCCTCATCAACTTCATCATGGGCGTGGCCACGGGCATCGTGCAGGAATTCCAATTCGGCATGGCGTGGAGCGAATACAGCCGATTCGTCGGCGACGTCTTCGGTGCGCCCCTGGCCCTGGAAGCGCTTCTGGCGTTCTTTGTGGAATCGACCTTCCTGGGGCTGTGGATCTTCGGCTGGAAGCAACTCAAGCGTGGCGTCCACCTCGCGTGCCTCTGGATCGCCGTGATCGGCTCGGTCTTCTCGGCCTACTTCATCATCGTGGCCAACTCGTGGATGCAGCACCCCGTCGGCGTCACAATGGTCAACGGGCGTCCCGTCATGACCGACGCCTGGGCAGTCTTCACCAACAACACCGCCATGGTGGCCGTACCCCACACGCTCTTCGGCGCGCTGGCCGTCGCCGGTGCGTTCCTTCTGGGCATCGCCTGGTACCACCTCTGGCGCCGCCGCCACGACGGCATTGACACCGTCGGAGCGGACGGCCGGGCCGTCGCGGGCGAAGCCGACATTCCGGGACGGGACAAGGCCGACTACAAGGTGTGGATCAACTCCCTGCGGATCGGCGCCGTCGTCGCCATGATCTCCTTCGCCGGCACCGCCTTCACCGGCGATTTGCAGGGCAAACTGATGTTCGAACAACAGCCCATGAAGATGGCCGCGGCCGAGGCCGCCTGCCACGACGGCACCGGGTTCTCCGTGCTGAGCGTCGGCAACCTCGGGTCCAAGAGCTGCAACGACATTGTGGCCGTGATCGAGGTCCCCGGTATCCTTTCCTTCCTGGCCAAGGGCGATTTCAACACGGAAGTGAAGGGCGTCAACAGCCTCCTCGACGAGTACAAGGCCAAGTACGGCACCCACCTGCCGAACAATCCCCTGTACGGCGACCGGGCAGGACAGGAAATCCAGTACGTACCCGTCATGGAAGTGACCTACTGGGGCTTCCGCATGATGATCGGCTTCGGCGGGGTCGCCGCTCTTGCCGCATTGCTTGCCCTATGGGTCACACGCAAGGGCATGGTCCCGCAATCCCGCTGGATCATGCGCCTGGCGGTGTTCGGCATCCTGGCTCCCTTCGGGGCAAACGCCGCCGGCTGGATCTTCACCGAAATGGGCCGGCAGCCGTTCGTCGTCGCGCCCAATCCTGACGCCAGCGGCGTCGACCAAGTGTTCATGTTCACGGCCGCGGCCGTCTCACCCGGCGTCTCCGCCGCTGAGCTCATCACCTCGCTCGTCGTGTTGGCCTCCATCTACGCGGTCCTGCTGGTGGTGGAAGTCCGGCTGCTAGTCAAATACGCCCGGGGTGGCGTGGTGTCCGCGATGCCGGAGCTCGCCGGAGCCCGCCACGGCGAGAAGAAGGAAAAGAAGGACGACGACGGCGGGACCCCGGGTGCCCCGGGCCAACCCGGCGACAGCGACGTCCTGGCATTCGCCTACTAGGAAGCAGAGGGATCTTTCAAATGGAACTGTTGCCTACCGTCTGGTTCGTGGCCATCGCCGTGCTGTGGACGGGTTACCTCTTCCTGGAGGGCTTCGACCTCGGTGTCGGAATGCTCATGAAGCTCTTCGCCCGGAACAACACCGACCGCCGGGTGCTGTTGAACACGGTCGGACCGGTGTGGGACGGGAACGAAGTGTGGCTGCTGACTGCTGCCGGTGCCACCTTCGCGGCCTTCCCGCTGTGGTACGCCTCGCTGTTTTCGGCGCTCTACCTGCCGCTCCTGATTGTCCTGGTGGCCCTGATCTTCCGGGCGGTGGCTTTCGAATACCGGGGCAAAGTGGACAGCGCGCGCTGGCGGACCGTCTGGGACTGGGCGATTGCCTTGGGCTCGTTCACTGCCGCGTTCGGCATCGGCGCCGCGCTGGCGTTGACCACCACCGGGCTGCCGATCGACTCGAATGGCGACCGCCAGGGCGGCCCCTTTGCCTGGTTCAGCGGATACGCAGTGCTGGGCGGATTCGCCGTCGTCGCGTTCGCGTTGGTGCACGCCCTGGCGTTCCTGGCCCTGAAGACCGACGGCGAAGTGCGCCACCGCGCGCGCCGCTGGTTTGTGCGGCTCGCGCCGCTCGCATTGCTGCCGCTGCTCGCATGGATGGTGTCCCTCCAGCTGCTCAACGGCAAGCCGTTGACGTGGATCCTGGTCATCCTCGGAGTCCTCGCAGCTGCAGGTGCCTGGGTACTCGCCCGCAGGGGAGCTGAGGGCAAGGCCTTCGGAGCCCTGGGTGCGTTCCTGGTGTGCGCTACCGCCTCCATCTTCGGTGCCGCCTTCCCCGTGGTCATCCCTTCCACCTTGAACCCCGCCTTCAACCTCACCATTTCCAACGCCTCGTCCTCCGCTTACACCCTGGGGCTGATGAGCATCGTGGCCGCCGTCGGGTTGCCCCTCGTTATCGCCTACCAGGCCTGGACCTACTGGGTGTTCCGCCGCCGCGTGAGTGCGGCACATATTCCCGCCGCACATGGCTTCCTCCCGGCCATCGCCGCCAAGGTCCTCGTCGGCCATGCGGCGCCGGGCGGACCAGCTGCCGAACACGCAGCCCACGACGCCGGCGAGTAACGGATGAAGCCCCAGCTGCCCGCAGGACCTGCCACCCGATCCGCCTTGTACTTCCTGGGCCTGCTGTCCTCGCTCAAGGCTTTGTCCCTGGTCCTGATTGCGCAGGCCGTCGCGGGAATGTTGTCGGGACTTGCAGCGGGCGGCATGGGGTGGCGCGAAGGACTCGTCTGGGGTGCCGCCGGCGCGGTCCTCCGGTCGCTGACGGTCTGGGGCCAGGGAGTCGCGGCGCGCCGGGCGGCCCTCGGGGTCAAGGAAGAGCTGAGGTCCAGGCTGCTGGGGCGCGCCCTCGGCGCCGGGGCTGCGGGACGGGTCGGCGAAGTGAACGACGGCGGGCTCGCCGTGCTCGCGACCCGCGGTCTTGATGCTCTGGACAACTACTACACCCAGTTCCTGCCTGCCTTGGTCAATTGTGCAGCGTTGCCCTTGCTCCTCGGCGCGCGGATCCTCTTCGCGGATTGGATCAGTGCCGTGGTTGTGGTGCTGACCTTGCCGCTGGTCCCGCTGTTCATGGTGCTGATCGGCCGCCATACCGAGGACCGGGTGCACGAAGCCCAATCCGCGCTGCGGAGGCTCTCGGGACACATCCTGGAGTTGGCCAAAGGACTTCCCGTACTGGTGGGACTGGGCCGCGCGGGCGAACAGCGCGCAGCCCTCGAGGACCTCTCCGAGGAATACCGCTCGCGCACCATGGGAACACTGCGGACTGCCTTCCTGTCCGCCCTCGCCCTGGAGCTGATAGCCACCATTTCCGTCGCGGTCGTGGCCGTCTTCATCGGCGTGCGACTGGTGGCGGGCGACATGGGACTGGAAGCAGGCCTGCTGGCCCTCATTCTCGCCCCCGATTGCTATCTTCCCCTGCGCGAGCTGGGCACAGCCCACCACGCCAGCGACGACGGGCGCGAGGCCTTGGCCGCGGCCAACTCCGTGCTGGAGTCGCGGGCGGGCCGTCCGCTGAATGATGGGTACGACGCGGGCGCGCCGGCCAGCAACAGGGCGCCTGCCGCCGTCGTGGTCACCGGACTGATGGTGACGTATGCGGGAAGGGTGGCCGCCGCCGTCGGGCCTCTCGACTTCAAGGCGCCAGCGGGACAGATCACCGCCCTTGATGGCCGCAGCGGTTCGGGCAAGAGCACCATCCTGGGCGTCCTCGCAGGGACGATCGGCGACGGTCCGCTGGCAATCATTAAAGGTTCCGTTACCGGACTTGGCGCTGGTGCGGTGGCTTGGGTACCGCAGCATCCCGTCATGGTCGCCGGAACGGTGCTGGACGAGGTCGTCCTTTACTTGAAGGGCGGCAACCAGGACTTCGCGTCCCAGGTCCATGCGTCGATGGACCCCGGGTCCACGCCGGACGCGGACATTGCGAAGGCCATGCGTTGCCTGGAGCAGTCTGCCGCGGAGCACCTCGCGTTCAAACATCCTTCCGAGTTGAGCCCTGGCGAAATGCGGCGGGTGGCCGTGGCCCGCGGTTTGGCGCGCCTCAACGCGGGAGCCACGGTCCTCCTGGTCGATGAACCCACCGCCCACCTCGACGTCGCGTCCGCGGACGCGATCCGTTCGGCCATCGCGGGGCTGCGGGGGGCCGCGACTGTCATCCTGGTGGCCCACGACGCCGCGACCCGGAAACTGGCGGACAACGTAGTGAAGGTCGACGGTGTGGAGGTCGACAGCCGGACCGGGCAGAAGCAAGCTCGCCCGGCGAGCCTGGAATCCGCCGCATCCGCGCCAGCTCCGGTCCAGCGCGACGCGAATCCCGGAACCGCCCCGGACGGGGGAATTGAACCCCCCACCGCCGTCTCCACGCTCAAGGCCCTCGCGCGTATCCTGGCGCCCGTCCGATACAAGTTCGCCGGTGCCGTGCTGATCGCGGCGCTCGCCGCCTTGTTTGCCGTGGCGTTGTCCGGGCTGTCCGGATGGCTCATCATCCGGGCCAGCGAACAACCGCCCATTCTGTACTTGCTCGGAGCCATCGTAGGCGTTCGATTCTTCGGTATTGGCAGAGCGGTGCTGCGGTACTCCGAACGGCTCGTGGTCCACGACACCGTCTTCGCCGCGATGACAAGGCTTCGGGGGGCGCTCTGGGCGGCGCTCAGCGCGCGGGCGCTGTCACTCCGCCGGCTCCTGCAGGGCGGCAATGTCCTCGGATCGGTGGTGGACGACGTCGATACCCTGCGGGACGTGCTGCCGCGCGTCGTCCTGCCGCCCCTCTCTGCCCTTGCCGTCGCAGTGTCGGCGGTGGTCGCCTCGGCCCTGCTGGTTCCCGCCACTGTGCCGGCGGTTGTGGCTAGCGCCGCGGTTGGCCTCGTCCTGGCTCCCCTTCTTGCCCTGATGGCGGACCGCAACGCGGCCCGCTCAGAGCAGCAACTGCGCTCACTCGTCCTGCGCGACGTTGCCGCAGCCCTCGACGCCCGCGCGGAGCTCAGCGCAAACGGCGTGGCCGGAACGGTTCTGTCCTCCTTGACCCGGAGAGACAACGCGGCCACTGCGGCCGCACAGCGTTCCGCATGGGCTGACGGCATAGGCCAGGGGTTGACCGTGCTGGCCTGCACCCTCGGAGCGCTGGCTGCGGGCATTCTCGCGGCACCGTCGGTGCAATCCGGAACTGTCGCACCGGCTGTGCTCGCCGTCGTCGTCCTGGTTCAGCTGGCTCTCGCGGAACCCTACGGGGCGGTAGTGTCTGCCGTGCGGCAGGGTCCGGCTTTGGCCGCGGTACTGCGGCGGATCGCCCGGTCAGGAGCGTTTGACGCCTCAGAATCCGACGGCGGTGTGCTGACTCTGCCGAAGCGACCCGACGGCTCTGCGGGACTGCAGCTGGATGGACTCGTGGCTTCATGGCCCGGCGGCGCGCCCGTGTTCAGCGGGCTCAGCGCCGAAGCGGCCCCCGGACGCTGGCTTGCGCTCACAGGCCCCTCCGGCTCGGGGAAATCCACGTTGCTCTCCGTGCTGCTTGGCTTCCTGCCGGCATCGTCCGGGAGAGCTTACGTCAGCGGGAATGCTGCGTGGTGTCCCCAGGAGGCCCACCTCTTCGACTCCACTATCCGCGGCAATCTGCTGCTCGCCCGCCCGGCCAGCCGGAAGCCTTCCGAAGCGGACATGTACCAGGCCTTGGGCGCCGTCGGGCTTTCAGGATTGGTATCCGGCCTTCCCGGGGGTCTTGACAGCCGCATAGGCCCCTCGGGTTCGTTCCTGAGCGGCGGCGAACGCCAACGGCTCGCCATGGCCCGCACGCTTCTCACCGGCGCGGCTGTCCTCCTCCTGGACGAGCCGACTGCCCATCTCGACGCCGAGGCCGGACGCCTCATGATGGCGGAGCTGCGCGCCGGGCTGAAGGACGTCACGGTGGTCCTGGTGACACACAATCCAGCCGACATCAGCGGGGGAGACTCCCGGTTGGATCTTGGCTCGCCGTCGGCGCTCCCGGTGCTCGTGCACGGAAACTAGCCGAGGAGCCGCTGGAAGATGGCGTCCACCGACTCGACGATATTGTCTACGAGTTTCCGCGCGTCGTCCTCCCGGATGAGCGGCGTCGATTGGCCTGCCCAGAGGGACATCAGGCCCGGGATTCCCTGTGCCGCCGCGGCGGGCCGGAACTTGCCGGTCAGCCAGTTCTGGATCGGGAACGGGGCATACGCGGCAGGATCGGCGAGCTCGGCGATGATCCGGTTGGGGATGCCGCGTGCCAAGCGGCCGCTGAGGGCGCGGGTCAGGACAGTGTGGGCGGCGTCGGGACCGCGCATCGCGGCGAGGTGCGCGGGGCTGATGGCTGACTGGCGCGTGGCCAGGAAGGCTGAACCGATCTGCACCGCGTCCGCGCCAAGGGCCAAGGCGGCAGCGACACCACGGCCGTCGGAGATACCGCCTGCGGCGATGACTGGAACCGGGACGGCATCCACCACCTGGGGCACCAGGGCCATGGTCCCGACGAGCGAGTCCTCCGGGGCGCGCAGGAAGGAAACCCGGTGTCCGCCGGCCTCCATCCCCGTGGCGACGACGGCGTCAACGCCGCCGGCATCCAAGGCCACGGCTTCGTCAACCGTGGTTGCAGTACCGACCACCACGATGCCGTTCCGGTGGGCCTCCTCGATGACAGCCTCAGACGGCACCCCGAAGACGAAACTCAGCACGGCCGGGCGGGCATCGATGGCCGCTTGAATCTGTTCCTGCAGATCGGGCAGGTAGGTGTCCGGTTGCGCGGGTGGTTCCACGCCCACCAGCTCGAAATACGGCCGGAGGATGTCCACGTAGGCGGCGAACTGCCCGGCGTCCACGGTTGGCGGCTCTTCGCCCTCAATGGGGAGCCAAAGATTCAGTGCGAAAGCTTTCCCGGTGGCCTCCCTGAGTTCGCGGGCCGTGGTGGCAATCCGCTCCGCATCGTATCCGTAGAGTCCGTACGAACCGAGGCCGCCGGCTTCGCTGACGGTGGCCGACAGTTCCACTGATGACAAGCCACCGAACGGGCCGAGGACGATGGGCAGGTCAATTTTGAAGAGGCGGCTAGCCCGTGTGTCTTTCCACGACATCGGAGCGCCTAACCGTCCACGTCGTGCAGGTGATGGACGACGTCGTGCAGGAAGTACTGGGCAAACGTCAGCACGGTGAACGTGGATCCGTTGCTTCGGACTCCCGTGCGGGGCCACTCATCTTCGTGGACGGCGGCGAAGGAGTTGGCAATTTGAGTGCCCTCGGCGGCCAGTTGCGCAGCCACTTCCGCCGGATCCGCATTGGCGTAGTCGCCGTCGATCGCGGCCTTGTCCTGGTCCCAATTGGCGAAGTGGGCGTCGTCCTCCCGCAGCATCAGGTTCAGGCGCTGGTCGAAAAGGCTGAAGACATCCCGCACGTGGCAGGCATACTCCAACGGCGACCACGTGTGCTCGTCCGGGCGGGCGGACGCGTCTTCCCGGCGCAGAACGGCCCGCCAACGCGGCAACATGTTCAGGACTGTCCCAGGGACGGTGGACGGGGTCACAGTGGCGGCGTCGAAGCCGCATTCGGGACAGGGCGTGGACAGGACCCAGGTCCAGTCCTTGTCATCGGGAATGATCGGCATGGCAGTAGTCTAGGGGCCGGATTCCTGATCCGGTCACACCGCCCGGAGTGAGGCGTCTGTCCCCGTTCTGATCGGCCCGATCAGGAGTAAGGTTATGAGCTGGGGAAGCCTGGAAAGTGAAATAGCCATGCTAAAGGATCTAAATGTCGCCGGCGTGCTCCCTGCCAGCGATATCGCCCGCGCCCGCGACTTCTACCGCGACAAGCTCGGTCTCGAACCGGACAACCCGGAGGCCACAGACAACTTGACGTACAAGTGCGCCAACGGCACCGCCTTCCTGCTCTACGAGACGCCCAACGCCGGGACCGCCAAGAACACCCAGTTGGGATTCCAGAGCACGGACCTGGACCAGGACATGGCGGATCTCAGGGCGCGCGGAGTCGTTTTCGAAGATTACGACTTCCCGGGCCTGAAAACCGAAAACGGCGTAGCCACCTTGCCGGACGGCGAAAGGGGAGCCTGGTTCCTCGACTCGGAAGGGAACATCCTCAGTATCGCCACGATGTAGCCGAGCGAATTCGGGTTTTAGCCTTCGACAGCTGCTACTTCGCTTCCGTTCCCTTCATCCCACGCCATGCTCGCACCAATGGCATCCACGGGCTGGGAGAGGGGAACGCCGGAGCCGTCACGGCGGCCGTGTTCTTGTGGCAGGGCACGGGCAACGCCGGCGCTGGATGATGCCTTCGCCGGACCGTGACCGGCCCACCCGAGCAGCAGCGTGTCTTCACCCTTGAGGAAACGGTGGGCCCGGACGCCTCCCGTCGCCCGGCCTTTGGCCGGGTATTCCTCGAACGGGGTGATCTTAGCCGTGCCCGGGGCAGTCCCCGGCAGCGCGCCGATGCTGCCCGCGATCGTCACGACGACGGCGGCAGGGTCGTTGGCGCGCACCGTGCCGAAGTGGATGACGTCGTCGCCGTCCCCAAGCTTGATGCCCGCCATGCCGCCCGCGGTACGGCCCTGCGGCCGAACGGCAGAGGCGTTGAAACGCAGGAGTTGCGCAAGCCGGGTCACGAAGACAAGGTCGACGTCGTCGTCGGGGGCGGGCTCCACGCCCACCACAGTGTCCTTGTCCTTGAGGGCAATGATTTCCCAGTCTTCCCGGTTCAGCGGGTAGTCCGGCTGGACCCGCTTGACCACGCCCTGGACCGTTCCGATGGCCAACACGGCATCCAGCGGCACGAACGCCACGAGCGTTTCGCCCTTGAGCAGGGTGATGAAGTCTTTTGCCGCGACGCCCCCGGCAAGATTGGGCAGGCCGGACATCGGCGGCAGCGCCGGCATGTCCATGACTTGTACCCGGAGCATGCGGCCCTGCGAGGTTACCGCGCCGATTTCGCCGCGCGCGGTTGTCTTGACCACGGAGCGGTAGACATCATGCTTGCTCCGCGGGCCGGATTCGGCCAGCGGCTCCTGGTTGGAGGTCCGTGCGATCTGGCCGGAGGCGCTGAGGAGTGCCCAGCAGGGGTCATCGGGGATCTCGAGCGGGAGTGCTGCGGCCTTGCCCTTGCCTGCCGGGACGGCTGCTGCAAGTGCCGCGGCGACGGTCGGGGAGACAGCCTCGGACTCGAGGAGAACCGTGCGTCGCGGGGTGCCGTACTTCTCGGCCACTTCGGCCAATTCTCCGGACACCAGCCCGCGCAGGAGCACGTCGGACGCCAGGATCGCTTCGAGTTCGGCGATCTCCCGGCGCAGTTCTTCCTGCTCTTTCTCGAGTTCGATGCGCGAGTACTTGGTCAATTGGCGCAGGCGGAGTTCCAGGATGTAGTTGGCCTGGATCTCGGACAGGTCGTAGATGGACATCAGCCGTTCGCGGGCCGCCGAGGCCTCATCCGAGGAGCGGATGATCTGAATGACCTCGTCGATGTCCACGATCGCGATCAACAGGCCCTCCACCAGGTGGAGGCGGTCCTTCTTCTTTCCCAAGCGGAAGGCCGTGCGACGGCGTACGACGGACAGGCGGTGGCCGACGTACACCTGCAGGAGCTGGAGCAAGCCCAAAGTCTGCGGCTGCCCATCCACCAGGGTCACGTTGTTGATGCCGAAGGAGTCTTCCATCGGGGTGAACCGGTAGAGCTGCTGCAGCACGGCGTTGGGGTTGAAGCCGTTCTTGATCTCGATCACGAGCCGCAGTCCGTGCTTGCGGTCAGTGAGGTCCATGACATCGCTGATGCCCGTCAGCTTTTTGGCGTTGACGGCATCCTTGATCTTCTCGATGACCTTCTCCGGACCCACCATGTAGGGGAGTTCGGTGACCACCAGGCCGGTGCGGCGCGCGGTCAGCTGCTCGATCTCCACCTTGGCGCGGGTCTTGAACGTACCACGTCCCGTGGCATAGGCATCACGGATTCCGTCCAGACCGACGATCCTGCCGCCTGTGGGCAAGTCCGGGCCGGGGACGAACCGCATGACGTCTTCCAGCGTGGCGTCGGGATTGGCGATGAGGTGCCGGGCGGCCGCGATGACTTCCACGAGGTTGTGGGGAGCCATGTTGGTGGCCATGCCGACTGCAATGCCCGTGGTGCCGTTGACCAGCAAATTCGGAAAGGCCGCGGGCAAGACATCCGGCTGGGTGAGTTGGTTGTCGTAGTTGGGGACGAAATCCACCACGTCTTCGTCGAGGTGCTCGGTCATCGTCATCGCTGCCGCGGCGAGCCGGGCTTCCGTGTAACGCGGTGCTGCCGGGCCGTCGTCGAGCGAACCGAAGTTGCCATGCCCGTCAATCAGGGGCAAGCGCAGCGAGAAGTCCTGTGCCATGCGCACCATGGCGTCATAGATGGCCGCATCGCCGTGGGGGTGCAGCTTTCCCATGACTTCGCCCACCACACGGGCGCTCTTCACGTGCCCGCGGTCCGGGCGCAGGCCCATATCGCTCATCATGTACAAGATGCGCCGCTGAACGGGTTTGAGGCCGTCGCGCGCATCGGGGAGAGCGCGGGAATAGATCACCGAATACGCGTACTCCAAGAAGGAGCCTTCCATCTCGGAAGTGACGTCGATATCGATGATGTTCTCGGTGAAGTCCCCGTCGACGGCGGCCGAGGCCGCGTTTGCGCGGGAGGGACTTTGGCTTCGTGCCATGGAGTCGGTGGATCCTTAAACGTGTACTGCGGAAGACTTAGCTAGGCTAAGCCTATGGTGGATCAGCCCGGCGCCGGCGTATATCCGGAATATTGGGAGGCCGATGTCGTGCTTCGCGACGGCGGAACGGCCCACTTGAGACCTATCTCACCCGAAGATGCCGACGCGCTCCAAGCCTTCCACGCCGCGCAATCGGAGACCTCCATTTACATGCGGTTCTTCTCGTTCAAGCCGAGACTCTCCAGCAAGGAATTGCACCGCTTCACCGAGGTGGACCACAAGGACCGGGTGGCGTTCGTCATCACCATCGGTGGAGAGATCGTGGGGGTCGGCCGCTACGACCGGCTCGATGACCCCACGGAGGCCGAAGTGGCCTTCAATATTTCCGATGTCCAGCAAGGCCGTGGCATCGGCTCCATCCTGCTCGAGCACTTGGCTGCGGCCGCCCGGGAGAACGGCATCCGCCGCTTCACTGCCGAGGTCCTGCCCGAGAACCGCAAAATGCTCCGGGTCTTCGCCGACGCCGGCTACGAGCTCGCGCGCAAATTCGACGACGGCGTCGTCAGCGTCGAATTCAACATCGACCCCACCGAAAAATCCCTGGCCGTCATGGAATCGCGGGAACACCGCGCCGAGGCCCGCAGCGTACGGGACTTGCTGGCGCCGTCGTCGATCGCCGTAGTGGGCGCCAGCCGCCGGTGGGGGACCGTCGGGCACCAGTTGCTTGAACACATCCTGGAGGGCGGCTTCACCGGCGCAGTCTATGCGGTCAACCCTGAAGCCTTCGAGGTGGCCGGCATGAAGTCCTTCGCCCGGATCACCGACGTCCCGGGGCCGGTGCAGCTCGCCATCATCGCGGTTCCTTACGAGGAAGTGCCGAATGTCGTGGACGAGTGCGGGGCGGCCGGGGTCAAAGGCCTCGTGGTCGCCACAGCAGGGTATGCCGACGACGGCGAGCGGGGGCTGCGGAGGCAGCGGGAGCTCGTGCGCCAGGCCAGGTCCTATGGGATGCGCGTGATCGGTCCGGAGTCCCTGGGGATCGTGAACACGAATCCGGAGGTTTCGCTCAACGCGTCGATGGCCCCGAGCCTTCCACAGCGTGGGGGACTCGGGCTGTTTTCGCAATCCGCGGCGATCGGGGTTTCCGTCTACGCAGCGGCGAGCCGCCGGGGACTGGGCCTCTCCTCGTTCCTGTCCGCCGGCAACCGCGCCGATATCTCCGGAAACGACGTCATGCAGTTCTGGGAAGACGATCCCGATACCGTCGCCGTCGGGCTCTACTTGGAGTCGATCGGCAATCCCCGCAAGTTCTCCCGCCTGGCCCGCCGCTTGTCGCGCAGCAAGCCGGTCATCGTTGCCAAATCGGATGTCACCGGACTGCGCATTCCGCCGGGGCATGTCGTCAGGACCACGCTGGCGCCTGTGGCGGCCCTGGACGCGATGATGCGCCAAGCCGGCGTCATCGCCGTCGAAACCATCGAACAGCTCATGGATGTGGCGCAGATCGTTTCCAGCCAGCCCCTGCCCAAGGGCCCGGCGCTCGCTGTCTACAGCAATTCCGCGGCCTTCGGGAAGGTCGTGGCGGACAACGCGGCGCCCCACGGACTCGTCGTCGACAGGATCGTCACCGACGTGGACCTGGAAGCGGGGATGTCCGCGGCGCGCGAAGGGCTGCGGCGTAGCCTCCGGGAGAATCTTGCAGACGATTCCGTGCATGCGGTGGTGGCGGCGATGGTGCCGTCCCGTAGCCTCACGATGGAAACGATCGCGGGAGTGCTCGCCGAATGCGCCGCAGAGGCAGGCAAGCCCGTCGTGGCTGCTTTCACGGGGATCCTCGATACTTCCGTGCAACTCGATGGATTGCTCGCCGCAAACGGGGAGTCCGGACCGTCCCTTCCTTGCTACTCGAGCGCGGGCAGTGCGGTGGCGGCCTTGGCGGCAGTGGCCCGTTACGCGAAGTGGCTGGACCGGGACCAAGGCATGTTCGTGGAGCCTGCGGGTTGCGACCGCGAAGGTACCCGCGAACACATCGAACGGCTCCTGTCTTCTGTCCCGGGGGAACAATTGGTCCGGCTCGACGACGGCGAAGCAGCCGCGCTGCTGTCCCGCTACGGCATCCCGGTGGTGCCGTCAGCTGTGTTCGAGAGCGACGACGAAGCGGTCGCCGCTGCCGAACGGCTCGGCTGGCCCGTGGTGCTCAAGACCACTGATCCTGCCCTCCGGCATCGCCTGGACCTGGGAGGTGTGCGGCTGGACATCGAGGACGCTGACTCGCTGCGGCGGAACATCGCGCAGATGCGTCGCGCCCTTGAGCCCTACGGTTCATCGGCCATAGAGGTGCAGGCCATGGTTTCCGTGGGGCAGGCCTGCACGCTCCGGGCCATCGAGGATCCGCTCCTGGGTCCCGTGGTGTCCTTCGGTTTGGCGGGAGACGCCGTGAACCTCCTGGACGATTGGGCGCACCGGGTGCCTCCCTTGTCCTCCACCGATCTCCACGACTTCATCAGGGCCCCCCGGGCTTCCCTGAAACTCTTCGGCTACGAAGGGTTGCCTGCGGTGGACGTAGCGGCCCTCGAAGACCTGGGAGCACGGCTGGTCCGCCTCAAGGATGAACACCCCGGGATTGCCCTGGTGGAGTTCAATCCCGTCCTGGCCGGGACCCGGGGCGCGAAAATCCTTGCCGCCGAGGTGTGGATCGGGAACGCCGCACAGCGTACGGACAGTGCCCGCCGTGCGATGCTCAGCTGAGCTGACGGTTGACCGCCGGAGGGCCGGACGGTTATGAAGTCCCCAGCCGATCTGTGAAAATGGGGGAATGAGCTCGAAGTCCCCGACGCCTCCGTCCGGTCCGGCTACCACCGGGCACCATGCAGCACACAACCACAGCTCGCAGGGGCAGAGCCTGGACCAGGCACTTCAACGGGCAGGTTTCTATCCTGTCCTTGTTGCCGATGTTGTGGCCGATGCCTTGGACGGGCGCGACTGCCTTGCGCATCTGGTGCATTTGGAAACGCATTTCGACCGTGCCGAGGTCCGGCGGCACATCACGGTCCTGGTACTCACCGAGGACATGCTGGTGATCACCCACGTCGACGACCAGCAGCTTGACGAAGCCGGCGAGCAGATCGTCGCCCAGATTTCCACGGAGTCCGTGCCTGTGGCACAAATCCGCTCGGTGGTCCTCAGCTACATGTATGCGCAGCCGCAGAACTACACTCCAAGCGACCCCGTCAGGGAGCTGACCCTGTCCATTGCCTGGTCCGGTGGCCAGCGCCTGGATGTGGGACCTGCCAGCTGCGGCGATCCCCAGTGCGAAGCCGACCATGGATACACGGGCACCATCTCCCAGGAGGACATCGTGCTGCGGATCAGCTCCGAGGCCGACGGACCCAGGGCCGTCCAGGACGCGAAGGTCTTTGCCCGTGCGCTGCGGGCTGTGAACACAGGCGCTCCCGGGCCCTCAGTCCACCCGGGTACCATCTCTGCTCCACGACTCCGCTCGGGCGTCTTCGGCAACAGGCTGAGCCGCGGGCACCAGCGCTGATGGCGACATCGGAACCCGTCGCCCAGGAAACCGTCTCCGTTTCGAGCGCCGTCCCCGAGCTTCCCGGCGCGCCGCTGTATGGCAGCAAATCGATCGCCGAGGTCTTCACCAGCGCCGCGGCGAGCATGGGCCTGCCCGGCTTCGAAAACAAACTGCAATTGCCCGCATCGCAACGCGTGTGCGTTGTTCTCGCTGACGGCCTGGGGCGCAATCTCCTGAAGCAGAAGGCCGCCCACACTCCGTTTCTGAGGTCAATTGCGAATTCGGGACAGGGAGCCGTCCCGGTGTGGCTTGATTCGGCTTTTCCTTCCACCACGGCATCGTCCTTGGCCAGCCTTGGAACCGGCCGTACGCCCGGTGAACACGGCATGGTGGGCTATGACGTCCTGGATCCTGAGCAAGACAAGGTAGTCAACCTGCTCGGCAATTGGGACGCCGGAGTCGACCCCCTGCGCTGGCAGCCGTTCCCGACAATTTTCGAACGCGTGGCTGCTGACGCCGACGTCGTCACAGTGAGCCTGCCCCAGTTCGGCGCGTCACCGATGACCCGCGCGGCGCTCCGGGGAAGCCGGTTCGTGGGCGGCAGCTCGCTCCACGCCCGGACGGCAGCGGCGGGGGAGGAAATGGCCGCGGGAACCCGCTCGCTCATGTACTTCTACGTCAACGAGCTGGACAAAGCCGGGCACCGCTACGGCTGCCAGTCCGATCGCTGGGAGCACCAGCTCGAAGAAATCGATTCAACGGTCAAAAGGCTCTCTGCCTCACTGCCCGCGGGGACAACCATCCTCCTCACCGGCGACCATGGAATGCTCGACGTCCCGGAGTCGCAGCGCATCGACTACTCCGCGGATCCCGCCCTTATCGCCGGGGTCCGGCACACGGCAGGGGAGCCGCGCATGGTTCACTTGTACCTCGAACCCGACGCCGGATCGCGTCACCGGGAAGCGCTGTTGGCTGCCTGGCGCGCCCGCTTCGACGGGCGGATCTGGGCCTTCACCCGCGAGCAGGCCCTTGACGCCGGACTCTTCGGGACCCTTCGGCCAGAGGTTTCCCCCCGGATCGGGGACGTCATGATCGCCGCCCGGGACACTTTGGCGCTCTACGACGTCCGCCGCGTCCGTCCGACTGCCTTGGAGGTGGTGGGGCAACATGGTTCGCTGACCAAGGCGGAGCGCGAAGTTCCGCTGCTTTGCTTCCAAGCCGGAGGTCCCAAGGGTCGCCGTGGCTGAGCTTATTTTCTTCTCCGGAACCATGGACTGCGGCAAGTCCACCCTTGCTTTGCAGATGGACTACAACCACCGTGCGCGCGGCCGTGGCGGGGTCCGCTTCAGTTGTAACGACCGCGCCGGCGGTTCCGTCATCTCCAGCCGGCTCGGCCTCCAGACCGACGCCGTGGAAGTCATTGACACCACTGATTTCTGGGACGAAGTCGTCCGACGCCGGACCACGGGCCTCAAGGTGGACTACCTGATCTGTGACGAAGCCCAGTTCTACTCACCCGGGCAAGTGGAACAGCTGGCGCGCGTGGTTGATGAGATGGGCGTCGACGTGTTCGCTTTTGGAATCACGTCCGACTTCCGCACCCGGCTCTTTCCCGGATCCCAGCGTTTCGTGGAGCTCGCGGACAGGGTCCAGGTCCTGCAGGTCGAGGCCCTCTGTTGGTGCGGCCGCCGGGCAACCCACAATGCGCGGACCGTGGACGGCATCATGGTGGTCGAAGGCGAGCAGGTCGTGGTGGGAGACGTCGCCAGGGATGCCGACAGGGCGGAGGCTATTCCGGAGCACGTCGAAGGGTCGCTCCCGGTCGTCGGATACGAGACCCTATGCCGCAGGCACTACATGCGCCGGGTCACCGCACACGGGGCCAACCTCATGGCGAGCCGGGATCAGTTGCTGCCGTTCGACGTCGACGCTTGCCTTTGGCACGGCGCCAGCTGAAGCCGCAACGAACTGAATCTGCCTAGTCTCCGCGCGTCCCGAAGACGATTTCGTCCCAGCTGGGAATACTGGAGCGCTTGGGCCGTGACGGCTGGCGCTCGGCCGCCCCCGCGTCGGAGGTTTCTTCATCCTTCTGCCCGGCCCGGGTGGGCTTCGGCTCTTCGCGTTCCCGCCGGGGAGCGCCGCCGAGCAGCTCGTCGAGGCCCGCCCGCGGTGATGCTGCCCCCGGGGTTCGGGCCTCGTCACCGGCCTGCGCGTCGTTGTCGTTCCTGCCGCGCAACATGGTCACGGGGCGCAAGGCGGCGGGGATCACCGTGATTTCACGGGTATCCGTGCTGACGCCATCGTGAAGATGGAGGGAGTCGTCTTCCTTGTCGTCATGCTTCGGGGCCAGGCTCAGCCGCGACAGCATGGATGCACGCGCGTCACGGCGGCTGGGGGCGGGTTCGGCTTCAAGCTGCTCGTCCGTGTCTGTGTCGGCTGGCTCTTTGTCAGCTGTTTCGCTGTCCGCAAGTCCGTCTTCGACGTCGCCCGGCCGCGGATGCGCAGCCGGAACGCCGCTGCTCAGAAGCAGCGCCAAAGCGTCGTCACTGTCTTCGTCAAGTCCCAGCCTCTGTCCGCGACGTGAGCGCAACATGTCAAGGAGGCCATCGGCTTCCTTCGTCGCGGCAGCAGCGGCCGCACGGGCGGCTGTCCCGGCGTCGGCCTCAAAGTCAAAGGGCCGGTCGGAGACGGCAGCGAGCCGCCGGGCCGGTACAGGTCCATCAAGGGGTTCCAGTTCGCTGAGCTGCTGGGCCCAGCGGTTGCCATTCTGGATGGATTTGCGGGCGGGATGGAAGGTCCACATGGCAGGTGGCTCTTCGCCGATGCTCTCCAAGCTGCCTGGCTTGGTTTCGAAGCGTGCGACGACGGTCCACGTGCCATCGGTCCGGCGCCAGGAATCCCATTCCACCGTAGAGGAATCGATCCCGTGGGCCGTGAGCCGGTGTGCAACCATTTCGCCCAGGCTCGCGGGTTCGTCGCCGAACGCTGCGCGGTAAGTGTCCTGGCCGGGGGCAGGGGCGGCGACTTCGACTTTGCGGGCTTGCTGGGCGATGTACTCGCGCTCGGCAAGAACAGGGCCCTCATAGCGCTGCACGTTGGCGAGCGGTAGCCCTGACAGCTCCGCCACTTCCGCGGCCGTAGCGCCGCTGCGGATACGTGACTGAATGTCACGCGGGGACATGGCGACGGGCGTGATGGAAGCGCGTGCGGCCACCTGGGCAGGTGTCCGGCTCGCTGCAACCCGCAACGCCTCATCAATCGGAAGCTGGAACATCTCGCCGCCGGTACCGCTCAACAGAAGATGTCCGCCGTCGTCGTGGACGCCAACCAGCCGTAGATCCCGCATAAAATCCTCCACCATGGCCTATCTGACATTCGAAACTCTGCCACCCGGTACGGCCTTTTCCTACTAGGACAAAGGGCGCGCCGCGATATTCCGCGATTTCCGGCATTCCCTGCGCAGGCGATCGGAACCGGGGTATGGACATTCGAGTCTGCCGGGAGGACAATCTGCCCGGTATCGGGCACAAAAATGCGGCCTGCTGCGTTACACCCTTAGACCGGAGCAGGCTCTGGTCGACAGGACCGCAAGCCCTGCGTGAAGCACAAGGGAGAACGAAGAAGGGACCATGGCAACGGACTACGATGCCCCTCGGAAGACGGAAGAAGACACCGAGGACTCGATCGAGGAACTCAAGTCGCATCGCACCGAGAAACAGTCATCATCGGCTGTTGACATCGATGAGACTGATCTGGCAGATGCCTACGAGCTCCCCGGGGCGGACTTGTCTGGCGAAGAGCTGCTGGTCCGGGTCCTGCCTCCGCAGGCGGACGAATTTACGTGCTTCAACTGCTTCCTCGTCAAACACCGCTCCCAGATTGCGCGGGAGAAAGACGGGCATCTGTACTGCAAGGAATGCGAAAGCTAGCCTCGGGAGGCCTGCTTGGACAGCGCTGCCAGAAGTTCTTCGGGGCGGCGTGTGGACGTCAGCCAGTACGGGGTGCGGTCCGCCGGGTCGGTGATTTCAATGCGGACCACCGGATCTATCCAGCCGCGGAGGCACAGGAACGCGAGTCCATGGAGCCGGGTACCGCGCTCTGCCGTGGCTTCGTCCTTGCGGTATGCCGTGACGGCGCCGACAAACTCGCGCTGGATAGTGGCCCGTCCCACGTGGATGGTGTCACGGTCCACCACAATCGCAGGAGTGGATGTCACCAGCAGGGTGGACGTGATCCCGAAGAGAACCAGCGCGGCGATGATGCCCGCGGTGATGCTGATCGGCGCGAACATCAGGATGCCCGCGGCGGAGAAGCCGACCGTGATGATCCAAATCCAGGGGGAGGGCCAGAGCTTTTCCGTAAACAGGACGCCCGTTCCACTCGAGGAATGGTACGGCGCGGGTACGGAAGCAGTCGATTCAGGCATGCCACCAGCTTATCGGGACTGTGACCCCGGGAATTAACGCGCCCTATGCCCTGCGACTGACCTGCGGCCGCAACCGGGGGAGTATTCCGTGGGCGATAGAATATGTGACTGTGAGCCACGAGACAGCAGTAGCCAACCCAGCAGACACCTCCGCCGAATACGGTGCGCCGACCCTTCAGGTCCAACTGAAAATGCTCGACGCCGGTTTGGAAGCGCCGTCATACGCCCACCCCGGTGACGCCGGCGCAGACTTGCGGGCCCGCGCGGACGTATCGCTCGCCCCGGGGGAGCGGAAGCTTGTTCCCACGGGCGTCTCAATCGCGCTGCCGAACGGCTTTGTCGCGCTGATCCACCCCCGGTCAGGGCTGGCAACCAAGCACGGACTGACCGTAGTGAACGCTCCCGGGACGGTTGATGCGGGCTACCGAGGTGAAATTTCCGTGACGCTTTTGAATACTGACCAAAACCACGCAATCGAACTCAAGCGCGGCGATAGAATTGCTCAAATGGTGATCCAGCGCGTCGAGTATGCGCAGTTCGTTTCCGTGGAGGAGTTGTCCGACACCTCGCGCGGCACCGGCGGCTTTGGATCCACCGGAGGCTTCGCGCCGGCCGTGAGCTAGCAACAACCCTCGACAATCGGCGTTGCACCGAGCTGATTGCCATGCTGCCCGCGAGTTGACGGGCAGTCTGCGGTTTACTGGGGGATAGACCACTACTAAGGAGACAACCCGATGCTTTTTGGGCGCGGAAAGAAGTCCAAGGCTGAGCAGCCGAAAGACAACGGTACTGAGCAGGCCAATGCCGCGACGACGCGGCAGGACGCCGGCCCGGTAGCCGGTGGAGCCGCCAAGGGCGACTTCCGCCTGTCCAAGGGGCCATTGGATGCCAGCGAAATTGATAGCCAGGATGGCTACGTGGATCTTGGCGCCCTGCTGATCGAACCTTCCGAAGGCCTTCAATTGCGCCTCGAAGTAGAAGAGGCAACCCAGCGGGTAGTGGCGGTCACCATGGACCTCGATGGCTCGAGCCTCCAACTCCAGGCGTTTGCCGCTCCACGTTCCGAAGGGCTGTGGGACGAGATCCGCGAACAAATCGGCCAATCCGTGTCCAGCCAAGGAGGCGAAGTCGAGGAGATCATCGGCACCTTCGGCACGGAGCTCATCGCCAAACTTCCTACGGAATCCGCAGACGGCGGACGTGGCTTCCGGGCTGCCCGGTTCATGGGCGTCGATGGGCCCCGCTGGTTCCTTCGCGGAGTCATCGGCGGCAACGCGGCTTTGGACAGGAAAGCGGCTGAAGGACTGGAGAACCTCTTCCGCAAGGTTGTGGTCATTCGCGGAGACAACCCCATGCCGCCCCGTGAGCTGCTTCAGCTGAAGCTGCCCAAGGACGCTGTAGCCCCCGGGCAGCACGGTGCTCCCCATGAAACGCCGGAGCTTCAGCGGCCCGAACGCGGCCCGGAGATCACCCAGATTGGCTGACAAAGCGGCGCGTGCCGCTGCCGCCCAAGGCAGCCCGGCGTCCCTGCCCCTCACTGAGCTCCCCGTCCGGGGCCGCGTCGACTGCACGGGTTTCATAGAGTCGGTGACCTACCAGCCCGCCAACGAGCAAGCACATTTCTCTGCAATCGTCGTTGACCGGATTGCGCACAGGGGCGACACGGGTCCGTTGACCCGACTGCGCGTCATCTGGCTCGGGCGACGCAAAGTGCCCGGAATCGAACCCGGGACTGTCCTGCGGCTCGAAGGCATGGTCACGCAGCGGGACGGGATGCCCACCATGTTCAATCCGCGCTATGAAATCCTCTCCCGGCAGGAGCACCAATGACCGTCGCCAACGGATCCGGCCCCCACGAAAAGCCAGCCCAGGAAAAGCCTGGCCCGGAAAAGCCCGGCCCGGAGGAGGAGTCCCGGCAGGGCTCCCAGGGGCCGAGCATTGCGGACATCGCCGCTGGCTACGCCGAAAAGGCCGGTCTCCAACGCAACAGCCACGGGCATGTGGACATCCTCAAATCGGCCGGAGGTGTTCAGGGGATAGCGGAGAGCATCGTGCCCGGCCTCGTATTCCTGATCGCCTTCATGGTCACCCGCGACCTTCCGGCGTCCCTGATTGCCTCCCTCGCGGCGGCAGCCGTCTTCACCGTGGTCCGGCTGGTCCAACGGCGCCCGTTGACCCAGGCGCTTGCCGGGATCGCCGGCGTCGCCATCTCCGCTTGGCTCGCGAACACCACCGGCAAAGCCGAGGATTTCTACGTCCTGGGTTTCTACACGAATATCGGCTACATCGTGGGAATGGTGCTGTCGATCCTGCTCAAGTGGCCGATCGCCGGCCTGCTGTTCGGCTTCGTCCGCAACGAGGGCTTCGAATGGCGGAAGAACCCGGAGCGCTTGCGGGCATATGCCATCGGCACGTGGGTGGTCATTGCCGTGCTGGCACTACGGCTTGTGGTCCAGGTGCCCCTGTATTTCCTGGGCGAACCCGGCCTGGCTGCGCTCGCCACCATGAGGCTGATCATGGGCGCTCCGCTGTACATCCTGGGTCTCTGGGTTGCCTGGCTCCTGACCCGGCCTGCGCCGGGCCAGAAGCCGAACCGTGAGCCTCAGCCGTCGAAACCGTCGTCGTCGGACTGATCCGAAAACTCTTCCTCGACGTCAACTGAACCGTGGTCCGCGGCGGACGGGGAGAGCAGGGCCCTGAGGCCGTCTTCGGCCTCAATGGTCGTGACGAAGAACAGTTCGTCGCCGCCGTCGATCACGTCGTCGCGGCTTGGTGTGATCGGCGCGTGGTCGCGGAGGATCGCCACCAGGGTCGCGTCGTCGGGCCATTCGATACCGCCCACGGTGCTCCCGATGATGTGCGAGTCGTGGGGAACCGTGAATTCGACGAGCGAGGACACACCCGTCTGCAAGGTCAGCAAGCGGACGAGGTCACCGATTTCCACGGCTTCTTCCACGAGCGCCGTCATGAGCTGCGGGGTGTTGACTGCGACGTCGACGCCCCAGGAATCGTTGAACATCCAGTCGTTCTTGGGATTGTTGACCCGGCCAACCGTGCGGCCCACACCGAATTCGGTCTTGGCCAGCAAGGACACCACCAGGTTGACTTTGTCGTCGCCGGTCGCGGATACGACGACGTCGGCCCCTTCCAATTTCGCTTCCTGCAGGGTGCTCAATTCGCATGCATCGCCCACCAGCCAGCGGGCCCCGCGGAGCCCGCTGCGCCCGATGACTTCTGGTTTGAGGTCGATCAGCATGATCTCGTGTTTGTGGGCAAGCAATTCCCGCGCGATCGATGAACCGACGCTGCCTGCGCCGACAATAACGACTTTCACTCAGACTCCTTGGCGGGTGCGCTGGAAAGGATGCGCGCCACCTCGGCGCTGCGGTCCAGATTCAACATGGCGTGCACGGTGTCGCCCTCCTGGTACGCCGTTCCGGCCTGGGGCAGGACGCCTTCGCCAAAGCGGGTAAGGAAAGCGATGCGGATGCCGGATGCTGCTTCGATGGCAGTCAACGGGTGCCCGATCCAGCCTTGGTCAAGGTCGACTTCGGACAAGACCAGCCGGCCCGAGGGTTCGCGGTAATCCCCTGCCAAGTGCTGCTCGGGCAGGATCCGGCGAAGGACCTGGTCCGCGCTCCAACGGACGGCGGCTACCGTGGGGATGCCCAGGCGCTGGTAGATTTCGGCGCGGCCGGGATCGTAGATTCGGGCAACAACATGCGAAACATGGAAAGTTTCACGCGCTACACGGGTGGCGAGGATATTGGAATTGTCACCGCTTGAGACGGCGGCGAAGGCGTACGCCTCCTCGCAACCTGCCTGCTTGAGGGTGTCCCGGTCGAATCCGACGCCCGTGACTTTCCTACCTGTGAATCCGCTGCGCAGGCGGCGGAAGGCACGGTCGTCCTGGTCGATGATTGCCACCGAATGGCCGGCGTCTTCCAAGGTGTGCGCCAACGTTGCGCCAACTCGTCCGCAACCCATGATCACAAAGTGAGCCACGGTTTCTCCTTCACTCTTATGCATGCCGCTCGGTAAGACTCTACCGGGGCAAGTCGCGGAAGCCAGTCCGCCGTCATGACATCGCGTTCGATTCAGAGTAGCTTTGCGGAGTGCTGACAATTCTCAACGCCGCGAAGCGGGTGTTGGTGGGGCGGCCGTTCCGGAACGACCGCCTGGCCCACACCCTGCTTCCCAAGCGCATTGCGCTGCCGATTTTCGCTTCGGACGCCCTGTCCTCCGTGGCGTATGCCCCTGACGAAATCCTGCTGACCCTGGCCCTCGCGGGCGTGAGTGCCGTGGCCATTTCGCCGCTGGTAGGCCTCGCAGTCATGGTGGTCTTGCTCACGGTTGTCGCCTCGTACCGGCAGAACGTCCACGCCTACCCTTCAGGTGGCGGCGACTACGAAATCGCCAACGTCAACCTGGGGAAGTTCGCAGGCCTGACGGTCGCCGCCGCTTTGTTGGTGGACTACGTCCTCACCGTCGCCGTGTCGATGTCCTCCGCGGCGGCGTACCTCACCACGGCGATCCCCTCGCTGCATGGGCAGCAGGCGCTCATCGCCACCGTCGGCGTCGTTGTCCTGGCATTGGTGAACCTGCGCGGAATCAAGGAAGCCGGCAGTGTCTTCGCGGTTCCCACCTACATCTTCATGTTCTCCATCCTGGGCATGACGGCCGTCGGTATCTTCCAGGCGGCCACAGGCCAACTCGGCCAGGCTCCCTCGGCGGCCTTCACCATCGTCCCGCAAGAGGGATTCGACCAGGGACTCGTGGGCCTGGCAGGCGCGTTCCTGCTCCTGCGGGCCTTCTCCTCCGGCGCGGCCGCCCTGACCGGTGTGGAGGCCATTAGCAACGGCGTGCCTAACTTCAAGAAGCCCAAGAGCAAGAATGCGGCCACCACGCTCTTGCTGCTCGGAGTCATCGCTTCGGCCATGCTTGCGGGTATCATCTACCTTGCCAACGCCACCAAGGTCCACATCGTGCTGGATCCGGCCAAGGAATTCCTCCTGCATGGCCAACCGCTCCCGGACGACTACATCCAGAACCCTGCCATCAGCCAGATTGCACAGACGATCTTCGGCGCCGGGTCCATCCCGTTCTACGTTGTTGTCGCCGCCACGGGCGTCATCCTCGTCTTCGCATCCAACACGGCATTCAACGGATTCCCGGTCCTGGGGTCCATCCTCGCCCAGGACGGCTACCTTCCCCGCCAGCTTCGGACCCGCGGAGACCGCCTGGCCTTCAGCAACGGCGTCCTGGCCCTTGCGGCCGGGGCTTTGGTCCTCATCATTTCCTTCAACGCCGATGTCACCAAGCTCATCCAGCTGTACATCGTCGGCGTCTTCATTTCCTTCACGATGAGCCAGCTGGGCATGGTGCGTCACTGGGGCAGGGAACTCAAACTTGCGCAGGACAAAGCCGTCCGCCGCAGGATCGTGAAGTCCCGCACCATCAACATGGTCGGCTTCGCAATGACGGCGCTGGTGCTGACCATCGTGCTGATCACCAAGTTCGAGCAGGGCGCCTGGATCGCCCTTCTGGCGATGTTCGTGCTGTTCCTCATCATGTGGAGCATCCGCGCCCACTACGACAACGTGGCCAAGGAACTGGCCGTTGACGAGGATTCTTCCCCGCGTGCATTGCCCACCCGGGTCCATGCAGTGCTGCTGGTTTCCCATGTCCGCAAACCGGTGCTGCGCGCCCTGGCCTACGCGCGGGCGTCGAGGCCGTCCCGGCTGGACGCCATCATCGTGGACATCGACCACGAGGAAACGGCGCACACCGTGGAGGCCTGGGACAAGCTGGACATCCCTGTCCCGTTGACCGTGTTGGCGAGCCCGTACCGGGAAACCGTCACGCCCATCCTGGACTACGTCAAGAACATGCGCCGCGATTCCCCGCGCGACCTGATCGTCGTCTACATCCCGGAGTACGTCGTCGGCAAGTGGTGGGAACAGCTCGTGCACAACCAGACCGCCCTGCGCATCAAGGCCCGGCTCCACTTTGAACCCGGCGTCATGGTGGCGAGCGTTCCATGGCAATTGAAGTCCTCCGAAGAAGCAAAGGCATTGCAGGATACCTGATGACCCACCCCAGCAACACCGAATCCAGCTCGCCCACGGCCCAGGACGGAGCTGCCACGGAGCTGGTGGTGGACGTCGGCCCCATCGCCCATGGCGGCCACTTTGTCGCACGGCACGAAGGCCGGGTCATTTTTGTCCGCCACGGCATCCCGGGGGAGAAGGTCCGGGTCCGGCTGACCGACGCCGGTGAGTCTTCCCGTTTCTGGCGTGCCGACGTCGTCGACGTCCTGGAGGCATCAGACGACCGGACACGCCATTTCTGGCCCCTCGCCGACTCGCTTGCCGCCTGGCGCAAGGGCGGTCCGCCCGTGGGCGGGGCCGAACTCGGGCACGTAACACTGGAACGGCAGCGCCTGCTCAAATCCGAAGTCCTCGCCGAGCAGCTGAAGCGGCTCGCCGGCGTCGAACTCAATGTCGAAGTGGAGCCGGCGGCCGCCGGTGACGCGGGCTCCGACGGCGATACGGGGTCCGACGGCGATACAGGGCTCGGCTGGCGGACCCGCGCCAGCTTTGCCGTCACACCCGGTGGGCGCCTGGGGATGCATGCCCACCGCTCCGACGTCGTGATTCCGGTCCACGAAATGCCCTTGGCACTGCCGGGCATCAACGAGTTGCGGCTCTGGGACATCGATCTGCGGGGGATCTCACGGGTGGAAGTGGCCGCGCCTGCCAACGGATCGCGTCCGCTCGTCCTTCTAGCCCCGGAAGAAGGTACCGATGCCCGGCGCCTCAACCGGATCCTGGGCCAGCTCCCGCATGAAGTCTCAGTGGCAAGCTTCGACCCCGTCGGCGGCGAAGTCCTGCAGCTGCGCGGCAGGACGTGGGTCCAGGAATCGGCTGCCGGTCACGAGTACCGTGTGACGGGAGAAGGGTTCTGGCAGATCCACAAGGATGCGCCCGGGATCCTGGTGGGGGCGGTGACGGGCTTCCTGCACGACGGCGGCTACCTCCTTGCGGGATCGGCCGTCGCCGATCTTTACGCGGGAGCCGGATTGTTTACGGCGCCCTTGGCGGATGCTGTGGGGATCACCGGTTCGGTGCTGTCAGTCGAAGGATCGCCCGGGACCAGCCGGGATGCCCGCAAGAATCTGCATGGAGAGACCCAAGTGGAAATTGTGCAGGGCAGGGTGGAACGGGTCCTTCGGCAGCGCCCCCGGAGCTTCGATGCCTTGGTGATCGACCCGCCGCGGGCCGGCGCGGGCAAAGCCGTGGTCAGCCAGCTCATCGAGTCCGGGCCGCGGGCAATCGCTTATGTGTCGTGTGATCCGGCCTCCTTCGCGCGTGATCTGGGGTACTTCCGGAACGGCGGATGGCAGCTTGAATCCCTCCGGGCCTTCGACTTGTATCCGCACACACATCACCTCGAGACCGTTGCGTTGCTGGTGCCCGCGGCATAGCCGCCACTACGATGGGGGAGAAGTCCTACGTCGCGCTTCACTTCTCCACCGGCCGCACGATGCCCAGATTAGGTTTGCCTAACTAGCTAGCGGTCAACCACGCGACAAAGATGAAAGCTGTTGCGAGAGGAGTCCTGCCATGAGCACTGTGGACAGCTTCGGTTCCAAAGGCGTACTGAATGTAGCCGGCACCGATTATGAAATTTTCCGGTTGAACTCCGTTGAGGGCGCAGACCGCCTTCCGTTCAGCCTTAAGGTATTGCTTGAAAACCTCCTGCGGACGGAAGATGGCGCCAATATAACGGCCGACCACGTCCGCGCCCTGGCCGGCTGGGACCCGGATGCCCAGCCGGACACCGAGATCCAGTTCACCCCCGCCCGGGTCATCATGCAGGACTTCACCGGGGTTCCCTGTGTGGTTGACCTTGCCACCATGCGTGAAGCCATCAAGGACCTCGGCGGCGACCCCAAGCGCGTCAACCCGCTGGCTCCGGCTGAGATGGTCATCGATCACTCCGTGCAGATCGACGCCTTCGGCAACTCCGGCGCCCTTGAGCGCAACATGGAGATCGAATACCAGCGCAACGGCGAGCGTTACCAGTTCCTGCGCTGGGGCCAGACTGCTTTTGACGACTTCAAGGTTGTTCCCCCGGGAACCGGCATCGTCCACCAGGTCAACATCGAATACCTGGCACGCACCGTCATGACCCGCTCGGTGGACACCGAGACAGGCACAGTCCTCCGCGCCTACCCCGACACCTGCGTCGGCACGGACTCGCACACCACCATGGTCAACGGCCTCGGCGTGCTGGGCTGGGGCGTGGGCGGCATCGAAGCCGAGGCTGCCATGCTGGGCCAGCCCGTCTCCATGCTGATCCCGCGCGTTGTCGGCTTCAAGCTCACGGGCTCCATTCCCGCTGGCGCTACCGCCACGGACGTCGTCCTGACCATCACTGAGCAGCTGCGCAACCACGGTGTGGTCGGCAAGTTCGTGGAGTTCTACGGCGAAGGCGTTGCGGCTGTGCCGCTGGCCAACCGCGCCACCATCGGCAACATGAGCCCGGAGTTCGGTTCCACGGCAGCGATGTTCCCGATCGACGACGTCACACTCGAGTACTTGCGCCTCACCGGCCGCTCCGATCAGAACGTCGCCCTGGTCGAGGCGTACGCGAAGGAACAGGGCCTCTGGCACGATCCCTCGCACGAGATCAAGTTCTCCGAGTACCTCGAGCTGGACCTGTCCACGGTTGTTCCCTCCATCTCGGGCCCGAAGCGTCCCCAGGACCGCATCATCCTCACGGAGTCCAAGGCCCAGTTCCGCGAGGACCTGCGCAACTACGTGAAGGAAGACCTTGCAGACGGAAGCCTGGACGAAGCGATTGACGAGAGCTTCCCGGCCTCCGACTCGCCGTCGTTCACCGCCTCCACGACGCACCTGGCCGAAGTAGCGCCGCACGCACACGGCCCGAAGTCGAACGGTCGCCCGTCGAACAAAGTGAGCGTCACAACAGCTGACGGCCGCGAATTCGAACTGGACCACGGTGCCGTTTCGATCGCTTCGATCACGTCCTGCACCAACACGTCCAACCCATCCGTGATGCTTGCTGCCGCGCTGCTCGCCCGCAACGCCGTGGACAAGGGCCTCGCCTCCAAGCCGTGGGTCAAGACTTCTGTCGCTCCCGGCTCCAAGGTTGTCACCGACTACTACGAGAAGTCCGGCCTGACTCCCTACCTGGAGAAGCTCGGCTTCTACATCGTGGGCTACGGCTGCGCAACCTGCATCGGCAACTCCGGACCGCTCGACGCCGAAATCTCGGAGGCCATCCAGGCCAACGACCTTTCCGTCACGGCTGTCCTCTCCGGTAACCGCAACTTCGAAGGCCGCATCAACCCGGACGTCAAGATGAACTACCTGGCCTCCCCGCCGCTGGTCATCGCCTACGCCCTGGCCGGAACCATGGACTTCGACTTCGACGCCGATCCGCTGGGCCAGGACCAGGACGGCAACGATGTCTTCTTGAAGGACATTTGGCCGAACCCCGTCGAGGTCCAGAAGGTCATCGATTCCTCGATCGACAAGGAAATGTTCGCCCGCGGCTACGAAGGCGTCTTCGACGGCGACGACCGCTGGAAGGCACTCGAGACCCCGGCAGGCGACACCTTCGCCTGGGACGCGAAGTCCACGTACGTGCGGAAGCCCCCGTACTTCGAAGGCATGAAAGCGCAGCCGGAACCGGTAACGGACATCGCCGGCGCCCGCGTGCTGCTGAAGCTGGGCGATTCGGTCACCACCGACCACATCTCCCCGGCCGGCTCCTTCAAGTCGGACACCCCGGCAGGTCAGTACCTTCTGGCCAACGGTGTGGAGCGCAAGGACTTCAACTCTTACGGTTCACGCCGTGGCAACCACGAGGTCATGATCCGCGGAACGTTCGCGAACATCCGCATCAAGAACCAGTTGCTCGCGGACTTCAACGACGGTGTGGGCGTCGAGGGTGGCTTCACCCGCGACTTCACCCAGGCGGACGGCCCCCAGGCCTACGTCTACGACGCTGCCCAGAACTACCAGGCAGCCGGCACCCCGCTCGTGGTCCTGGCCGGTAAGGAGTACGGCTCCGGCTCTTCCCGTGACTGGGCTGCCAAGGGAACCGCATTGCTGGGTGTGAAGGCTGTCATCGCCGAAAGCTACGAGCGGATCCACCGCTCCAACCTCATCGGCATGGGCGTCCTCCCGCTGCAGTACCCGGCCGGCCAATCCGCTGCATCGCTGGGCCTGGTCGGCACGGAAACGTTCTCCGTCGAGGGCGTCACCGAGCTGAACAACGGCACGACGCCGAGGACGCTCAAGGTCACGGCAACGGCCGAGGACGGCAGCACCAAGTCCTTCGATGCCGTGTTGCGCATCGATACGCCGGGCGAAGCGGACTACTACCGCAACGGCGGCATCCTGCAGTACGTGCTTCGGCAAATCTCGGCACACTAGCGCGAACTCCGCCTGAGCCGAAAGGCAACAGCTACAGCCCCGGCTGGTCATCGACCGGCCGGGGCTGTAGCCTTTCCTGCGGCTTGGTGCCGGCCAAGGCGTTAGAGTTGTATAGCACGTCAATCACCCTAAGGAGGGGCCGTTGGGACTTTTGGAGACAATCCGGAACCCGCAGGACCTGAGCAAGCTCACCAGCCAGCAGTTGGAGCAGCTTGCAGGCGAGATCAGGACTTTCCTCATCACCAACGTCGCTCAAACGGGTGGTCACCTTGGACCGAACCTTGGCGTGGTGGAACTCACGATGGCCATCCACAAAGTCTTCGATTCGCCGCGCGACAGCATCGTTTTCGACACCGGCCATCAGTCCTACGTCCACAAATTGCTGACCGGCAGGCAGGATTTCAGCACCCTCCGGCAGCAAGGGGGAATGTCCGGCTACCCCGATCGGGCCGAGTCCGAGCACGACATCGTGGAGAGTTCCCACGCGTCCTCTTCCTTGTCCTGGGCCGACGGTATCTCCCGGGCCCGCCAGTTGACCGGTGAGGGCGATCGCTGCGTTGTCGCCGTCGTCGGAGACGGCGCCCTGACGGGCGGCATGGCGTGGGAGGCGATCAACAACATCGCCGCCGACAAGCGGCGCCGCGTGGTGATCGTCGTCAATGACAACGGGCGCTCCTATGCCCCTACCGTCGGCGGTGTGGCAGACTACCTCGCTTCATTGCGCCCCACGATCGACTCCCTCCGGGCAGCGCCCACCTATGAAGTCGTGCTGGAGTGGTGGAAGAAGAAACTTCAGAGCGGCGGACCGATCGGCCAGTTCACCTATAAGAGCCTGCATGCCATGAAGAAGGGCATCAAGGATTGGTGGGCTCCGCAAGGCATGTTCGAAGACCTCGGCATGAAGTACATCGGCCCTGTCGACGGCCACAACATGCGTGCCCTTGAGCACGCGCTCACTACTGCCCGCAATTACGGCGGCCCCGTGATCGTCCACGCGATGACCGAAAAGGGCCACGGTTACGCACCTGCCCTCGCCAACGAGGCGGACCAGTTCCACGCCGTCGGGATCATCGATCCCGAAACCGGCGAACCCACCGAAGCCGGTGGAGCCCGATCGTGGACATCCGTGTTCGCCGAGGAAATCGCGGACATTGCCGATGAACGCGAAGACATCGTAGGCATCACCGGGGCCATGCTGATCCCCGTCGGATTGCACACGTTCGCGGAACGGCACCCGGAACGAGTGATCGACGTCGGCATCGCCGAACAGCACGCCCTCACCTCGGCCGCTGGCATGGCCTTCGGTGGACTGCACCCGGTCGTCGCCGTTTACGCCACGTTCCTGAACCGTGCGTTCGACCAGCTCCTCATGGACGTTGCCCTGCACAAAGCCGGAGTGACGGTGGTGTTGGACCGCGCCGGCGTGACAGGTCCGGACGGAGCCAGCCACCACGGCATGTGGGACATGGCGATGGTCCAGATCGTGCCGGGGCTGCACCTTGCGGCTCCGCGCGATGCCAGCCGCCTGCGGGAAGAACTCCGCGAGGCGGTTGCCATCTCCGATGCCCCCAGCGTGGTGCGCTTCTCCAAAGGCAGTGTGGGAAGTGAGATCGAAGCGATCGAACGGCTTTCCGACGGCGTCGACGTGCTGGCGCGCCGCCCCGAAGGCTCCACCGAGAACGATGTCCTGATTGTCAGCGTGGGCGCAATGTCCGAACTCGCCCTCGACGTCGCGTCCCGGCTCGGATCCCAAGGCATCAGTTCCACAGTGGTGGATCCGCGGTGGGTCCTGCCTGTACGCAAATCCATCATTGCCCTCGCAGCCCGGCACCGATTGGTGATCTGCATCGAAGACGGCGTCCGTGCGGGCGGCGTCGGCTCCCGGATTCGCCAGGAGATGCGCGCGGCCGGCGTGGACACGGCCCTCAACGAGGTGGGGCTTCCGGTCGAATTCCTCGAGCATGGAACCAGGAGCCAGGTCCTCGAGCGGGTGGGGCTTACCGCCCAACAGATAACGCACGACGTCGTCGCGCAGGTCCTGGGGACAAAGGTGCCTTTCGCGCGGCCACTGCCAGGACAGGAACATCCCAGCACAGGCAGTCTCCCCAAGCTGTGAACGGCCTGTTCCGGCCGCTATCAAACAAACAGGCACCCTTCGACGGCACAGGTCCAAACAGTACCTGCGCGGAGTGGTTCAGAAAAGGACTGGCATGAGCGGTATCATCCGCACGTATAAGCGCGACGACGAAGCGGTCCTGCATTTCCGGGAGGCTTGGTATGACGACGAATTCAAGCAGTTCGTCATCAACCACGGGGTCGTAGGACACCAGAGCAGTACTGACGAAACCGACGTCGAGGACGAATCCGCCGTGGAAGGACTCATGACCGCCTTCGCCGTGCAATGCGAAGAGGACGGCTATGCGGAGATTCCCGAGGCAGAGCAGTTCTGGGTGGTCGCGCAGATTGCATTGAAGACGAAGGACGGCACCGACCGCGACCGCTACCTTGAACGCAAAGCCAAGGCCGCGCTGACGAGCGAACTGGCATGGCGGGGCCTCGGTACCGTGGATCGATCCGAAATCGGCGAATCGAAGCTCAACATTTTCTGCCTGTGCCCGGACGTCAACAAGGCCGTCAACGCCATCAAGGTGTGCATCCGGGGAGAAGACCTGGACTTCACCAAGCTGAGCATCGCGGCCGCACCCCATGCCGAACCCTCCGCATTCAAAGTGAAACACTCGCCGAAAACCGGGGCGGGCTTTACTCTCTAAGGACCATATCTCCGCTTCGAAGGGACAAACATGGCGCCCAAGAGCAACTGGCCCGGACACACTCCGCTGCCCAAGGGCTTGTCCGCTCCCGCACGGAGGGCACTCGCCCACGAGGGTCTGGAAACCTTGGAACAGCTTGCCGAATTCGGTGAGGGGCGGGTGGCGGCCCTGCACGGCATGGGCCCCAAGGTCATGGCCCAGTTGCACGACGCGATGGAAGAGGCAGGAATCGCCTTCGGATCCTGAACGGGCGGATCGGCCCCAGCTTGCGTTGTAGGGTGAAACCATGACTGAATATCGCCGTCTTGGAAATTCCGGATTGACCGTCTCAGTAGTCGGTTTGGGGTGCAACAAC
Organism: Arthrobacter sp. 2RAF6; assembly: GCF_052115205.1. Classification (NCBI taxonomy): domain Bacteria; kingdom Bacillati; phylum Actinomycetota; class Actinomycetes; order Micrococcales; family Micrococcaceae; genus Arthrobacter; species Arthrobacter sp. 2RAF6. Next base: position 177,225 of record NZ_JBFRGF010000005.1, on the reverse strand, counting down.
CTCGGCCGGGCCAATACGGCCACGGAATCGCAGGAGGGTACCAACGCGGTAGTGCATGCCGCCTTGGATGCCGGCGTGACCCTTTTCGATGTTGCAGACGTCTATGGCCGGGAACCCGGCCTCAGTGAGACCATGTTGGGCGTCGCCCTGAAAGGCCGCAGGGACGACGCCATCGTGGCCACGAAATTCGGCATGGACATGCACGGCTCCAACGGCAACGATTTTGGTGCCCGGGGATCGCGACGCTACATCATCCAGGCCGCCGAGGCATCGCTGCGCCGCCTCGGCACGGACTGGATTGACCTGTACCAGTACCACACCCCGGACCTTCTCACCCCTGTTGACGAGACCCTCGCCGCCCTCGACGACCTCGTGACAAGCGGCAAGGTCCGTTACCTTGGCCATTCCAACCGCGCAGGCTGGCAGATCGCCGAAGCCGAATACGTCGCCCGGATGCAGGGCGGTGCGCGGTTCATTTCGACCCAGAACCACTACAACCTGCTGGACCGTCGCGCGGAGCTCGAAGTGCTGCCGGCCGCCCAGGCCTTCGGGCTCGGTGTCCTGCCGTATTTCCCCTTGGCGAACGGCCTCCTGACGGGCAAGTATGCTCCTGGCAACGCCCCGGAAGGATCGCGCCTCAGCCACACGCGGACCAACATGGTCAACGACGCCGACTGGGTCCAGCTGGGCCGGTTCAGCCAATTCGCCAAGGAGCGGGACTTGAACGAATTGCAGCTTGCCTTTTCCTGGCTGGCCGCCCAGCCCGCAGTCAGCAGCGTGATTGCGGGTGCCACCCGCCCGGCGCAAATCACCGAAAACGCGAAAGCCGTGCGATGGGTACCCACGGCAGAAGAACGCGCCGAACTGGATGGCATCTTCCCGCGTATGCCCAAGGTTGCCCTTTTCTGAGGAGCGTTCCATGAGCGGGGAGCAGGCAGCGGCTGCAGGCCAGCGCGAGTCCGTGAGTTTGCTCGTGGACTGCGACACGGGAATCGATGACGCCCTCGCCTTGGCCTATTTGTGCAGCCAGCCGCATGTGGAGCTCGTTGCCGTGAGCAGCACCCCGGGCAATGTTGCGGCGGAGCAGGTGGCACGCAATAACCTGTCCCTGCTCGAGTTGTGTGGCCGCCCCGACGTGCCCGTGGCCATCGGTGCGCGGGCGCCCCTGCGGATCCCGCTGACCACCACGCCGGAAACCCACGGGCCCCAAGGCGTCGGCTACGCCGAGCTACCGGAACCGCACGGAAAAGTGCACGACGCCGACGCCGTCGAGCTCTGGGTCGAAGCGGCCCGGTCACGGCCGGGGGCGCTGACCGCCCTGCTGACGGCGCCCCTCACCAACTTCGCCCTCGCCCTGCGGGCCGAGCCGCGGCTACCGGAGCTGCTGCGCGGCGTCGTGATCATGGGTGGCAGCTACTACTACCAGGGCAACACGACGCCCACCGCCGAGTGGAACACGCACGTTGATCCGCACGCAGCGGCCGAGGTGTTTGCAGCCTTCTCCGGACTTCCTGAGGAACGCCTGCCCGTCGTGTGCGCCCTGGAGACCACGGAACGGATCGAACTGAGACCCGAACACGTGGCCGCCCTGGCTTCCGAGGCGGGTTGCACGGAGCCGGAACTTGTCCTTCCGGAGCAGCCCGAAGGGCGGCGCAGCACGGCCTCGAACGAACTCGTGCGGCACGTCAGCGATATGCTTCGCTTCTATTTCGAGTTCCATCGCCACTACGGCCAGGGCTACGTGGCGCACATCCACGACTACTTCGCAGCGTCCGTCGCCGCCGGAACCGCCAGGTACAAGACCCGCACGGCGACAGTGCACGTCGAGACGGCAGCCCCGAGGCTCATCGGAACCACTGTGGCGGACTTCCGCGGACTGTGGGGCGAGCCTCCCAACGCGCGCATCGTCTCGGAGAACCACCCAAGCGAGGCCTTTGCCGAATTGGCGGGCTCATTGGGAGGCCTTGCCCGGAGGCTGTCGGACACTGCTGGGCGCGAGCGTCCCTGAAACGAGGTGGAACATGACGGATCCGTTGACGGCCCCGAGATCGGTGCGGGAATGGTTGCCGCGCTGGGCGCGTTGCTCGTCTCCGGCAGCGGCCACGTCGGTGGGCTGAAGTACAGATCGGCGGATCTGCTCAATACCTCCCTGGCAGGTGCCGGGGGAGCAGCGGCGGGCATGCTGGGCAGCGTCATGCAACCGTGGAGCAGCATCCTGATCGTCGCTCTCGCTGCCCTCGCTACCGTTTTTGGTGGTCTTCGGCCGAGCGCAGCCAAGGCAAGCACGCAAGCCATCGTCTTCATGATTATCGGCGCGTCCCTCGCCTCAAGTGCGGTGCCGATCGACACCCTGCTTTGGTTCTTCGCAGCCGGTGCGCTCGGGGGAAGCTTGTTGACGCTGCTGGTGTTCGGCGTCGAATACCGCCTCCTGGGTAAGACCGCCTCGGAGGTTGACCCTGCCCGCCGTTCCTGGCACAAGGACCTCGGGGCATGGCGACGCCGTTTGGCAACCCTGTCCGGATGGCAGTACACGCTGCGCTTGACGAGTTGCATGATCGTCGCCCAGGTTGTGGCGAATCTCGTGCGGGGTCCACACTCCCAGTGGATCCTGCTGACGGTTGTCCTCGTGGTCCAACGCGACCACCGGGCCGGACTGACGCGCACCTTCCAGCGAGGCCTGGGTACCGCGCTGGGCGTCGTCGTGGGCGGGCTGCTTCTCGGTGCCCTCCCGATCTGGGCGACGGTCGGCATCATCTGCGTCGTCGGGGCAGCCCGGCAATACCTCAAGGCCGCCAACTACACGGCCTATGCCTTGGTCATGACCCCGCTTGTCGCGGTGCTCAGCGGCCTGGGGCACCAGATTTCTCCGTCGCTCCTGGGCGAGCGCTTGATCGACACCACGATTGGCTGCCTCATTTCGCTGGTGATCGGCTATGCCGCCTGGCGCGGTGCGCGGCAGGCGGCATAGCCGAATTCACGAGCGGCCGGAACGGGAAATCGTCCTGCGGCGGGCGCAACCGGAAAGCTACCCGGCAGCCGGCTTCGAAGCGATCCCGGGTGCCAGGAAGCGCTTGCCGTTGACACGCTCGGAGGCGCCCACCCGGTCCAAATAGGGTGTGATCCCGCCCAGGAACATCGGCCAGCCAGCACCGAGGATGACGCAGAGGTCGATGTCTTCAGGTCCGGCCACCACGCCTTCGGAGAGCATGAGCCCGATTTCCTCCGCCAATGCGTCCTGCGTGCGACGCAGGACTTCCTCGGCCGTGGAAGGCGTGGTGCCGAAGGACATGAGCGCCAAGGTATCGGCCGGGATGACCGGCTTTCCCTCAGGACCAGGCGCCCAGAGGGACTTCACTCCGTTGTCGATCAGCTTCTGGAGGTTCTGGGATACCGCGAAACGTTCGCCGAAGGCTGCGTGGAGCGATTCCTGGACGTGCTGGGCGACCGGAAGGCCCACCATCGCGCTGAGGGTGAACGGACTCATCGGCAGGCCCATGGGGCGCAGCGCCGAGTCGGCTACTTCCGCGGGCGTGCCTTCGTCGAACGCGGCAATGACTTCGCCCATGAGCCGCAGCAGGATCCGGTTGACGACGAAAGCGGCTGCGTCCTTGACCAGCACGGCTGTCTTCTTCAAGCCCTTGGCGAGCTCGAACGCGGTGGCCAGGACGGCGTCGTCGGTCTTCGGAGCACGCACGATTTCCAGGAGCGGCATGACCGCAACCGGGTTGAAGAAATGGAATCCGACCAGGCGCTCCGGGTACTGCAGATCCTCAGCCATCGCGGTCACGGACAGCGAGGACGTGTTGGTGGCGAGGATGCATTCGGGAGAGACGATCGCTTCCACTTCCGCGAAGACCTGCTTCTTGACATTCAGTTCTTCGAAGACAGCTTCAATGACGAAGTCGGCATCGGCGAATGAGTCTTTGGAGACGGAGCCGGTGACCAGGGCCTTGGTCCGGTTGGCGGCGTCGGAGCTGATCCGCTTCTTGCCGAGCAGCTTGTCCACCTCCGCATGGACGTAGGCAACTCCCTTGTCCACGCGCTCCTGGTCGACGTCTGTCAGGACGACGGGCACTTTGAGCTGGCGTGCGAACAGCAGGGCGAGCTGGCTCGCCATCAGGCCGGCACCCACGACGCCGATCTTCGTCACCGGGCGTGCGAGCTTGCGGTCGGGCGCACCGGCAGGCCGCTTGGAGCGTTTCTGCACGAGGTCCAGGAAGGCGTAGACGGTGGAACGGAACTCGTCCGTCTGCATCAACTCCGCAAGCGTCTCGCATTCGAGGGCCGCGGATTCCGCCTTGCCCATGGTCCGGTTGGCCTCGAGGATATCCAGCACCTTCGCCGGAGCCGGTGATGCGTTTGAGGTCTTGGCTTCCACGAATCCCCGGCCCGCTGCCACGGCGCCGGCCCAGCGTTCGGCAACGGCTGGATCCGCCGGATCCACGGAGTTGCTCCGTTCCGGGACGACTTCGCCCGCGATCACCTTCGCAGCCCAGGCAATGGACTGCTCCACGAAATCCGCGGGTTCGAAGATGGTGTCGGCAATGCCTAGCTGGAAAGCCTGGGGGCCGGTGAGCGTGCGGTTGTTGCTCAGCGGGTTCTCGATCATGACCTTGACGGCGTTTTCCGGGCCAATGAGTCGCGGCAGGATGTAGACACCGCCCCAGCCAGGGACGAGCCCGATGAAGGCTTCGGGCAAAGCGAGGGCGCCCGCGCCGGTCGAGACCGTACGGTACGTGGACTGGAGGGCGATTTCGAGGCCGCCACCTAGCGCGAGGCCATTGATGAAGGCGAAGCTGGGAACACCCAGCTCGGCAAGCGTCGCGTAGACGTCGTGGCCGAGCTGCGCCATCCACAGGCCGTGTTCGCGCTCTTCGAGTTGTTTGACCGCTGAGAGGTCCGCTCCGGCCACCAGGAAGTACGGCTTGCCCGTGACGCCGACGCCGACGATCCCGCCGCGCGCCGCGCGGTCCTTGAGGCCTTCGAGCACTGTCCCGAGCTCGACGAGGGTATTGGGTCCAAGGGTGGTGGGCTTGGTGTGGTCCAGGCCATTGTCGAGGGTGATCAGCGCGAACGTTCCAGCATTGCCGGGGAGTTCGATGTCCTGGACATAGGAGTGGGTCACTGTCTCGTCCGGGAACAGTTCGGCCAGTTTCTGGAATTCGGCGGCGCTCATGCTGCGGCTCCCTTGCTCTCGGTGTCGACGGAGGTCCCTGTTGCGCTGTTGTAGCCGTTGTAGCTGTTGTAGTCCACGTGACGCGGGTTCTCCCAGATTACTGTGGCGCCCATTCCCAAGCCGATACACATGGTCGTTATGCCGTACCGGACGGACGGGTCTTCCTCGAACTGGCGGGCCAGCTGGTTCATGAGCCGTACGCCGGACGATGCGAGGGGATGCCCGACGGCGATTGCCCCGCCATAGCGGTTGACGCGCGGGTCGTCGTCGGAGATTCCGAAGTGGTCCAGGAAGCTCAGGACCTGAACGGCGAAGGCCTCGTTGATCTCGAAAAGGCCGATGTCCCCGATGCAGAGTCCGGCGTTCTTGAGGGCCTTCTCGGTGGCCGGGACCGGTCCGATGCCCATGACTTCAGGTTCGACACCGGCGAAGGCATAGGAGACCAAGCGCATCTTCACGGACAGGCCGAGCTCCTCGGCAGCTTCGGCGGAGGCCAGGACTGCCGCCGTCGCGCCGTCGTTCAAGCCGGCGGCATTGCCTGCGGTGACCCGGCCGTGGGCCCTGAACGGCGTGCGCAGCTCCGCGAGGTCATCCACCGTGGTCCCTGGGCGCGGCGGCTCGTCGGTGGTGTTCACCGTCCAGCCTTTGCCGGGCTTCATCGTGGCGACCGGGACCAAGTCGGGCTGGATCTGGCCCTTGCCGTAGGCGGCGGCAAGTTTTGCCTGGGATGCCGCGGCGTAGGAGTCCGTTCGCTCCTTAGTGATGGACGGGAAACGGTCGTGCAGGTTCTCGGCGGTGTTGCCCATGTTCAAGGCGGCCGGATCCACGATCCGCTCGGACATGAACCTGGGGTTGGGATCCGCGCCGGCGCCCATGGGGTGGTTGCCCATGTGCTCCACACCGCCCGCAATCACGACGTCGTATGCGCCGAAACCGATGCCGCTCGCCGTCGTCGTGACCGCGGTCATTGCTCCGGCGCACATGCGGTCGATCGCAAAGCCGGGCACGCTGCGGGGGAGGCCGGCCAGGAGGGCGGCGGTGCGGCCGATGGTCAAGCCCTGGTCGCCGGCCTGCGTCGTAGCGGCGATGGCAACTTCGTCAACGCGTTCGGCAGGCAGGCCCGGATTGCGGCGCATCAGTTCGCGGATGCACTTGACCACGAGGTCATCGGCGCGGGTGCCCGCATAGATGCCTTTTTCGCCCGCTTTGCCGAACGGCGTCCGGACACCGTCCACGAAGACGACGTCGCGGACTGCCCGCGGCTTGGCGCTGTTCCCGGTGTGGCTCATGTGTGACTCCTCGTTGAGACATGGATGCCGGACAGCCCTCGCAGGGTAGCCGGTGTCATTCACCGCCATGTTACTCGCCAGTAACTTAGTGCGCAAGGTGCTCAATACCGATCCTCGCTCACGTATGGAGGGTTCCCGACGGATCCTCGCTCACGTATGAAGGGTTCCCGATGGACCCTCGCTCACGTATGAAGGGTTCCCGATGGACCCTCGCTCACATCATTAAAGAATGCACTTGGAGAAGGGCCTGTATGTGAGCGAGGGTTGTGGCTGGAGGGCCTGTATGTGAGCGAGGGTTGTGGCTGGAGGGCCTGTATGTGAGCGAGGGTTGTGGCTGGAGGGCCTGTATGTGAGCGAGGGTTGTGGCTGGAGGGCCTGTATGTGAGCAAGGGTTGTGCTTGAAGGGCCTGTATGTGAGCGGGCGTCTCAAGGGGAGTGCGGGAATCTCGGGCTAAGGGGCCGGGGTCCGTTCCTTGGAAGCCGGGCTCCGTGGTTCCTTGGGTTCCTTGGGTTCCTTGGGCGGCAGCGGTTGCGGATTCAGTGACGCCTCGGTGAGGATCGGCGCCGTGATGGCGATTTGCCAGTCGCGGGCGCCGAGCGCGCGCAACTCTTCCGACACGGACTCCACCGTGATGTCCGACGGCGGCCGCCACAGCACGCGCCTCATGTAATCCGGAGTGAGCAGGTTCTCCACGGGAAGCTTGAGCCCATCGGCCGCCTCCTGAAGCCGGGGCCGGGCAGTCCCCAAGCGGGCCGCGGCTTCGGGATCGCGGTCTGTCCAGACACGCGGTGGCGGGGGAGCGTTGGTTGGAAGATGCAGAGGCGGAAGGTCTTCGGTGTTCCGCGCGCCGGCAATACAGCGCAGCCAGCGTGGTGCTTCGCGCTGCGCGGCCCGCCCGTGGAAGCCTTTGGTGGCCAGGAGCTGCGGAACGGTTGTGGGCATGGCCTTGGCAGCGGCGACCAGGGCGGAGTCGGGAATGAGGCGGCTGGGAGCAACATCCCGTTTCCGCGCGAGCTGATCCCGTTCGTACCAAAGCTCGCGCACGGCAGTCAACTGACGGCGGTCACGGATCTGGTGCAGTCCGGAGGTCTTGCGCCACGGGTCCACCCTCGGGGCTGGAAGGCCCGCGCCGAGGATGCCGGCGAATTCCTGTTCGGCAAATTCCAGCTTGCCGTCCGCTTCCAGGAGTTCAATGAGTTCTTCGCGCAGTTCGGCGAGCACCTCGACGTCGAGGGCCGCGTACCGCAGCCAGGGTTCGGGGAGAGGGCGGGTGGACCAGTCGGCGGCCGAGTGTTCCTTGGCGAGGCCGAAGCCCAGGAGCTGCTCGATGACAGCTGCGAGGCCCACGCGGGGCAGTCCGGCAAGGCGTGCGGCGAGTTCCGTGTCGAAGAGCTTGTCGGGCCACATGCCAAGCTCGGCCAGGCACGGAAGATCCTGCGTCGCGGCGTGCAGGATCCACTCGACGCCGCGCAGCGCTTCGTTGATGATTTTCAGGTCATCGAAGGGTTCGGGGTCGATCAGCCAGGTGCCTGCGCCGTCCCGCCTGATCTGCACGAGGAAGGCACGCTGCCCGTAGCGGAAGCCGGAGGCACGTTCGGCGTCGACCCCGGCTGGGCCGGATCCCGCGGCGATGGCAGCGGCGCACCGCTCCAGGCCGGCCAGGGTGTCGATGACAAGGGGAACGCCCTCGCGCGGGGCATCCAGATCGATGATCTCGGGTATCCGGCCTTCGGAGCCGTCTACCGTGATGTGTGGTGTGGGATCAGCAGCCGGAGCGCCGGCTGTGGTGGGTTCCAGATTTTCAGGGGTCATGGTGCCTTCAGTTTACCGACTCTGTGCGGGGCCGCTCCGGCCAGGGATTCGAGCGGACTTTCACGGACTTCATGTGAGCCGCCGATTAGGCAGGGGAATGACGCCGGGAGGCAGGGGAGGGAGCCCCGCGAACGTGCAGACCATGTCGCACCATGCCTCCAGATGGGCCTGGACATCTGAAGACGCAGGCGTCCATGAGGCACGGAGTTCTATGTCAATGGTTTCCGGTCTCTCGGCCAGCGTCCCGAAACTCTCGGACAGGATGCGTGTGGCAGTTCCGCCTGCCGCGCGGTACTGGGCCGAATGGTTCTCGAGGGCGTCCACGAGCCATGTCCAGGCCACGGAACCGAGCATGGCATCGTTGCCCATGTCGGCTTCCAGCTGCGCCCGGATATAGGTGACGATCCGGAATTCCCCGTCCCATACAGCCGAGCCGTCTGGATCGTGGAGCAAGATGAACCTGCCTGTTGCGAGCTCATCGTCTTCATCATCGGCCGTTCCAGGCGAGCCCGGGGTGTTCTCGCTGGAGAATGCCATGGCCGCGGGGCCATGGACAGGGGTCCGGCCCGGACGCGTCGACCTGCTGAAGACCTCTGCCCCCAAGGCCACGGCGTAGGGGGCCAAGCGGGAGGGGGCCGGGATTTCCGCGAGCCGCAGCTCGCTCCGGCACTTTGCTTTTCGTAGCGTTCCCAACGCATGCAAGAAATCCGCGGGAACTTGTGCGAGTGCGTTCACCTTCGCAGATTATGTGTCAGGGGCGGCGAAACCTTGAAGCCACGCCGCCCCGTCGGGTGCCCTATGCGGACGCCAGTTCGCGCTTGATTGCGGCAACGAAGGAATCGATGTCCTCTTCCGTGGTGTCGAAGGAACACATCCAGCGCACCTCGCGGTTCGCTTCGTTCCAGTCGTAGAACTTGAAGGAGGAGCGGAGCCGATCGGCGACGCCGGCGGGGAGCACCGCGAAGACGCCGTTGGACTCCGTGGCCTGCGTAGGCTCCACACCCTCGATGGAGTCGACCGCCGCCCGCAGCCGTGAGGCCATGGCATTTGCGTGTTCCGCAGAGCGAAGCCACAGCCCGGACTCAAGAAGAGCGATGAACTGGGCCGAAATGAAGCGCATCTTGGAGGCCAGCTGCATGTTCATCTTGCGCAGGAACTTCAGCCCATGGGCGGTCTCCGGATTCAGGGCAACCACTACTTCGCCGAACAGCAGCCCGTTCTTGGTGCCGCCGAAGGACAAGATGTCCACGCCGGCGTCGCGGGTGAACCTCCGCAACGGCACGCCAAGGTGGGCGGCGGCATTGGCGAGCCGCGCGCCGTCCATGTGCAGTTTCATGCCCTTGGCATGGATGTGGTCGGCGATTGCCCGGACTTCTTCCGGGGTATAGCACGTGCCGAGCTCCGTGGTCTGCGTGATGGAGACGGCCAAGGGCTGCGCGCGGTGCTCGTCGCCCCAGCCCCAGGCTTCGCGGTCGATCAATTCCGGAGTCAGCTTGCCGTCCGACGTCGGGACCTGGAGGAGCTTGATGCCGCCGATCCGCTCCGGCGCGCCGTTCTCGTCCATGTTGATGTGCGCGGTCGAGGCGCAAATGACGGCACCCCAGCGCGGCAGCAGTGACTGCAGGGACAACACGTTGGCTCCGGTCCCGTTGAAGACGGGGAAGCACTCGATGCCTGTGCCGAAGTGCTGCTCCATGACTTCCTGGAGCCGTTCCGTGTACTGGTCCTCGCCGTAGGACACCTGGTGGCCGCCATTGGCCGCGGCGAGGGCTGCCAGGATTTCAGGGTGGACGCCGGAGTAGTTGTCCGAGGCGAAACCGCGGACAGAGGGATCGTGGAGGCGCCCACTGGCTTCCATATCGAGGGCAGCCGGGAATTCTTGTGTAGTGCTCGTCACTTGTTCATTCACGCTTTCAGTCTATTTGGCCAGGAGGAGGCGCTGTCCGTTCAGTTCCGCGGCCGGCTTGTCGAAGAGCCCGACGGCGGCCGCTGCCAAGTCCTCGACGCCCGTGTATCCGGGGAATTTCCGCTCTGGATGTTCCCTCCGCATCGCCGCGTCGAGGAGTGATTTGACCACGAAGACGACAGCTGCGCTGTGCTGCTCCGTGGGTTCGTCCCTGTTGCCTGATTGATCACGGCGGAACCCGTCGGCCATCGCCAGGGTCCAGGTCTCCGCGGCAGCTTTGGCCGCCGCGTAGGTGGCGGCTCCGGCGGTAGGTGCGGTGACCGCCGTCGAACTCACCATGGCGAAACGTCCCGCGGGGGAGGAAGCGAGATCCGTGTAGAAGACCCGGGAGACGTTTCTCAGGGTGGTGATGGCGCTTTGTTCAAGGGCGGCCCAGTCTTCGTCCGGCTGGTCTTCGATTCCCTTGGCGCCGCGCCAGCCTCCCACCAGGTGGATGACGCCGTCGACCCTTTCCGTGCTCCCGTGGATCTCCGATGCGAGTTCGCGCACGGACTCCAACCGGGAAAGATCGCACACGAGGGGAGTGACGTCGTCGCCCGCCTCGGCCGCTGCGGCCTTGATGCGGGCCTCGTTCGAGCCGATCGTGAAGACCCGGTGCCCGGCCAGCGCGAAGGCGCGGGCCACGGCGATGCCGGAAGAGTTGCTGCCACCGGTGACGACGACAGTCAGCGGTTCGCCCGTCATGAGGCCGCGGTCTGTCCGCTAGTTCCGGTGATACCGGTGGTTGATTCGATGATCGGACGCATTTTCTTCTCCAGTGCTTCGTAGAACATGGACAGGGGGAATTCGTCGTCGAGGACCTGGTCGGTGAGGCCGCGGGGCGGCCCGTCGAGCGGCAGTGCCTCTGGGCCCTTCGCCCAGACCGAAGCCGGGTGGGGAGTGACCGTACCGGAAATGAGTTTATACGCTGCGAGCCAGTGGGCAGCCTTGGGGCGGTCGATCGAGCGCCAGTACAGTTCTTCGATCCGGGCACCGAGCTCGATGACGACGTCGGCGGCCTCGTCCCAGTCGATGCTGAGCTTGCTGTCGGTCCAGTGCAGGACGTGGTGCTGGTGCATCCAGGCGAAGAGGAGCTGGCCGCCCAGGCCATCGTAGTTGCGGACCCGGTTGCCCGTGATTGCGAAGCGGAAGATACGGTCGAAGATGACGGCGTACTGGACGAGCTTCGCGTGGCGCCGGGCGTCGGGCGAAGCATCCTCGTCCTTCTCGATCCGGACGGATTCGCGGAAGGCTGTCAGGTCGCAGCGGAGCTCTTCGAGTGAATAAAGGAAGAACGGCATCCGCTGCTTGATCATGAACGGATCGAAGGGAAGGTCGCCGCGCATGTGGGTTCGGTCATGGATCAGGTCCCACATGACGAACGTCCGCTGCGTGAGTTCCTGGTCATACAACAGCTCAGCGGCATCCGCGGGCAGCTGCAGGGATGTCGTTGCGGCGGCTGCTTTGAGGACGCGGCGGAAGCGTGCGGCCTCGCGGTCGGCGAAGATGGCGCCCCACGTGAAGGCAGGCGTTTCCCGCACTGCGACGGTCTCGGGAAAGAGCACGGCCGAATTGGTGTCGTAGCCGGGGGTGAAGTCCAGGAAACGAATGGGTACGAACAGCTTGTTGGAGTAGTCGCCGGCCTCCAATGCGCCGATGAACTCGGGCCAGATCACCTCGATCAGGACAGCTTCCACAAGACGGCTCGTACTGCCGTTCTGGGTGTACATGGGAAACACCACGAGGTGCTGGAGCCCGTCTTCGCGGTGTTCCTGCGGCTGGAAGGCCAGCAGCGAGTCGAGGAAGTCCGGGACTCCGAAGCCGGCGTCGGCCCAACGGCTGAAATCCGTGACGAGGAGTTCGAGATAGGCGGCGTCGTGCGGGAACGCAGGAGCCAGGCTCTTGATGGCCTCCATGATGGCGGCTGTGTATGCCCTGGCGGCCTCGTGGTGGAGGGAATCCTGGATGGAACCATCCTGGACCTGGAACGCCTGGAGGGCAGTGGCTGCGGCCTTCAGGGAGATCCAGTCCCGGTTGTCCGAGGTGATGCGCGGACGGGTGGTGGTAACGGTGGTGGTCATCGTCGACGGTGCCTTTCCTCAAGAATCATTGTTCTGAGGTGAGCGTAGCAAGCGTCCAGAGTCGCTAATTCAAAAGTGGCTCGAGCATAAGAAACTCTTTTGCAAATGGTTCCGGCAGCCCCCGGAAGATCCAGCCCGGGGAGGGCTGGCCGGCCTTGGCGTGGGATCCAGGGCGCGGACTTACTGCCCGGGACTACCGCCCGGCCGCGGACTCGACAAGCTTGAGCGAAACGGAGTTTATGCAATACCGCTGGTCGGTAGGTGTGCCGTAGCCCTCACCCTCGAAAACGTGTCCCAAGTGTGAATCGCAATTGGCGCAGCGGACCTCCACCCGTTCCATTCCCAAAGCACGGTCATGCAGGTACCGCACGGTGCCTTCCGCGAGCGGTGCCCAGAAGGACGGCCAGCCACAATGGGAATCGAATTTCTCGTTGCTCGTGAAAAGCTCTGCGCCGCACGCGCGGCACTGGTAAACGCCTGCTGTATGGGTGTCCCAGTACTCACCCGTGTACGGGCGTTCCGTTCCGGCCTGGCGAAGGACCCTGAACTCCTCCGGGCTAAGTTCCGCGCGCCACTCCGCATCCGTTTTTTCCAGGCATTGCCCGTCCTTCGGGACATCCTGGAGGGGAACCCCGGCCAAGGGGTCCGCGGACTGGAAGTACTTCTTGTTATCTGCAGTGCTCATGCTCTCTCAACGTTCACGAGTCGCCGATAAATCCCGAGCCCGCATAGAGATGCAGCACGGGCAGCCCCAACTGGTCCTGGGCCTTGTTCGCCCAGTCTGTGTGGAAAGTATCGGCAATCGCGTGCGGGCGCGTGACCACGACGGCCTGTGCCGCATTGAGTGCCTTGACCTTGGACACCAAGCCCGCCACGGCACCGCCGTCGACGATTTCACCAGTCACCCCGCCGCCCAGCCCGTCCAAGGCCGCGAGCGACGCCGACAAGGCCTCCGCGGCCTGGGCCCGCTCCGACTGTGGGTCCGGTGCATCCGCGAGTAGATCCCGGAATGCCTTGGCAACATCAAGCAAGGAGAGGTTCTCGAGGAAGTCCACCAACAAGTGCCGGTTTCCTCCCGGGAGGAAACGCCACGGAGGGCGCTGTTCGGAACACGGCCCCGCAACCGGGAGAATGGTCACATGGCATCCATGACCCGAGCTGCGCCAACCGTTGAGAACGGTGCGAAAATGTCCGCCCGCGCCAAATGGACCGTTGCGGGGATCGTTGCTGGAAGCAGCATTGCCGGCTTGCTGGGCGCAGGGTCTTCGGCGCTCGCAGCCTATTTCGCCCGGCGGGTCATCACCCCCTCAGTGCGCGGGGCTGACCAAGAGGTATTGGCAGTGGTACGTGGCGACAAGGGGCTTCAGGTCATCCTCGCAGCTACCCCGGACACAACCATCGACGGCGTGTTCAGCCTCTTCTTCGCGGGCGGGACAGGGGTCGCGCGGATCGGACGGATCGTTTCCTATTCGCCCGCGGAGCGGACGGTGCAGCGCGAAGTCGAGGAAGTCTACAGCGGGGATCTGGCAACGGCCCGGCGCGGGTGGTGGAGCGGTGCTGTCTACGACTCTCCGGCGGCGCTTGGCCTGGATTCGGAAGATATACAGATCGACGTCGAAGGTGGCAAGGCGCCTGCGTGGCTGATTCCGTCAGGCTCAGGGAAGCCCGCGAAGCTGTGGGCGATCATGGTCCATGGCCGTGGTGCTACCCGCCTCGAAGGCTTGCGCGCGGTGCGCGTCGCGCACGATCTCGGACTCGACAGCCTGCTGGTTTCCTACCGGAACGACGGCCTGGCGCCGTCCGCCCCGGACGGCCGCTACGGCCTGGGGTCCACGGAATGGCACGACGTCGACGCCGCCATTGAGTACGCACTCGCCCACGGCGCCCACGAAGTGGTCCTGTTCGGATGGTCGATGGGCGGGGCGATCTGCCTGCAGACGGCCGATCTTTCGCATCACCGCCATGTGATCAGGGCCATGGTCCTGGACGCGCCGGTGATCAACTGGGTCAACGTCCTCGCACACCACGCGCAGATCAACAGGATCCCCTACGCCGTAGGCCGTTACGGGCAGTTGATGTTGGGGCACCCGTTGGGCCGGCGCCTCACCGGACTGGCCGCGCCCGTCGACTTGAAGGCAATGGACTGGGATGCCCGCGCCGTCGAACTGCGGACTCCGACGCTGGTAATCCACAGTGTGGATGATGAGTACGTTCCGTACGAACCTTCGGCCAGCCTCGCCGAAAAGAATCCGGACATGGTCACCTTTGAACCCTTCGAAGGCGCGCGCCACACGAAAGAGTGGAACGTGGATCCGCAGAAGTGGGAGCGCCTGGTGCGCTCATGGCTCGCTCCGCGGCTCGCGCCCCGTGGCGGGCCGGCGTCGGATTGAGGGCGGGCCGGCGGCGGCTTGAGAGTACCTGTGCGGCTCCCGACGTTTGCTAAGGGCTGCCGATCGGGGCAGTCAGGGCGCCGGTCAGCCGGATGAGGTCTGCGGGATCCAGCTCAATGTCCAGGCCACGGCGTCCACCGGAAACGAGGACCGTGCCGAAGGCCAACGCAGATTCGTCGAGCACAGTGGGCGATGGCTGGCATTGGCCCAGCGGGGAAATTCCGCCCAAGACGTAGCCCGTGCGTCGCTCCGCAGCCTTGGGATCGGCCATGGCGGCCTTCTTGGATCCGAGAGCCGCGGCAATTGCCTTGAGGTCAAGGGTGCCACTCACCGGGACGATGCCCACCGCTAGCCTGCCTTCAATGTCCACCATCAAGGTCTTGAAGACACGGCCGGGATCGATACCCAGGACCTCGGCCGCCTCAAGCCCGTAGCTGGCCGCCGAAGGATCATGCGGATAGGGGTGCAGCGTGAAAGGAACGCCGGCCGCAGCCAGTACGGCTGTGGCCGGCGTTCCCTGTGAAGCCTGTTTCTTGGCCATTCCCGGTGCTCCGGCTCAGGACGACAAGCGGTCCACCGCGGCGACTTTGCGCTTGATCCGCCCCAGCATGGCCGTCATGCCCCGCATGCGCAGCGGGGTGATTGCCCGGGTGAGGCCCAGCAGTTCCGGCATGTCATCCGGAACAGCCAGGATCTCGGCGGCAGTCAGCCCGTCCAGGCCCTCGTGCAAAACGCCCGCAAAACCGCGCGTGGTGGGCGCTTCCGGTGGTGCTTTGAAGAACAAACGGTAGGCGACACCGTCGGGCTTCTTTTCCTGCTCGATAGTCAGGAACAGCGGCGACTGGCACTCCACCACTTGCTCCAGGAGCTCAGGGTGGTCCAGCAGCCGTTCCGGCAAGGCCGGGAGCCCGCGCGAGAAATCAAGCAACAGCTGAAGGCGATCGGGCTCGGTCAGTGCCTGGAAGTCATCGACAATTTCCGCCAGTGCGGCGGGCAACGTATTGGTACTCATCACTTCCAGCTTACGCACGTCCGGGCCGGTCTGGCTCCCGTTGCTTCAATATGGCCACACCCATGGCGAGGCACAGGGGGTTCCGGGGTTACTTTCCGGCGAGTGCGGGGACGGAGCCTCGCTCAGCGCCCTTGACGATCGGGACGCG
Organism: Arthrobacter sp. 2RAF6; assembly: GCF_052115205.1. Taxonomy (NCBI): domain Bacteria; kingdom Bacillati; phylum Actinomycetota; class Actinomycetes; order Micrococcales; family Micrococcaceae; genus Arthrobacter; species Arthrobacter sp. 2RAF6. The sequence goes on along the minus strand of NZ_JBFRGF010000005.1, from coordinate 161,371 downwards.
CACGGCATTGCCCCACTCCGTCCAGGAACCGTCGTAGTTGCGGACCGTTTCGAAACCAAGCAGGTACTTCAGTGCGAACCAGGTGTGGCTGGAACGCTCGCCGATGCGGCAGTACGCCACGACATCGTCGCCTTCCGTGAGTCCGGCTTCTCCGAGGTAGAGGGCCTCAAGTTCGGTCCGGTTACGGTAGGTGCCATCTTCGGCAGCGGCGCGTGCCCATGGGATGGAGGCTGCAGTGGGGATGTGGCCCCCGCGCAGGGCGCCCTCTTCGGGGTAGGCCGGCATGTGGGTGCGCTGGCCGGTGTATTCCTCGGGGGAGCGGACGTCGATCAACGGCTTGCCGAAGTGAGCCAGGACGTCATCCTTGAAGGCGCGGATGGGGGCGTCGTTCCGTTCGATCGCGGGGTACTCGCCCGGGGTGGGCTGGGGGACGTCCGTGGTGATTTCGCGGCCTTCGGCGATCCACTTGTCGCGGCCGCCGTCCAGGAGCCGGACGTCTTCGTGGCCGAAGAGCGTGAAAACCCAGAGGGCGTATGCTGCCCACCAGTTGGACTTGTCGCCGTAGATCACCACGGTGGTGTCCCGCGAGATGCCTTTGGCGGCTGCCAGGGCTGCGAACGCTTCACCATCGACGTAATCCCGGGTGACTTCATCGTTCAGGTCCGTATGCCAGTCGATCTTCACTGCGCCCGGAATATGGCCGGTCTCGTAGAGAAGGACGTCTTCGTCGGATTCGACAACAACCAGCTTGCCGTCGCCAAGCGCACCGCCTTCAAGTGCCGCGGCAAGCCACTCGGTGGACACCAGGCGTTCGGGGTGGGCGTACGCGGCGAACTTCTCGTTCTGTTCAACGGGGTAGGACATGGGTATGGCCTTTCACTGACACTTTCACTGACACCGGGCGGCGCCGGGCGATAAGACGTGCCCGGGCATTAATCCCACAGTATCGAGGGCCGGGGCCTAAAGCTCCTCCCCGTTCATATGGTGAAATATGGCCTTCATCACGTGTCCGCCCGGGGCGTGGCATTCCCGGTATTCTTGCTGGGGACTTACGACACGAAGAACGGACCGCATTGGTACAGATCGAACAGCTCGTCGCGCGCACGCCGGCGGTCTCAGCGGATGAGATTCTGAAGGGTTTCTACCCTTCGCCACGGTTCGGAGAGGTGTCCTTCAAAAGCTACCGGCCTGATCCGAACCAGCCCAGCCAAGCCGCAGCGGTCAAGGCCTTGGAAGTGTTTGGGGCGACGGTGGGAGCTGGTGACGGAGACGGCCTGTTCAAGCGCCTTTTCGGCAAGAAGGTCAACAGCCGGGCGGGCATCTACCTCGACGGCGGATTCGGCGTCGGAAAGACCCACCTCCTGGCTTCCCTGTGGCACTCGGCTCCGGGGCCGAAAGCCTTCGGGACGTTCGTGGAGTACACCAACCTGGTGGGCGCCCTGTCCTTCCGGAAGACCGTGGAGGCTTTGAGCAGCTACAAGCTTGTTTGCATTGACGAATTTGAGCTCGACGACCCGGGCGACACGGTGCTGATGTCCCGCCTCATGCGTGAATTGTCCGACGCCGGTGTGAAGCTCGCTGCCACGTCCAACACTTTGCCTGGTTCACTCGGGGACGGCCGCTTTGCCGCCGTCGACTTCCAGCGGGAGATCCAGGTCCTTGCGGACCAGTTCGATGTTGTCAGGATCGACGGGGAAGACTTCAGGCACCGCGGCTTGCCCGCAGCTCCGGCACCGTTGAAGACCGAAGACCTCAAGAGGCAGATGCATGCCGAGTTCGATGGCCAGACCGTGGCCATGGACGATTTCCGCGGCCTGATCGACCACCTTGCCGGTGTGCATCCCAGCCGTTATCGCAAGCTGATCTCAGGAATCGATGCTGTTGTCTGGCGCAACGTCGAGACCATTACGGAGCAGGCCGTCGCCCTTCGCTTCGTGGTGCTGGCCGACCGTCTTTACGACAAGGATGTCCCGATCCTTGCCAGCGGCGTGCCCTTCGACAAGCTCTTCACCGAGGAAATGATGACCGGCGGGTACATGAAGAAGTACTTCCGCGCCGTGTCCCGTCTGACCGCCCTGGCACGTGAGGGCCAAAACCACGAGCCTTCTTAAAGATTGGGGCAGGCCCTTTCGTGTCGCGTTCCGCGCCACGTAGGGACCCTGCTGCCCCACTCTAGGCAGGCCCTTTCGTGTCGCGTTCCGCGCCACGTAGGGACCCTGCTGCCCCACTCTACTTTTGGGGTTCGCGGTCTTTGAGGACCCAGCGCACCAGGATTCCGGCGGCAAGTGCCCAGAACGCGGCGCCGATCCCGGCGAAGCTGAGGCCCGAGGCTGCGATCAGGAACGTCACGGAGGCTCCGATGCGTTCCTCGGCAATGGCCAGCGCCGAGGCGATGGCGGAGGCCATGGTGCCCAGCAGCGCCAAGCCCGCGACGGCTTCCAGGAGCCCCGGCGGTGCCGCCGCCACGACCGTCACCAGCGCGGCGGAGAAGGCTGCCAGCACGAGGTAGGCCAGGCCTGACGTGAAGGCTGCGATCCAGCGCCGGCCCCGGTCCTCACCCGCTTCTTCCCCTGCCGCCAGCGCAGCGCTCAACGCGGCGAGGTTGACCGCATGTCCACCAAAGGGAGCCCCCAGGGCAGTCCCTGCCCCGGTCACCAGCATCGACTGGCGCCACGGAACGGTGTAGCCGAATGACTTCAGCACTGCGACCCCCGGAATGTTCTGGGAAGCCATGGTGACAATGAACAAGGGCAAGGCGATGCCGGCCACCGTGCTGAGCGTGAAAACGGGAGCGGTCCAATGCAACTCAGGCAGCAGCCGGTTCGTAGGGATGCTCACGCCGTTGACCACGATGTAGATTCCAATGACTGCGAGAGCCACCAACAGCGCGGCAGGGACCGACCAGCGGGGCGCCAGCTTCATCATGACCAGCCAGCAGAGGATCACAGGAGCCACCAACAAGGGAGCGGTGCCCAAGGCCTTGAACGGGGCAAGGCAAAGGGATAAAAGCACTCCGGCCAGCATCGCCTGGGCGAGGGCCGTCGGAATCTTCGCCATCAGCTTTCCAAGGGCCGGAATGAGCCCTGTCAGGGCGATCAGCACACCAGCGATGAGGAAGGCGCCGACGGCGGCCGGCCACCCGCCGTCGGGCACTCCGGTTCCCGCGAGCAGCGCGGCACCGGGTGTCGACCACGCAAGCGTGACAGGCAAGCGTGACCGCCAGGAAAGCCAGAGCACGCCGAGCCCGAAGGTGAGGGTGAGGGCAAGGAGCCCGCTGGCCGCCTGTTCCTGTGTGGCCCCAACCGCCCGGAGGCCTGCGAGCACCACTGCGAAGGAGGACGTGAAACCGACCAGCGCGGTCACAATTCCGGCCACGAGCGGACGGGAGAGCTGCCGGGAAGCGGAGGCTGGACGTGACTGTCCGGTGTGGAGAGATGACGCTGGCATAGTCCATCACGTTACCCGAGCCGTGGCGCGTCTGCCGAGGCGACATCGGTTAAACGCCAAGGGCACCGGCGGCGCCTCGCGGCGGGACCGGTGCCCCGTTGACGTAACTGTATTCGGGAGCTCTGGCCGGTGGAACCGGCTACGGAGCCTCATTGGCGGAGGGAGCTGTCCAGGCCGAAACCCTTTCAGCAAACCGTCGAGGTTGCCCACGAACTCGGAAGCGGCTCTCTGAACCGCATCTAGTCGTCGATAAATCGGCGGTCTATTCGATGCCGTCCTTGATGGCTTTTTCATTGCCACCAACGAGGTCCTGAACTTTGCCCTTCAGATCGTCAAGTAATCCCACGGGCACCTCCCTTCAATCACGGAGCCAGTTCGCTCCTCCGTTCTCGATCCTAACCCGAGACCTTGGAGGTGCCAAGGAAAAATTTGACTGGGATGTCAAACGATTCCCGGAAGGGGTCACAGCTGCTTCTCGGGAGAAAGCTCCTGGTGGCGCGGGCTGTCCGGATTCATGAGCGAGTTCTTGCGGCCGTAGCCGAAGTAGATGACCAGGCCGATGGCCAGCCACACGACAAAGCGCAGCCAGGTTTCCCAGTGCAGCTGGGTCATGAGGAAGGCGGATGCCAGCATGCCGAAGGCGGGAACCACGGGCATGAACGGCAGCCGGAAGGTGCGCGGTGCGTTCGGCTTCTTGTACCGAAAGATGATGACCGAGAGACAGACGACGACGAAGGCGGCCAGGATGCCGATGTTGGTCAGGTCCGCAACGGCCTTGATGGGGAATACGCCCGCCAGGAAAGCTGACGTCAGGCCGGCAATCCAGGTGACGCGCTGCGGGGTGCCATGACGGTCGGTCTTGGCAAACCAGCCCGGGAGCAGACCGTCACGGCTCATGGAGAACCAGACACGGGTGACGCCGAGCAGGAAGGTCAACATCACGGTGAGGATCGACAGCACGGCGAACACGGAGATGATGGTGGCGATGACGGGCAGGCCCACACCGCTGAAGGCGGAGGCGAAACCGGCCGTCGGGTTGATGTCCTTGTAGTTCTGCATGCCGGTGAGCACCAGGGTCGCCGCAACGTAGAGGAGCATCGCGATGACAAGCGAGAGCACGATGGCCTTGGGCATGTGCTTCTTGCCGTCCTTGGCTTCCTCGGCTGCGGTGCTCATGGCGTCGTAGCCGAACACAGCGAAGAACACGGTGGCCGAACCGGCCACCACAGGGCCGAAGCCGCTGGGCATGAACGGATTGTAGTTGTTCGTGTTGATGTAGAAGATGCCCAGGCCGATGATGAACAGGATCAGGACCACCTTGATGGCCACCGCCACGAGTTCGAAGCGGCCGAATGCCTTGGTTCCTCGGGACAGGATCCAGGTGACCAGCAGGCAGACCAAGATGGCCGGCAGGTTGATGATGCCGCCATGCCCTTCGTCCGCCGTCGAGGTCATCCACGCCGGCATGTGGACGCCGATCCCGGAAAGGAACGCGTCGAAGTAGCCGGAAATGCCGATCGCGACGACGGCGACGATTGCGATGTACTCCAGCAGGAGGTCCCAGCCGATGAACCAGCCGATGACCTCACCCAGGGCAACGTAGCCATAGGTATAGGCGGATCCGGCGCGGGGGATCATGCCGGCGAATTCTGCGTACGAGAGTGCCGCGGCCGCTGATGCAAGGCCCGCGACCAGGAACGAGATCAGCACAGCGGGGCCGACTCCGGGGGTGTCCGCGCTTCCGTGCGCCACGAGGCCGGCCAAGGAGAAGATCCCGACGCCGATGATGCCGCCGACGCCGATAGCCGTCAGTTGCCAGAGGCCCAGGCTTTTGAAGAGCCCGCTGTGTTTGCTTTCCTCCTCGATCTCGTCAATGGGCTTCTTCCTCATGATCGAACGAACGAGTGCTTCTTGATTCACGGTGTTACTCCTGCATGTTGGCATGGACGAATAGCCCTGAAGAAAAGTATGCGATCTGAATCACGTTGGATAAAGCGATATTTGCTGAGTGGTATTGATTAGATTTGCCGATCTTTTCGGTAGGTGAGCGTCTGCGGGCACAAAAAAAGCAGCTCCGGCGGAGCTGCTTGAGTGGTGTCACTGCTTTTGACCAGTGGCTCTGGCTGGATATCGATGGAATGGCCCGATATTTGTGCAATGGAGCGGACGACGAGATTCGAACTCGCGACATCCACCTTGGCAAGGTGGTGCTCTACCAGCTGAGCTACGTCCGCACATGATGGACTCCGGCTGGGCCGGATTTCATCAACAAGCAAGTTGCCTTGCCTTGGTGGGCGATACTGGGATCGAACCAGTGACCTCTTCCGTGTCAGGGAAGCGCGCTACCGCTGCGCCAATCGCCCAAATGCAATCCGGCCTGGACCGGAAACCAAGGTTTTCACCGAGGTGGGTACGGGATTCGAACCCGTGTATACGGCTTTGCAGGCCGCTGCCTCGCCTCTCGGCCAACCCACCGTGTAAGCACGACTCCTGGGGTTCCAAGAAGTCAATGCCGTGACAGTGTCCTGCGAGCGGACGACGAGATTCGAACTCGCGACATCCACCTTGGCAAGGTGGTGCTCTACCAGCTGAGCTACGTCCGCATTGTCTTCTTCGGCGGCCTGCCCGCAGGGGGCATTCCGTCGCTTTCCGACGAGTAAAAACTCTATAGGAGGTTCCGGGAAACTCCAAATCGATCTGCCGGAATCGTAAGCAATGGGTGCTAGTTCCTTGAATTGGCGGGGATTTTGCGAGTTACACGGATGTGATTCGTGGGCCTTTTCTCGATTGTTGCCTGGCCGGTCGGCCCGAGGTTTTCCAGATTTTTGATTTCCGGCCGGGGTCGGTTAGTCTTCTTGTGCACGGGCGATTGGCGCAGTGGTAGCGCGCTTCGTTCACACCGAAGAGGTCACTGGTTCGAACCCAGTATCGCCCACCAAGAAGAGGTCCTGTGCGAAACATTGTTCATGTTTCGCACAGGACCTCTTGTCATTGCCCGCGGGTTCTTGCCTCAAGCCCATCGAGGCCCGATCAGGTGCGAGGCGCTGCCCTGACCACCCGGTTCCTTCCGAGTGACTTTGCTTGGTAGAGGGCGGTGTCGGCAGCAGCAACCATCGCGGTGAGGTCGACTGCGCCGGACTGGGTTGACGTGACTCCGTAACTCACCGTTGGGATGTGGATGTCGTCGAGGCTTTTGCTTGCCGCCAAAGAGCGATTGATGTCGGCCGCGATGCTTTCGGCCCGATCTTGGCTCGCTCCGGGCAAGAGCAAGATGAATTCTTCGCCCCCGTATCGTCCGACCAGGTCGGTGGATCGTACGGACTCGGAGCACGCAGCCGCGAATGCTTGTAGGGCGGCGTCACCGGCGGCATGACCGAACTCATCATTGATTGCTTTGAAATGGTCCAAGTCGGCCAGGATCAAGGAGGCGACGGAGCTTGTGGCGTGCAGGCGCTCAAGTTCCTTAGTGGCCAGGTCCATGAAAGTGCCACGGTTGAGGAGCCCGGTCAGGTTGTCGCGGGCAGCGCGTTCGCTTAGCCGGTTGATCAACTGATCGTTGCTGAGGGCGGTCATGCTGAAAGAGACGGCAACCAGGAGTATCAGCGTGACCAGGCTGGCCATCGATGGGCCGAAATACATGCGGAAATTCGGTCCGCTTGGACCTTCGACGAGGTACACGGACAGGCGGCAGAAATAGTAGGCCGCCAGGAATCCCGCGGCCAAGGCCATCGACTTGTGCACGTGGGAGTAACTGGAATCCAGCAGCCACAGATCGCGGGACGCCAACGCGACGCCCACCGTCATGAATCCCAGATAAACCAGGCCCCCGGACCAGGTGTTGAACCCAGGACTTTCCAAAACGGAGGCGAGGGCCGTTACGCCGCAGGCCGCCGCAAATTGCCACCTTGGCGGCGGCAGCATCCTGAGAGACCGGGCGCCGGTCCACACACTGAACGCTCCGCCCACCAGGAGGACGTTTCCCGAGGGATTCGCCCAGACTTGATACGGCGTCCCATTGAGAAGGAAAGCAAGGTTGCCAGCGAGGAAGAACAGAAGGGCGATGCACCACCACCCGTTGTAGGACGACCGCGTGCGCCTGAACGACGCATAGAACAAGAGGAGCAGGGTAAGAGCGACCACGCCAAGGGCCACTCGCAGTGTTGTTATATCGAGGACCAAGATTTGCTCCCGTAGCCGAGGACGTGACCAATTATGGCACCGGGAGTCGGAGAACCCTGTACGCCATGCATGAGGATCTTATTAGTTACGAGGTGATGGGTTCCGTCGGCACCCCCCCAAGGCTCCGGATCTTCTTGTCAGCGGTGTGTGAAAGAGTTTTCCTATGACAGATCCACTGCTTGCCCACGCCACCGAATACGGCCGGATGTATGCCCGGTCCACGTCCGAGACCTTCTCGGTCCCTTCCATCACCACAGTGATCGGCCAGCAGGCCCACTCCCTGGACGGCTGGTTCGGCTACATGGGTGCCAGCAGCCTGGCGAAAGATCCCGAACTCCCGCAACATCTATCCAGTCCCGCCAAGATGAGGCAGGCCGTCAACAAGGCAGCCAAGGCTGCGGAGGTGTACCGGGACGACGCTGGACGCCGTGGCGACCGCGTGCATAATTACTGCGAACAAGTGGCCCTCCGCGCCCTCGGACGCCAGCACCGCGTGAAGGAAACGCGTGAAGAGCTCGCTTCACATGGCGAGGAAGCCTTCGCGGCCCGCTTCGATGAATGGTGGGAGTTGTACCGGGTGGAGCCCATTGCGCCCGAGATCACCGTGTGGAACGCCAGCGTTGGCTACGCCGGAACCCTCGACCTCGTGGCCAAAATCAACGGCAGGGTCTGCCTGATCGACTACAAGACCAAAGGCACCACCCGCGATGGAACAGTGAAAGCCCTCGACGACAAGGTGGTGATGCAACTGGTTGCGGGCATGAAGGCCGAGGAGAGCCTTGTGGATCCAGCGGCAGGGGAGTGGGAGCCGTGGAAATACGGTGAAAACCCGGTTCTGCTTGCGGTGGCCATCGGAGAGACTGAAGTACGTCCCCAGCTGGCCAATCCAGACGTTCTCAAGCACCACTGGTGGAAGTTCTGCGCGTTGAAGCGGGTGTGGGAGATGTCGGCCGATGTCGCCGCAGCCGGAACAGCGCTGCTTCCTGTAGCGCCGCCGTCGTACCCTGCCACCACGGCACCCGCAGGCTCAACTAAACTGGCTTAGGTCCCTTTCACGGAGACCGAAGCTTTGCCGATCGTGAGGAAAGACAGCACATGGCCATTTTGAGTATCCGTATCATCGGCGACCCCGTGCTCCGCACGGTTGCTGATCCAGTCACGGAATTCGGGCCTGAGCTCGCCAAACTCGTGTCGGACATGACAGAGACAATGGAAGACGTAGACGGTGCAGGACTCGCCGCCCCGCAGATCGGCGTCAGCCAGAGGGTCTTCACTTACCGGATCGGCGGCGTGGAAGGCCACATCATCAACCCCGTGCTGGAAAACAGCGACGACTTCCAGCCTGACGAGGTAGAGGGCTGCCTCTCGATTCCCGGACTCGCTTTCCCGGTTCGCCGCCGCAGGACCACTCGCGCCACCGGCGTGGACCTGAACGGCAACCCCGTGTCGGTTGAGGCGGAGGGCATGCTCGCCCGCTGCTTCCAGCACGAGACCGACCACTTGGACGGGATCCTGTTCACCGACCGCCTCGAGGGTGAGGACCGGAAAACCGCCCTCCGGGCCATCCGCGGGGCGAACTACCACTCCGTGACAGAACGGACCACCGCCAAGAGGGCCAACACTGTAGGCTCAAGCTTCGGCAGCTTCGGGGCTGCCGAATGAGGGTGCTCTTCGCCGGCACCCCGGCTGTAGCAGTCCCTTCCCTTGACGCGCTCATCGAGGCGGGCTTCGAGATCGTGGCGGTGCTGACCAGGCCGGATGCCCCGACCGGCCGCAAAAGGATCCTGACGCCGTCGCCCGTGGCAGCACGTGCGGCTGAACTCGACATCGACATCATCCACGCCTCGAAACTGGACGCCGGGACCACCGAGCGGATCGCTTCATATGAGCCGGACGTCGCAGCGATTGTCGCCTACGGGGGACTCGTCCCCCAAGCCGCACTCGGAGTGCCGCGCCACGGCTGGATTAACCTCCACTTCTCCCTCCTTCCTGCATGGCGCGGCGCCGCACCGGTCCAACGTTCAGTCATCGCCGGTGACGACATCACCGGAGCCGCTACCTTCCTCCTGGAGGAAGGACTCGACACGGGACCGGTCTTCGGGACTTTGACGGAAACCGTACGTCCGGAAGATACGGCCGGCGACTTGCTGGAGCGGCTCTCGCGCAGCGGCGCGATCCTGCTCACCCAGACACTATCCGCCGTCGAGTCCGGCAAAGCGGCCCCCCAGCCCCAGCAAGGCGATGTATCGCTCGCTCCCAAACTGACGCTCGACGACGGCCGGCTCGACTGGACGCAACCGGCCCTCGCCATCAACCGCAGGTCCCGCGGCGTCACGCCCGAACCGGGAGCGTGGACCATGCTCGACGGGCAGCGCGTCAAGCTGGAGCCTCTCGCTTTGCGCCCGGACATCCGGGACCTTGCGCCCGGCCACGTCCGGGTTGACGGCAAGAACGTCCTGGTCGGAACCGGATCCCACGCAGTGCAGCTCGGGCGGATCCAGCCTGCGGGCAAGAAGATGATGCCGTCGGCCGATTGGGCCCGTGGTTTGGCAACACCAGAAAGCGTGGAATTCGAATGAATGAGTCCGGCCGGCGCGGCCCCGACAACAGTGGGAACAGGGACGGCGGTGGCCACGGCAACCGCAATCCCCGCGGCGAAAGCAACCGCAACGCCCAAGGCCGCGAACGCAACAGGGGCCCGCAACGCGGTTTCTCCACCAACGCACCTTCCCAGCGGACCCGGCGCGCAGATCCGGCCCGATTGGTGGCGTTCGAAGTCTTGCGCGCAGTCGCTTCGGAAGACGCGTACGCAAACCTCGTGCTGCCTTCACGGATCCGCCACCACCACCTCGACAAACGCGACGCCGGATTCGCCACCGAATTGAGCTACGGGGCACTTCGCGGCCAGGGGATGTACGACGCCGTCCTGGCCGAGTGCGTCGACCGGCCGCTCGCCCAACTCGATCCGGCAGTCCTTGATGCGTTGCGACTTGGTGCCCACCAATTGCTCGCGATGCGCGTTCCTGCCCACGCGGCACTCGACCAGACTGTCGGGCTGGCCCGCGCCGTCATCGGAGCCGGGCCGTCGTCGCTCATCAACGCGGTGCTCCGAAAAGTCACCGCCAGGACCCTGCCGGAGTGGCTCGACCACTTGCTGGAAAACGAGACCGACGAGACCAGGATCGCCTCTGTACGCCATGCACACCCGGAATGGATTGTCCGGGCGCTGCGCCAGTCGCTCGTCATGCATGGCCGCCCCGCGAGCGAAATCACCGAACTGCTTGAAGCCGATAACGCGGCCCCCGTGGTGAACCTGGTGGCGCTGCCCGGCATCGGCAACCTTGATGAAGCCCTGGAGAACGGGGCCACTCCCGGCGAACTCGTCATCGACTCGGCGCTGTCCAGCGGTGGCGACCTCGGGCGCATGTCCTCCATCCGCGAAGGAACTACGCGCGTCCAGGACGTCGGCTCCCAGTTGGTAGCCCGCGCCGTCGCGGCCGTGGACCTCGGACAGGCCGCCAAGGACGGCGAGAAGTGGCTGGACCTTTGCGCCGGTCCCGGTGGCAAGGCCGCGTTGCTGGCTGCCCTCGCCCACCAGGAAGGCGCGAGCCTCTTGGCCAATGAACCCGCAGAACACCGGGCAAAGCTGGTCAGCCAGGCGCTCTCGGCGGTTCCGGCAGACGCCTGGACCGTTCGGATAGGCGACGGTCGCGACGTCGGCAAGGAACAACCGGAAACTTTCGACCGCGTGCTGGTCGACGTCCCCTGCAGCGGCCTTGGCGCGCTGCGACGTCGCCCCGAATCACGCTGGCGCCGGACGCCCAAGGACCTTGCCGATCTCGGTCCGTTGCAGCGTGAATTGCTCAACTCGGCCATCGACGCCGTCAAACCGGGCGGAGTGGTGGCGTACGTGACGTGCTCCCCGCACCCGGCCGAAACCACCGCCGTCGTCAGCGATGTCCTGCGCAAGCGGGAAGACTTGGAGCAGATCGACGCCGGCGCGGCCCTGGACTCGGTCAGCCTGACCGGCAACCTCGGCGCAGGGCACGAGTTGACCGCCCAATTGTGGCCGCACGTGCATCGAACTGACGCGATGTTCCTGGCACTTATCAGGAAGAAGCCGTAACCTTCGGCGCCTTTCCCCGGCTTAAAGTCCCGCGTGCCCACGCTGGAGAATTGCCAACACCACCAGACCGCCACCAACACTGAGGGAACTGCCTTGACTGAGTGCTGTATCAACCCGAGCATCCTGTCCGCGGACTTCGTGAACCTGGAAGCCGAGCTGAAGAGAATCAGCAACGCCGACGCCGTCCACGTCGATGTGATGGACAACCATTTTGTTCCGAACCTGACGCTCGGCTTGCCGGTCGTGGAGCGGATCCAGGCTGTGAGCCCGGTCCCGCTGGACGCCCACCTGATGATCGCCGACGCCGATCGCTGGGCGCCGGCCTACGCCGACGCCGGCGTGGCTTCCGTGACCTTCCATGCGGAAGCGGCGATGGCTCCCATCAAGCTCGCCCGTGAGCTCCGTGCCCGCGGTGCGAAGGCAGGTATGGCCCTTCGTCCGGCCACGCCGGTGGAACCGTACCTGGACATGCTCAGCGAACTGGACATGCTCCTCATCATGACCGTGGAGCCGGGCTTCGGCGGGCAGTCCTTCCTGGACGTCACGCTGCCGAAGATCCGGCGGGCGCGGGCGGCAATCGATGGCTCGGGTATCGGAGTCGCAATCCAGGTTGATGGCGGCGTCACGGAGGAGACCATTGTCCGGGCAGCCGAAGCCGGCGCGAATGTGTTCGTTGCCGGCTCCGCCGTCTACGGCCACGCCGACCCCGCCGCCGCTATTGAGCGGCTGCGTGCCGCTGGCCTCTCGGCAATGTGACCGGCCTCGCGGCAATGTGACAACAATGACGCAATTGCCTGCATATTGCTCCGGGAATACATCGGCCATGCGTCCAGTTGTGTCAGAATAGCAACACACATACGTGCTCCGGGGTCGGTGTAATTCCGAACCGGCGGTTATAGTCCGCGACCCGCGAGCCATCGCGTTTCCTTCACGGGAATCACGACGGCGGATGGTTGAACTGGTGGAATTCCAGTACCGACAGTTAAAGTCTGGATGGGAGAAGCACGTACAGTCATGCTTGGGCTTTCCGTGCGCCCGGCATCGCGCTGTCGTACACCCCCGGAGCCATCGCGGCATTCGAGGGAAGGAACGACATGGACTTTCTGCGATGGCTCTTCGAAGCACAGATTCCCGTAGGCGGATCTGTCCTTGTTCTTCGCGAAGTGCTAGGCAATATATTCGGGCTCGCCAGCGCCCTGGGCGGCATGCGCCGCAAAGTCTGGGCATGGCCCATCGGAATCGCAGGCAACCTGCTCCTGCTGACCGTCTTTCTTGGCAACGTCTTCGGTGCCGCCTCGCCGGCAACCCTGTGGGGCCAGGCCGGACGCCAGATCATGTTCATCAGCGTCGCAGCCTACGGCTGGTACCGCTGGCGCCAAGGCCTCCAATCAGGCACCCACGGCCGCGCCATTGTGCCTGGATGGGCAAGCCCCAAAGTGCGGATCGCAATGGCGGCAGCCATGATTGCGGGAACAGCCGCCCTGACTCCCGTCTTCGATTCCATGGGTTCCTACCCTCCTGTGTGGGCAGACGCCTGGACCTTCATGGGTTCGCTTCTGGCGACGTATGGGATGGCGCGCGGCTGGACCGAATTCTGGCTGATCTGGGTTGCCGTGGACATTGTGGGGGTTCCGCTGCTTTTCAGCGCAGGCTACTTTGCCAGCGCTTTCATGTACCTCTTTTACGGGTTCTTCACACTTGCCGGATTCTTTGTCTGGTGGCGCGCAGACCGACGTGAAAGCCGTCCGCTCAGGCCAACGCCCGAGCCTGAACCTGCAGGAGCCCTTTCATGAGCGACGCCTTGAAGCTGAATTCCCCGGAGGCTGAGTCTGCGGCCATGGAAACCGCACTGCACGTGGCCCTCCGGGGACACCGTGGCGCCAATCCCTTGGTGGGCGCGGTTGTGCTCGGGCCCAATGGAGAACAACTCGTCACGGGCTACCACCGCGGCGCCGGCACTCCCCACGCCGAGGCGGACGCGATCGCCAAGGCGCGGGCAAAGGGTTTGGACCTCGCCGGGACAACCATGGTGGTCACCTTGGAGCCTTGCAACCACGTAGGGCGCACGGGACCTTGTGCGCGGGCCATCATTGACGCCGGGATATCCCGCGTAGTCTACGCCGTGGACGATCCCCACGATCCCGCCGCCGGAGGTGCCGGCACGCTGCGCGCTGCCGGAGTGGACGTGCAGTCCGGGCTGGCCGCCGCCGAGGCCTGGAAGCTGAACCGCGAGTGGTTCAATGCGGTGGAAGCGAGGCGCCCGTTCGTCACGCTTCACATCGCCCAGACCCTGGACAGCAGGATCGCGGCCACGGACGGGACCAGCCAATGGATCTCCAGCCCGGAATCGTTGGCCGACAACCACGGACTGCGTCGTTTGATCGACGCGATTCTCGTGGGCACCGAAACCGTCCTGGTAGACAACCCGCGGCTGACGGCGCGGGAAGCAGACGGCACGGAATCGCCAAGCCAGCCGGTCCGGGCCGTCATGGGACTGCGCGAGGTCCCCGCGGATGCCGCGGTGCGGGGGACTGACGGCAAGTTCATCCAGCTGCCAACCCGCGATCCTTCAGAAGCTTTGGAGTCGCTGTTCGCTGAAGGCGTCCGGCACGTCATGGTGGAAGGCGGCTCCCGCATCCTGAGCGCCTTCCTCGCCGCGGGTCTTGTGGATGAATTGATCGTGTATGTTGCGCCCACCCTGTTGGGCTCGGGTACACCGGCCCTGACGGATCTCGGCATCTCCACCCTGGCCGACGCCCAGCACTGGAACTGGGACGACGCCGGCGGCGGTGCGGTCCATGCACTGGGTCGCGACCTGCGGCTGCATTTGAGGTCCGGACCATCGGACGGAAACAAGCCGGCTTGGACCAAGTCCCAAACCGAACACCACGAACCATTTCCGGGCAAGGACGCCTCGGACACCACCACAGGAGGACACTGATGTTTACCGGAATCGTTGCTGAACAAGGCACGGTCCTGTCCGTCGAGCACGACGGCGAGGCCAGCGCCACGCTGCGCCTCACGGCCCCCAGCACCACTGAAGGGCTTGGCCTGGGCGGCTCCATCGCCGTCAACGGCGTGTGCCTCACCGCAACGGACATCGACGGCCGGGAGTTCAGCGTCGACGTCATGGGTGAAACCCTCGTACGGACCACCATTGGCGAACTGACTGCGGGTGACACTGTGAACCTCGAGCGTTGTGTCCAGGCTGGCGGCCGCTTGGACGGCCACGTCGTGCAGGGGCACGTCGACGGCGTCGGGCAGCTTCTGGAGCGCGAGTCGCTGGGCAACTGGGACCGCCTCCGCTTCGCCGTGCCAGCCCCGCTGGCACGGTACATCGCCGAAAAGGGGTCGATCGCCGTCGACGGCGTTTCACTCACCGTCACCGCCGTCAGCCCGGCCGAAGAAGAGAACCCCTGGTTTGAAGTGGGACTCATTCCCACCACGCTGGACGAAACCGGGCTCGGGGCCAAGGCCGCAGGCGGCCGCGTCAACCTCGAGGTGGACGTTCTCGCGAAATACACCGAGCGCCTGCTGTCCTTCCGTTCCCCGGCAACTGCCGGCGAGGCTGCCCTGTGAGCGCGGCACGCAACGGCAGTACCACCGTGGTACGTCAGGGGCTGGACCCCGTCGAGAAGGCTATTCAGGCCATGGCAGCCGGCCGTCCTGTCATTGTCGTGGACAATGAAGACCGCGAAAACGAAGGCGACATCATCTTCGCCGCCGAACACGCGACTCCTGCCCTCATGGGCTGGACCATCCGCTACAGCTCGGGAGTCATTTGCGTTCCCCTCGAGGGCTCGCGGGCTGATGCCCTGGCGCTCCCGCCGATGGTCCTGGTCAATGAAGACGCCAAGGGCACGGCCTACACGGTGTCCTGTGATGCTGCTTTGGGCGTAAGCACCGGTATTTCCGCAACGGACAGGGCCCTGACGGCACGGATTCTGGCTGATTCAAGCAGCACGCCGTCGTCGGTCACCCGGCCCGGGCATATTTTTCCGCTCCGGGCCGTTAAGGGGGGAGTGCGTGAACGTCCGGGACACACGGAAGCGGCAGTTGATCTCTGCCGGCTTGCGGGACTCGCCCCGGTGGGCGTGATCGCCGAGTTGGTACATGACGATGGTGAAATGATGCGCCTGGACAGCCTCCGGGAGTTCGCTGCCGAGCATGGATGTCCTCTGATTTCGATCGAGGATCTCGTGGCTTATGTTGTAGCGTCGGAGGCTGAGCACCAGGTTGCAATTGCGGCAGGAAACGAGGAGCAGCGATGACCACAGCGACAACGCACGACGGCGGCACGCACGCGCGCGCACCGCATCCCGTGAGCGGCGGCCCGATTGTCCAGCTACCCACCGCCTTCGGTGAGTTCGTGGCACAAGCATGGACCGACCTTGCCACCGGCGCGGAGCACCTGGCGGTGAGTTCCCCGAAAACGCCGCGTGCAGGCAAGGCCCCGCTGGTGCGCCTTCATTCGGAGTGCCTCACGGGCGACGTATTCGGCTCGTACCGCTGCGATTGCGGCGAGCAGCTGGCCTACGCCCTTGAGCTGATCCGTGAAGAGGGCGGCACCCTGCTCTACCTGCGCGGACAGGAAGGCCGCGGCATCGGCCTGGCCAACAAAATCAAGGCCTACGCCCTGCAAGAGGCCGGATTCGACACGGTCGAGGCCAACGAGCAGCTCGGGCTGCCTGTGGACGCCCGCTGCTACAAAGCGGCTGCCCAGATCCTTGCCGAAATGGGCCTTCACGAAATCCGCCTCCTGAGCAACAACCCGGACAAGCAGAACCGTCTTGCCGCGGCTGGCGTGAAGGTGGTTGAAATGGTGCCCACCGAGGTCCCGTCCCGTGAAGAAAACCTTCGCTACCTTCAGACCAAGAAGGACCGCATGGACCACCGACTGACCCTCGGTGACACCGAACCGGCCGGTACCCATGCAGCTACCGGCACTTTTGACCTCGAACAAGACTGAACTGCACCAGCAAGACTGAACTGCACCATCAACACTGAACGGACTACCACGCACCCATGAGCGGACACGGCGCCCCCACCATCGACCTCACCACCCTCAATCCGGAGGAAACCCACCAGCTGAGACTCGCCATCGTGGCAGCCAGTTGGCACACCCAGATTATGGACGGGCTCCTCGACGGAGCACTGCGTGCCGCAAAGGAAGCAGGCATTGCCGAGCCCACCGTGCTGCGCGTCCCGGGGTCCTTTGAACTTCCCGTCGCCGCGGCACGGCTCGCGCCGCATTTTGACGCCGTCGTTGCCCTCGGCGTCGTCATCCGCGGAGGTACGCCGCACTTTGACTACGTGTGCCAGGCGGCGACGTCGGGACTCACTGAAGTAAGCGTTCGCACCGGCGTGCCGGTGGGCTTCGGCGTGCTCACGTGCGACACCGAGCAGCAGGGCCTGGACCGCGCCGGACTGGAAGGCTCGTCCGAGGACAAAGGGCACGAAGCCGTGACTGCAGCGCTCGCCACTGCATTGACCCTCAAGCAGTACACCTAGGAATCGACGAAAGGGATGTGGGCGTGCCGGCGCATTGTGCGTTCGCTCACATCCCTTCCGTCATGCAATGACCCGACAGGCGGTCACCGGCCCCGAGCAAGTAGGCTGTAGGGCGTGAAGAATTTCGAGACGCTGTTCGCAGAACTGAGCGAAAAGGCAGCGACCCGTCCGGCAGGCTCCCGC
This sequence comes from Arthrobacter sp. 2RAF6, assembly GCF_052115205.1. Classification (NCBI taxonomy): domain Bacteria; kingdom Bacillati; phylum Actinomycetota; class Actinomycetes; order Micrococcales; family Micrococcaceae; genus Arthrobacter; species Arthrobacter sp. 2RAF6. Next base: position 143,925 of record NZ_JBFRGF010000005.1, on the reverse strand, counting down.
ACCGTCGCCGAATTGGACTCCGGAATCCACGGCATCGGCAAGAAAGTCGTGGAGGAAGCCGCCGAAGTCTGGATGGCTGCAGAGTATGAATCCGATGAAGCCGCGGCCGAGGAAATCTCCCAGTTGCTCTACCACCTGCAGGTCCTGATGCTCGCCAAGGGTCTGAGCCTGGAAGACGTTTACAAGCATCTGTAGCCACGTCCACTCCGCCCGGACCTGAAAGGTCCTGGCGGAGCCCAGCGTGGCCCCCGCGCTCACTGCAGCACAGTGTCGTCTGAGACCAGTCGTCTGAGACCAGTCCTTCTGGGAACAGTGTCGTGAGCCCAATGCCTGAAACATCCCCTTCCACTCCCCAAGAAAGTCCCCAATGCTGCGAGTAGCCGTCCCCAACAAGGGATCCTTGTCCGAAGCCGCCTCCGCGATGCTGTCCGAGGCGGGATACCGCCAGCGCCGCGATACCCGCGAACTGGTCATGGTCGATCCCGACAACGACATTGAGTTCTTCTTCCTCCGCCCCCGCGACATCGCGGTGTATGTCGGCCAAGGAACGCTCGACGTCGGCATCACCGGCCGCGACCTCCTGCTGGACGCGCAGGTCGAAGCAGAAGAGCTGCTTCCCCTTGGCTTCGCCGCGTCCACCTTCCGTTTCGCCGGCCCCGTCGGGGACTTCTCCGGCGTCGAGCAGCTTGAAGGCAAGCGCCTCGCGACGAGCTACGACGGCCTCCTGCGCGATTACCTCGCCGAGCGCGGTGTCAAAGCCAAGGTGGTCCGCCTCGACGGCGCCGTTGAGTCTTCCGTGCGTCTCGGCGTCGCCGACGCGATCGCGGACGTCGTCGAAACCGGAAACACGCTCAAAGCTGCCGGAATGGAGATCTTCGGCGAGCCCATCCTCAAGTCCGAAGCCGTCCTGATCCGCCGCACCGGCGAGGGTGGTGCCGCAAACGGCACCGCGAAGGAAATCGAGGTCCTGATCCGGCGCCTGCAGGGCGTGCTCGTCGCCCGTCAGTACGTCCTCATGGACTACGACATCCGCAAGGATCTTGTGGAAGAAGCCGCCACCCTCACCCCGGGCCTCGAATCGCCCACCGTGTCGCCGCTGCGCGACTCGGATTGGGTCGCCGTCCGCTCCATGGTTCCTAAAAAGGAAACCAACCGGATCATGGATGAACTGTACGACCTCGGCGCCCGCGCCATCCTGGTCAGCAGCATCCACGCCTGCCGCATCTGACGCCATCCAAGAGAGACAATTCCAGGAGTAGCAATGGCTGTAGCAGTACGGGTCATCCCTTGCCTAGATGTCGACGCCGGCCGTGTGGTGAAGGGCATCAACTTCGAGGGTCTTCGCGACGCCGGAGATCCCGTCGAGCTGGCGCACCGCTATGACAACGCCGGGGCGGATGAGCTCACGTTCCTTGATGTCACGGCGTCTTCCGGCAACCGGGAAACCACGTTCGACGTCGTTCGACGCACCGCCGAGGAAGTCTTCATCCCGCTCACCGTCGGCGGTGGTGTCCGCGGCGTGGCCGAAGTGGACAAGCTCTTGCGTTTCGGCGCGGACAAGGCCTCCATCAACACGGCCGCCGTTGCACGCCCGGACGTCATCGACGAGATCACCCGCCATTTCGGATCCCAGGTACTGGTCCTGTCGGTGGACGCGCGGCGGACGAGGCCCGGCTCCGAGCCCACGGCTTCCGGCTTCGAGGTGACCACCCACGGCGGACGCCAGGGAACCGGAATCGACGCCATTGCGTGGGCCAAGGAAGCCGCGGACCGCGGTGTGGGGGAGATCCTCCTGAATTCGATTGACGCCGACGGCACCAAGGACGGCTTCGACCTCGAACTCATCCGCTTGGTCCGTGCGGCCGTCCACATCCCGATCATCGCTTCCGGCGGCGCTGGAGAACCGGCGCATTTCCCGCCCGCAGTGGAAGCAGGTGCAGACGCCGTTCTGGCGGCCTCGGTGTTCCATTTCGGTCCGGATGACATGATCGCCCAGGTCAAGGCCGCGATCCGCCAAGCCGGCTTCCTGGTCCGCTAGCGGTTCCCACCCCAACCCAACCCAACTGACTCGCAGTTAACGTCGTTTAGAATCCTCATAACGACAACAACTGCGAGTCAGTTGGGGTTTAACAGCGGGTCAGAGGCCGACTTCGGCTGACTGAAGAAGGGCGACGGCGTCCGGCTGGCCTTCGAAGGTGACCAGCGCGTGATGCGTGCGGCCGTGGGCGTGCATCAGGAGCTCACCGGGTTCGCCCACGATGGCGACGGATACGGGAGCCCGCTTGGCAACATGGCGGGGACCCGTGGGGCGGACCAAGACGATCCCGAGGTCCACGCCGCGGTAGAGAATTGCAGCGCGCTTGATCAATTCGTCCCACAGGGCGTCCGAGTATTCCTCGTCCAGGGCCCGTGGAGCCCAACGGTCTCCGGCCCGGCGGATGTCTTCCGTGTGCACGAAATATTCAATGAGGTTGGAGGACTCGTCGAGGGCCTTGATCTTGAGGGGAGACAAGGCGGGCGGCCCCGAGCGGAAGGTATTCACCAGCTCGGCGTAATCTTCCGTGGTTTTGAGCTTGGAGGCCAGTTTGGCCGTGGCTTTGTCCGAGGCCCGGGCGAGGCTCTTGATGACCAAGCCGATGCCGACGGCCGCTTTGCGTTCCCGCAAGTACAAGTGCGCCGCGAGGTCCCTTGTCAGCCACCCTTCGCAGAGCGTGGGGGAGTCAGGTCCGGCCGCCAGGAGTGTTTCGGCCAGTACTTCGCGGGAGGGATCGACGAAATGCATCACTTGTGAAACTAGCACGAGACCCGCTCTGTTGCGCAGTGGAACCGCCGCTGAATTTCGGCTCCATATGAGGCACTAGACTTGATCTGATGTCTGAGCAGTCAACACCCCCAGCCACGCCCGCTGCCGCCTTTGCCGCGGAGCCCGCCGTCGTGCCCGCAAGTCCGCTCCCGCAGGAGCTGGCCAACGCGCTGAAGCGCGATTCCGCCGGCCTGGTGGCCGCGATCATCCAGCAGTTCGACACCGACGAAGTGCTGATGCTCGGCTGGATGGACGATGAGGCGTTGCACCGGACCCTGACCACGGGACGCGTGACGTTCTTCTCCCGTTCCCGCCAGGAATACTGGCGCAAGGGTGACACCTCCGGTCACGTCCAGTTCGTGAAATCGGTGGCCCTGGACTGCGACGGCGATGCCCTGCTGGTCCGCGTCGACCAAGTAGGCGCGGCCTGCCACACCGGCACACGCACCTGCTTCGATGGCCGGAGCCTCGCCGCCGTCACCGGCCAGCGGGACTAGCCCGCTACACACCATCCATTGAGGCAAGCACACAAGAAGAGGCGGAGAACACAAACCATGCAGGACCTTGGAATCATCAGCCCGGGCCTGGAGGAGTTCCGCGAACTCGCCGCGCACAGCCGGGTCATCCCGGTCCGGCTCAGGGTACTGGCCGACGCCGAAACTCCCATCGGGCTCTACCGTAAGCTGGCCCAAGGCCAGCCGGGCACCTTCCTCCTGGAGTCGGCAGCCGTCGGCGGAGCATGGTCACGTTATTCCTTCATTGGTTCCCGTTCACGCGCCACCTTGACCAGCAAGGACGGCCAGGCGCACTGGATCGGCGAGCCTCCCGTCGGCGTGCCGGTCGACGGGAGCCCCGTCGACGCCGTCCGCGACACCATTGCGGCCCTGCAAACCGACCGCTTCCCGGACCTTCCTCCCTTCACCTCCGGCCTTGTCGGCTTCCTCGGTTGGGAAACCGTCCGGCACTGGGAGAAGCTGACCAGCCCCCCGGAGGATGACCTCCACCTGCCGGAACTTGCCCTGAACCTCGTGACGGACATGGCTGTCCACGACAACATGGACGGCACCGTCTTGTTGATTGCCAACGCCATCAATTTCGACAACAGTTCCGAACGGGTGGACGAAGCCTGGCATGACGCCGTCGCCCGGGTGAAGCGACTGCTGGACCAGATCAGCACGCCCGTGAAGCAACCGGTATCGGTCTTGCAGTCCGAAGCACTCGACTTCGCGTCCAGCGTCCAGGAACGCTGGGACGAGCAGGAGTACCTCAACGCGATCGATCGCGGCAAGGAAGCGATCGTCGACGGCGAGGTCTTCCAAGTGGTCATTTCGCGACGGTTTGAAATGGAGTGTGCCGCGGATCCGCTGGATGTCTACCGCGTGCTGCGCAACACCAACCCGAGCCCGTATATGTACCTCTTCAGCCTCGAAGATCCCGACGGCCGCGAATACACGATCGTCGGCTCCTCTCCCGAAGCCCTCGTGACCGTGACTGGCAATGAGGTCATCACCCACCCGATTGCCGGTTCGCGGCCCCGAGGCAAGACCGTTGAGGCCGACAAGGCGCTGGCTACCGAGCTGCTCGCGGACCAGAAGGAACGCGCGGAACACCTGATGCTCGTGGACTTGTCCCGGAACGACCTGTCCAAGGTCTGCGTGGCAGGAACCGTGGACGTCACTCAGTTCATGGAGGTCGAACGCTTCAGCCACATCATGCACCTCGTGTCCACGGTGGTCGGAGAGTTGGCTCCCGGAGCGAAGGCATACGACGTGCTCAAGGCGACCTTCCCGGCCGGCACGCTGTCCGGTGCCCCCAAGCCGCGCGCACTGCGTCTCCTGGACGAACTCGAACCGCACCGACGGGGCATCTACGGCGGCGTCGTGGGTTACCTCGATTTCGCAGGCGATATGGACATGGCGATCGCCATCCGCTCGGCACTGTTGCGCGAGGGCCGGGCGTATGTCCAGGCCGGCGGCGGTATCGTGGCCGATTCCCACAAACCTTCCGAAGCGCTCGAGACCGTGAACAAGGCGGCTGCCCCCTTGCGTGCCGTGCACACCGCCGGATCGCTCCACAACATTTCCCCGGACGCGGTTTCCGCGGATACCGTCGTGGACGGGAACCCCGCACTGTGAGCACTGCCCGCCCCCAGACGGCCAGCACAAAGCCTCCCGTGTGGGCACGGAAGGGCAACGTCGTGCTCGCCATGGCAATTCTTGCCCTCGCCGTTTTCGGGACCACCACCCAGACCTGGATAAACGTCCGCCTGGATCCCGCTGCCGCGGCCAATGCCGACCTCCACGTACAGGGGAGCAAGGCCGCAACCGCGGTGACCGCACTCGCGCTCGTCGCCCTTGCCGGCGGACTGGCATCGTCCATTGCGGGCAAGGTTTCGCGCTGGATCATTGCAACGATCATCGTGCTTGCCTCGGCGGGCATCATTGTCGCCGCGGTGACTGTCCTGGCAGACCCCCTCGGTGCGGCGCAAGGAACCATTGCGGCGACCACCGGCATTTCGGGTGGACACGCCGCTGCGTCGTCCACCGTGTTCCCGGTACTCGCCGTCGTGGCTGCAGGGTTGCTGGCATTGTGTGGTGGCCTGCTGCCGCTCGCGGGCCGGCACTGGAAGGCGCGCACCAAGTACGACGTCGCCAGCCGGGCAGCCCTCGCCGGTTCCGGTCCCGTCGATGAGATCGACAGCTGGGACAGCCTCTCGCGCGGAGAAGACCCCACGTAAGACCCGACTGTCCGGACGTCGGACGATGTCCCGGGTGCCGTCAATAAATGGCAGAATGTAAGCAGTATTCATCCTGAGGAGATTTTCACATGAGCAAAACCACAGTGTCCGCGAGCAAGGCCCCTGTGACCGCTGCGAGCCACAGCGACGCCATCGGCCACGGCAACAGCCCGGCCGCGTGGACCTGCGTGATTGTCATGCTGGTAGGCGCCCTGGTGTCCTCCATCGCCTTTGTTATCGCCAGCACCCCCATTTTCATCGCCGGCATCGTCGTGATGGTGGCCGGCCTGATTGCCGGCTGGGCCATGCGCAAGGCCGGCTACGGCGTCGACGGCAGCAAGCTGAAGAACGCCGGCCACTGACCGTGACCGTTCTTGATGACATCATCGTCGGTGTCAGGGAGGACATGGAGGCCCGCCGCCGCCTTGTCGGCCTTGACGAGCTGAAAGAGCGAGCCGCGGCCGCTGCGCCTGCGCTGGACGCCTGGGCTGCCTTGGGCGGGCCGTCAGCCAGCCGTGACGAACTGAAGGTCATCGCGGAAATCAAACGCCGCAGCCCCTCCAAGGGCGATCTCGCGAGCATCGTCGACCCTGCTGCGCTGGCAGTGCAATACGCCGACGGCGGCGCCTCCGTGATCAGCGTCCTCACCGAACAGCGGCGCTTCAACGGGTCCCTGGCGGACCTGGACGCGGTGCGGGCCGCCGTCGACATTCCGTTGCTGCGCAAGGACTTCACGGTTGACGAGTACCAGATCTGGGAAGCCCGTGCCCACGGCGCGGACCTCATCCTGCTGATCGTCGCCGCGCTTTCAGACGAGCAGCTGCGTGAATTCAGCGCGTTGAGCCACGAGCTCGGCATGAACGTCCTGGTGGAAACCCACACGCCCGAGGAGATCGAGCGTGCGGCCGCAGCCCAGGCGCGGATCATCGGGGTGAACGTCCGCAACCTCAAGACGCTCGACGTCGACCGCTCCCTGTTTGCCTCGCTCGCTGGAAACATTCCAGCGGGAGCGGTTGTCGTGGCCGAGTCCGGCGTGCGGAACGCCGACGACGTCGCGCACTATGCGGGGAACGGTGCCCACGCAATCCTCGTGGGCGAAGCCCTTGTGAGCGACTCCACCCCGCGCGAGCGGATCAGTGAATTCAAGGCGGCCGGAGCTGCCGCCATTGCCGTCAGGACCTGACAGGCCTGATTCGCGGCGTGGACCCGGACAGCAGCGGAGAACGCGGCTGGTAGCTGTCCTGCGGCCCTGGAAGAACCCAACTACCAACTGAACAGGACGGTGAGACTGATGGTGGACGCATCAACAGCCAACTCGCAAGAGAATGTGGCCGACGCATTCCTACAAGGTGGAGCCTCGCTCCGCAACGCCGCTGGGCCGTACTTCGGCTCCTACGGCGGACGCTGGATGCCCGAGTCCCTCATCGCCGCCCTGGACGAGGTCGAGGACACGTTCGAGAAAGCCAAGGCCGATCCTGAGTTCCTTGCCCAGCTGAAGGACCTCAACAAAAACTACTCGGGCCGTCCGTCGCTGCTCACGGAGGCCAAGCGTTTCTCCCAGCACGCCGGCGGCGCGCGCATCTTCCTCAAGCGCGAAGACCTGAACCACACCGGATCCCACAAGATCAACAACGTCCTCGGCCAGGCTTTGCTCGCGAAGCGCATGGGCAAGACCCGTGTCATCGCCGAGACCGGCGCCGGCCAGCACGGCGTGGCCAGCGCCACCGCTGCAGCCTTGCTCGGACTGGAATGCGTCGTCTACATGGGCGCCGAGGATTGCCGCCGCCAGGCACTCAACGTGGCCCGCATGCAGCTCCTGGGCGCCACAGTGGTTCCCGTAACCAACGGATCGCAAACGCTCAAGGACGCCATCAACGACGCCCTCCGCGACTGGGTTTCCAATGTGGACAACACCCACTACCTGCTGGGCACGGCGGCGGGTGCGCACCCGTTCCCGGCGATGGTGCGTTTCTTCCACGAGGTCATCGGCGAGGAAGCGCGCGCCCAGATCCTGGAGCAGACCGGCAAACTTCCGGACGCCGTCTGCGCCTGCATCGGCGGCGGCTCGAATGCCATCGGCATCTTCCACAGCTTCCTGGATGACGCCTCCGTGAAGATCTACGGTTTTGAAGCCGGCGGAGACGGTGTCGAAACAGGACGCCACGCGGCCGCCATCACCCTCGGACGCCCCGGCGTGCTGCATGGTGCCCGGTCCTACCTCATGCAGGACGAAGACGGCCAGACCATCGAGTCCCACTCGATTTCCGCAGGCCTCGACTACCCGAGCGTCGGTCCGGAGCACTCCTACCTCGCGGACATCGGCCGCGTCACCTACGAGCCCATCACGGACACCGAGGCCATGGACGCGTTCCGCCTGCTCTGCCGGACCGAAGGCATCATCCCCGCCATCGAGTCCTCGCACGCCCTCGCCGGTGCCATCAAAGTGGGCAAGCAGCTCACAGAAGGCAAGGAAAACCCGGCCGACACGATCATCATCGTGAACCTGTCCGGGCGCGGTGACAAGGACGTGGAAACGGCCGCCGAATGGTTCGACATGTTGGATGAAAACGGCAACGTCAAGGGCACCACCCTCTCCACGCGCAAACCCAAGGGCCCGTCCGAACGCAGCAACCTTGAGATCAGCACTGAAGAAGCAAGCGAGGACCAGAACTAATGACTGAGCAGATGACCAGCAAGTCCGCTGCCGCGATCGACCGTGCGAAGGCACAAGGCCGGGCCGCGCTGATCGGATACCTGCCGGCAGGATACCCGGACGTTCAGTCAAGCATCGACGCCGGCATTGCCATGGCGCGTAACGGCGCGGACCTCATTGAAATCGGCATCCCGTATTCGGACCCCGTCATGGACGGCGCTGTCATCCAGGCCGCGACTACAGAGGCCATCGCCAACGGTTTCCGCGTCGCCAGCGTCTTCGACGTGGTAGCGGGCATCACCGCAGCCACCGACGCCGCCGTGCTGGTCATGACCTACTGGAACCCGGTGATGCGCATGGGCGTCGACGAGTTCTCACGCAGGCTGGCCGAAGCCGGGGGAGCCGGACTCATCACGCCGGACCTCATTCCGGACGAGGCTGCCGAATGGTTCGCGGCATCGGACAAATACGGACTCGACCGGGTCTTCCTCGTGGCACCGTCGTCCACCCCCGAACGCCTGGCCATGACGGTGGAGGCGAGCCGCGGTTTCGTCTACGCCGTCTCCATCATGGGCGTCACCGGAACGCGGCAGTCTGTCAGCAGCAGCGCCGAAAAGCTTGTCGCCGATACCCATGCGGCCGGTGCCGAAAGGGTCTGCGTCGGGCTCGGAGTCTCCAACGCAGGCCACGTCCGGGAAATTGCGGCATACGCCGACGGCGTGATCGTCGGTACCGCGTTGGTTGCGGCCATCCGGGACGGCGGCGTTGACGCCGTCGCACAGCTCACCAAGAACCTCAGCGCAGGCCTCGGCCGTGCAACAGCGCAGGCCTAGAAAAGGAAAAGCGTAGACAATGCAGAGTCTCCTCCACGTCGCGGCAATGGCTCCCATGAGCATTCCGAGCCCCTCATGGTCCGGATTTGATATTCCGCTGCCGTGGGGGACTCTCCGCATCCATGCGTACGCCCTGTGCATTCTTCTCGGCATCATCCTGGGCCTGTGGCTCACCGCCGTGCGCTGGAAGCGCCGCGGCACCCCCGAAGGCAGCCTGTGGGACATCGCCATCTGGGCGATCCCCTTCGGCATTGTGGGCGGCCGCCTCTACCACGTCATCTCCTCGCCGGACGCGTATTTCGGCCCTGGCTTCAACGGCACCGGCGACCTGTCCCTGATCCCGCAGATCTGGCGGGGCGGCCTGGGCATCTGGGGTGCCGTGGTTCTCGGCGTTGTCGGTGCATGGCTCGGCTGCCGCCGTTCCGGCGTCAAGCTGACTGCATTCCTCGACGCCGCAGCCCCCGGGCTCCTGCTGGCGCAAGCGATCGGGCGTTGGGGGAACTGGTTCAACCAGGAACTCTTCGGCGGACCCACCACGTTGCCATGGGGCCTCCAAATAGACCCGAACAGCCCCAATTTTCCGGCTGGAATGCCGAGTGACACCCTGTTCCACCCGACGTTCCTTTACGAATCGCTCTGGAACATCATCGGCGTCGTGGTCCTCCTGGTCCTGGACCGCCGCTTCCATTTCCGGCGCGGCAGGCTCTTCTGGCTGTACGCCATCTACTACACGCTTGGCCGCGTCTGGATCGAAGCGTTGCGGATCGACGATGCCGAACAGATCAACCTCTTCGGCATCACCACGCGACTCAACGTATGGACCAGTATCTTCGTCTTCGTCGCAGCGCTCATCATCTTCATCGTCCTGAGCCTGCGCGGCAGGCCGGAGCCGGACACCGCGTACCTTCCCGGCAGGGAACCGGCCGCGGTGACCGCCGAAGAGGATGAGGCCGCCACGGTTGACTCAAGTGCCCGGGACGATGAGACGGCTGCTGCTGGGACGAACAGCACAATTGTGACCGATCCGAAGGCCCATGATACGGACGGATCTGTCTCAGATACCGGTGCGCATGGTAATCTCCGGAATAACCAAAGCGATCTGGGCCATACTGCTGAGCCTACGGAAACGGCCGAGGAGTCACATGCCGGCGTCACGTCGGATTCCGGCTCCGCGTCCACCGAAACCACTGCCAGCAGCGCCCCCGGATCCGGGCCGGAAGCTGGCAGCACCAAGTAGCCAGCGCTACGGCACAGGGGAACCGGGCTACCGCCCAGAGGCCCCCGGCCACAGCGTCGTGGCACCTTGGCAGTCGCCCGGCAGCACACAGAGGCTCCGCGGTCAAGCTTGGGTCAGGGACATGCGTAACTGTTCGTTGCGTCTTGCCCGCTGACCTACAATTTCAAGTAACTAGCGCTTTGTTATGCCCGTCACACGGCAGGCAAGGTGGGGCCAACGTTGTCCCTTCCATTCGCACGATCTCGAGGAAGGACGTCTTCAATGACCCATCTTCATAACCCAAGCTGGTCCGGAACAGTCGAACCGCAGGGTGCCATCTCGCCCTTCAAGCGTTTCGCTGCGCTCCCGGAAGCCCAGGGACTCTACAACCCTGACCAGGAGAAGGACGCTTGTGGCCTGGCCATTATCGCCACGCTGCGTGGTGAACCCGGCTATGACATCGTGGAAGCGGCCCTGACTGCCCTGCGCAACCTTGAACACCGGGGCGCCGTGGGCGCCGACGAAGGCACGGGCGACGGTGCCGGGCTCCTCATGCAGGTTCCGGACGAATTCTTCCGGGCCGTCACTGAGTTCGAGCTCCCCGCACCCGGTCAGTACGTGGTGGGTACTGCCTTCCTGCCGGCTGAAACCCGCGAAGCCGAGACCGCAAAGGCCGGTATCGAGGCGCTTGCGGCAGATGAAGGCCTGACAGTTCTTGGCTGGCGAGAAGTGCCGGTAGTGGGGGACCTGGTCGGCGCCATGGCCCGTGCCTGCATGCCTTACTTCGCACAGCCGTTCCTCGCTTCCGCCACTGGCGAAGTGCTGGATCGGAATGAACTGGACTCCCGGGCATGGCGTGTCCGCAAGCGTGCGCAGAACAAGTTCGGCGTGTACTTCCCGTCGCTGTCCTCGCGCACCATCGTGTACAAGGGCATGTTGACCACGGCCCAGCTGGAGCCGTTCTACCCGGATCTCTCGGACAAGCGCTTCAAGACCAAGCTGGCCATCGTGCACTCGCGCTTCTCCACGAACACGTTCCCGTCATGGCCGCTAGCCCAGCCCTTCCGCACCATCGCCCACAACGGTGAAATCAATACCGTCAAGGGCAACCGGAACTGGATGCGGGCGCGACAGTCCCAGCTCGCGAACCCGCTGCTGGGCGATTCGCCGGAGGAGTTGTACCCCATCTGCACGCCGGGTGCCTCGGACTCCGCGTCCTTCGATGAGGTTGCCGAGCTGCTCTGGCTTTCCGGGCGGCCCATCACGCACTCGATCATGATGATGATCCCCGAGGCGTGGGAAAACCACGCCACGATGGATCCGGCCCGCCGCGCCTTCTACGAGTACCACTCGCTGCTCATGGAGCCGTGGGACGGTCCCGCGGCAGTGTCCTTCACGGACGGCAACCTCGTTGGTGCAACCCTTGACCGCAACGGCTTGCGCCCCGGCCGTTACTGGATCACCGAAGATGGCCTGATCATCTTCGCCTCCGAAGTCGGCGTGATTGAGGTCGAGCCAGCCAAGGTGGTCAAGAAGGGCCGTGTTTCGCCGGGCAAGATGTTCCTGGTGGACACCGAAGCCGGTCGCATCATCGACGACGCCGAGGTCAAGGCCGAGGTGGCCGCAGCCAACCCCTGGGCTGAATGGGTCAAGGACAACCTGATCGACCTTAACGAGCTTCCCGAGCGCGAGCACGTGCTGCACACGGCCGCGTCCGTGAACATCCGCCAGCGGACTTTCGGCTACACCACCGAGGAATTGAAGATCCTCCTGGGGCCGATGGCCCGCACCGGGGCCGAACCGCTCGGCGCCATGGGCTCCGACACCCCGGTTGCCGTGCTGTCCAAGCGCCCGCGTTTGCTGTTCGACTACTTCGTGCAGTCTTTCGCCCAGGTCACCAACCCGCCCCTCGACGCGATCCGCGAAGAGCTCGTTACCTCGCTGAAGTGCGCCATCGGTCCCAACGGCAACCTTCTCGACGTCGGGCAGGTCCGCCAGCCGCAGATCTCCCTGCCGTTCCCGGTGATCAACAACGATCAGCTCGCCAAGATCGCCAACATTGAGAACGCCGACGGCGACAAGGTCGCCATGAAGGTCCGCGGACTGTACCGTCCGGAGGGCGGCGAAGCAGCGCTCCGGAGCCGACTGACCGAAATCTGCGAGCAGGTTTCCGGTGCGATCAACCGCGGCGTGCAGTACATCGTACTGTCCGACCGCGACTCCAACGCGCAGTGGGCCCCCATCCCGTCCCTGCTGCTCGTCAGTGCGGTACACCACCACTTGCTCCGCAGCGCCAACCGCACCAAGACCGCCCTGGTGGTCGAGGCCGGCGACGTCCGCGAAACGCACCACGTGGCTGTGCTGGTTGGCTTCGGCGCTTCCGCCGTGAACCCGTACCTGGCGATGGAATCCGTGGAGCAGCTCATCAGCACCGGCGAAGTCGTTGGCGTGACTCCCGAAGACGGCGTCTACAACCTCATCAAGGGCCTCGGCAAGGGCGTCCTCAAGATCATGTCCAAGATGGGCATTTCCACGGTGGCCTCCTACACCGGCGCCCAGACTTTCGAAGCACTGGGCCTGTCCCAGGACCTCGTGGACGAATTCTTCTCGGGCACCCACTCCCAGCTGGGTGGCGTCGGCCTGGATGTCATCGCCGCCGAAGTTTCCGCGCGCCACCAGATGGCCTACCCGGAAGGCGGCATCGAGCTGCCGCACCGTCCGCTGCTCGGTGGCGGCGAATACCAGTGGCGCCGCGACGGCGAACCGCACCTGTTCAACCCGGAGACTGTTTTCCGCCTGCAGCACGCCACACGCGAACGCCGCTACGACATCTTCAAGTCATACACCCAGGGAATCGACGACCAGTCCGAGAACCTCATGACCCTCCGTGGGCTCTTGAAGTTCAAGGACAGCCTGCGGCCCGCGGTGCCACTTGAAGAGGTCGAGCCGGTTTCGAGCATCGTGAAGCGCTTCTCCACCGGAGCGATGAGCTACGGCTCCATCTCCAAGGAAGCCCACGAAACACTCGCGATCGCCATGAACCGGCTGGGCGCCAAGTCCAACACCGGGGAAGGCGGCGAAGACGTGGACCGCCTGCTGGACCCGGAGCGCCGCTCCGCCATCAAGCAGATTGCCTCCGGCCGTTTCGGCGTGACCAGCCTGTACCTGACCAACGCCGAGGACATCCAGATCAAGATGGCCCAGGGTGCCAAGCCCGGTGAAGGCGGCCAGCTGATGGCGCAGAAGGTCTACCCCTGGGTAGCCCGGACCCGCCACTCAACCCCCGGCGTCGGGCTCATCTCCCCGCCCCCGCACCACGACATCTACTCGATCGAGGATCTCGCGCAGCTCATCTACGACGCCAAGCGGGCCAATCCCTCGGCACGCGTGCACGTGAAGCTCGTTTCCGAAGTCGGGATCGGCACCGTGGCGTCCGGCGTCACCAAGGCGAAGGCCGACGTCGTGCTCGTCTCAGGGCACGACGGCGGAACCGGCGCCTCGCCGCTGAACTCGCTCAAGCATGCGGGTGTCCCGTGGGAGCTCGGCCTCGCCGAGACCCAGCAGACGCTCATGCTCAACGGGCTCCGCGACCGCGTCGTGGTTCAGGTGGACGGCCAGCTCAAGACTGGCCGGGACGTCATCATCGCTGCGCTGCTGGGTGCCGAGGAGTACGGCTTCGCGACCGCGCCCCTCGTGGTGTCCGGCTGCATCATGATGCGCGTCTGCCACCTCGATACCTGCCCGGTCGGCGTCGCAACCCAGAACCCGGAGCTCCGCTCGCGCTTCAACGGCAAGCCGGAGTTCGTGGTCAACTTCTTCGAATTCCTCGCCGAGGAAGTCCGTGAGCTGCTTGCCGAACTCGGCTTCCGCAGCCTCGAAGAAGCCATCGGGCACGCCGAGGTCCTGGACACCCGTGAAGTTATCGACCACTGGAAGGCCGAGGGACTCGACCTCGACCCGATCCTGCACGGCCTCGAGTTCGACGACGACGTTCCGCTGCGGAACCTCACCGGCCAGAACCACGAGCTCGACAAACACTTCGACCAGCGCCTCATCGGCATGGCCGCCGAAGCTTTGAGCGACCGCACGCCGGTGAAGATCGCCGTCGACGTCATCAACACGGACCGTTCCGTCGGCACCATGCTGGGGCACGTCGTAACCAAGACCTTCGGCATCGATGTGCTCGCCACCGACACCATCGACATCACCCTGAAGGGCACCGCCGGGCAGTCGCTGGGCGCCTTCCTTCCGGCAGGCATCACCCTGCGCATGTTCGGCGACTCCAACGACTACGTCGGCAAGGGACTCTCCGGCGGACGCATCATCGTCCGCCCGGACCGCACCAACGTTTTCCAGGCGGAACGCAACGTCATCGCCGGCAACGTGATCGGCTACGGCGCCACGAGCGGCGAAATGTTCCTGCGCGGCCAGGTGGGCGAACGCTTCCTGGTACGCAACTCGGGGGCCGCCGCCGTCGTTGAAGGCATCGGTGACCATGGCTGCGAGTACATGACCGGTGGCCAGACGCTGATCATCGGCCGCACCGGCCGCAACTTCGGCGCCGGCATGTCCGGTGGTACCGCCTACGTGCTGGACCTCCAGCCCGCCCGGGTCAACAAGCAGGCCCTGGATTCCGGCGAACTGCAGCTGCTCGAGCTTGACGACGAGGACCGCACCATCGTCCACGGCCTTCTGGTCAAGCACCTGGAAGAAACCGAATCCGTCCTCGCAGGCCGCTTGCTCGAAAACTTCGATGACACAGCAGCCCGCATCACCAAAGTTCTGCCGCGCGACTATGCCGCAGTCCTGCAAACCCGTCTCGACGCTATCGAAGAAGGCCTTGATCCCGATGGCGAAGAAGTATGGTCTCGAATCCTGGAGGTAACCGGTGGCTGATCCACGCGGATTTCTGAAAGTCCGGCAGCGCGAGACGCAGCCACGCCGTCCTGTTCCCGTCCGCATCATGGACTGGAAAGAAGTTTATGAGGCCCAGGACAAGGGGGTGCTCAAGAGCCAGGCAGGCCGCTGCATGGACTGCGGCGTTCCGTTCTGCCACCAGGGCTGCCCCTTGGGGAACCTCATCCCCGAGTGGAACGACCTCACGTGGCGCGGCAAGGGCGAGGAAGCGATCGAGCGCCTTCACGCGACGAACAACTTCCCGGAGTTCACCGGCCGTTTGTGTCCTGCGCCGTGTGAAGCATCCTGTGTCCTGGGCATCAATCAGCCCGCTGTGACCATCAAGCAGGTTGAAGTTTCGATCATCGACGACGCCTTCGAAAACGGTTGGGTACAACCCCTTCCGCCGGCGCGTCTCTCCGGTAAGACGGTCGCCGTCGTCGGCTCCGGCCCCGCAGGGCTTGCCGTCGCACAGCAGCTGACGCGCGTCGGACACACGGTAGCCGTCTACGAGCGCGACGACAAGATCGGGGGACTGCTGCGCTATGGCATCCCCGATTTCAAGATGGAAAAGGAACAGGTCGACCGCCGCGTCGAGCAGATGAAGGCCGAGGGCACCCGCTTCCGCACGGGTGTGGCGGTCGGAAGCGACGTGACGTGGGAGCAGTTGCGCCGCCGTTACGACTCGGTGGTGATCGCCACCGGCGCTACCGTTCCGCGCGATATTCCCATCCCCGGCCGCGGCCTCGAAGGCATCCACTTCGCCATGGATTACCTGGTGCCCGCCAACCGCGTGGTTGCCGGTGAAACCGTGGAGGGCCAGATCGATGCCAAGGGCAAGCACGTGATCATCCTCGGTGGCGGCGACACCGGCGCCGACTGCCTCGGCACGGCACACCGCCACGGCGCTGCGTCCGTCACCACCCTCGCGATCGGCAAGCAGCCGCCGCTTGAGCGCGCCTCGCACCAGCCATGGCCGACGTTCCCTACGCTCTTCGAGGTCGCCAGCGCACACGAAGAAGGCGGCGAACGCACCTACCTTGCTTCCACTGTTGAATTTGTCGGAGAAGACGGCAAGCTCACAGGGGTCAAAGTGGCCGAGACCGAGTTCGTGGACGGCAAGCGCCTGCCGAAGGCCGGTACGGAACGCGTCATTCCCGCCGACCTGGTGTTCCTGTCGCTCGGCTTTACGGGTGCAGAACCTGCCGGTATCACCGAACAGGTCAGCGCAGAATTCGACGGCCGCGGCAACGTGGCCCGGGATGGGTACTACATGACCAACACCGAGGGCGTTTTCGTGGCAGGC
Source organism: Arthrobacter sp. 2RAF6 (assembly GCF_052115205.1). Lineage (NCBI taxonomy): Bacteria > Bacillati > Actinomycetota > Actinomycetes > Micrococcales > Micrococcaceae > Arthrobacter > Arthrobacter sp. 2RAF6. The sequence goes on along the minus strand of NZ_JBFRGF010000005.1, from coordinate 127,481 downwards.
GATGCCGGTCGCGGGCAGTCATTGATTGTCTGGGCTATCGCCGAAGGCCGCGCCTGCGCTGCCGCCGTCGACAAGTACCTCATGGGCAGCACTATTCTTCCCGCGCCGGTGGCTCCCACCGACCGGGCCATATCGGTCCTCTAAGGACCGGCGCACCACGCTTTCCCAACTCCAACCGCAGCACACTACTAGGGTAGGTATATGAGACGCGCAAAAATCGTGGCAACGTTCGGACCGGCAATTTCCAGCTATGACAACACCCTCGCGGTGCTGGAAGCCGGCGTCGACGTCGCCCGCATGAACATGAGCCATGGCGACTACTCGGTACACGACACCACGTACGAGAACGTCCGCAAAGCCGCTGCCCAGCTTCACAAGCCGGTTGCCATCATGGCTGACCTGCAGGGCCCGAAGATCCGTCTGGGTCGATTTGTCGACGGCCCCCACGAACTTGCCGTCGGTGACACTTTCACCATCACTACCGAGGACGTCCCGGGTACCAAGGACATCTGCTCCACCACGCTCAAGAGCCTGACCGAAGACGTCAACATCGGCGATGCACTGCTGATCGACGACGGCAAGGTTGCCCTTCGCGCCATCGAGGTTGACGACGTCAAGGTGGTCGCCACGGTGACCGTCGGTGGCTGGGTCTCCAACAACAAGGGCATCAACCTGCCCGGCGTTGCCGTCAACGTCCCCGCACTGAGCGAAAAGGATGAGGACGATCTCCGCTGGGCTATGAGGCGCGGTGTTGACCTGGTGGCACTGTCCTTCGTCCGTGATGCATCCGACATCAAGCGCGTGCACGAAATCATGGACGAAGAGGGCCGCCGCGTGCCGGTCATCGCCAAGATCGAGAAGCCCCAGGCAGTGGACCAGCTCCACGAAATCATCGACGCCTTCGACGCCATCATGGTTGCCCGCGGGGACCTTGGCGTGGAACTCCCGCTCGAGGAAGTGCCGATCGTCCAGAAGCGCGCCATTGAACTGGCCCGCCGTTGGGCCAAGCCGGTCATCGTGGCCACCCAGGTGCTCGAATCGATGATCGACAACCCGCGTCCCACCCGGGCCGAGGCTTCGGACTGCGCCAACGCAGTGCTTGACGGCGCCGACGCAGTCATGCTCTCCGGCGAGACCAGCGTGGGCAAGTTCCCGATCGAGACGGTCAAGACCATGGCCCGGATCATCGAGTCCACCGAAGAGCACGGTCTTGAGCGCGTTCCTCCGCTCGGTACCAAGCCCAAGACCCGCGGTGGCGCCATCACGCGTGCCGCCGTCGAAATCGCCGACCAGCTGGACGCAAAGTACATCTGTACTTTCACCCAGTCCGGCGACTCGGCCCGCCGACTGTCCCGCCTGCGTCCCGTCAAGCCGGTTTTCGCCTTCACTCCGGTGGAGCACGTCTGGAACCAGTTGGCGCTGACCTGGGGCATCCAGCCCGTCCTGGTCCCGATGGTGGGCCACACTGACGCCATGACAGCCCAGGTGGACCGCAGCCTCCTCGAGATGAAGATCGTAGAGAACGGCGACCTCGTGGTCATCGCGGCCGGTTCGCCTCCCGGACAGGCTGGCTCCACGAACTCGCTCAAGGTCCACAAGGTGGGCGACCTCGCGGACACTTCCCGTGTGGAAGAGGCCGCAGCCCGCAAGGAAAAGGTCGGACCGTGGCCGGAGAAGAAGAAGGCCAAGTCGAAGGTTTGATCTTTTCGGATTAGCTTTTCGGATCAAGCAGGGGAGGCTCCGCCGTTTGGCGGGGCCTCCCTTGTCTTGTTTTGGGGCCGGGTGGTTCGTGGGCGGCGGCGGGTGGGTTCGTCGTCGGCGACGGGTGCTATACGGTGCGACGGCCCTATCCGGGGCGACGAAGGGCGCCGCTTCTATCGGAAGCGGCGCCCTTTGCGGGGGAGTGCTAGTTGACCTGGTTGATGATCGTCTCGGCGACCTCGCGCATGCTGAGGCGACGGTCCATGGAGGTCTTCTGGATCCAGCGGAATGCTTCCGGCTCGGTGAGGCCCATTTTTGTGGTCAGGAGGCTCTTGGCCCGCTCCACAAGCTTGCGCGTGGCGAACTGCTCCTGAAGGTCGGTTACTTCGCTCTCAAGGGCCCTGATCTCCTCATGGCGGGATAGCGCGATTTCGATAGCCGGAATCAAATCGGCAGGAGTGAAAGGCTTGACGACGTAGGCCATGGCCCCGGCGTCGCGGGCGCGCTCCACGAGCTCCTTCTGGCTGAACGCCGTCAGGAGGACCACGGGGGCGATCCTCGCCTTGACGATCTTCTCCGCAGCAGAGATGCCGTCCATGACAGGCATCTTGACGTCCATGAGGACCAGATCCGGCTTCAGTTCCTCGGCCAGCTGGACAGCCTTCTCACCGTTGTCGGCCTCACCGACAACGTCGTAGCCTTCGCCCTTCAAGATCTCGATGATGTCCAGGCGGATGAGGGTCTCATCCTCTGCGACAACTACTCGGCGTGCCGGCTGGGATGCGGGCTTGGACTCCGTCTGTTCTGACACGGGATCTCCTTCAAGACGTACGGCGGGTTCTCCACCATCTTAGTTGCACCCGGTCCCTGCGTATGATTTATTGCTCGGCCGAGCCGGTTCTGGAAATTAGCCTATCTGCATGTAGAGTAGTTTCGCGCACTGCAACAGGGAGCGTTGAGTTCTGTGAAGAGCTCGACGTCGGTTAGTCTTGTTTCGGTGTTTCCGCGCCCGAGTGGCGGAATTGGCAGACGCGCCGCACTCAAAATGCGGTATCGAAAGGTGTGTGGGTTCGAGTCCCACCTCGGGCACAGTGTTTCCGCAGGTCAGGGGCCTATTTGGCCCCTGACTGTTGACAAAAACCCCAAAAGTGTTGACACGGGTCTAGCATTTTTGTGTGGCCAGCATCCGCAAACGCGTAAAAAAGGACGGAACATCCTCCTTCATGGTGCTTTGGCGCGACCCGAAGAGCCACGAGCAACAAGGCCTGACTGTCGCCTCCGAATCCGAAGCCGAGACCCTTAAACGGCTGCTGGATGCGAACGGACAATCCTTTGAAATTGCCCAGCAAGCAATCCTCGCGAACCAGTCGAAAGTACCGACTGTGGCCGAAGTGATTCAGGAGCATATTGACCTTCTGATCCGACCCTCAAGTGGAACCACCCGGACCTACCAGACGATGCTGGATCTTCATGTGCGGGACGTCATCGGTCACATCCCGGTGGACAAGCTCGATTACCGGCACATGAATCACTGGGTGAAGTCGATGATGGCCAAGGGCCGATCGCCGAAGACCATCCACAATGTTCACGGTCTTATCTCTGCAGCGATGAACACTGCCGAGATGCTGCAATACATCCCCCGGAACCCTTGTCGTGGAGTGCAGCTGCCTAGCCTTGACCGGGCTGAGGATGAAGCGATGTTTCTCACTCACGCCGAATTCAGCTTGATCATGGAAGGCATGGGGGAGCGGTACAAGGCGTTCACGAGCTTCCTGGTCATGACTGGGACAAGGTTCGGCGAAGCTACAGCGCTAACCGTGGGGGATGTCGACCTGTTGTCCAAGCCACCCACGGTACGGATCAACAAGGCCTGGAAACGGGACGGGCAGTCGCAGTTTTACATTGGAGCAACGAAGACCGGCGCCGGAAAACGCACCATCGGACTCAATCCGGCACTGGTCGAGCTGCTGATCCCGCTGGTAGCCAGCCGTCCCGGAAAAGAACTCCTGTTCACCACTCCAAAAGGGCAGCGGATCGTCCATAAGTTGTATTGGCATCACTACTGGGTGCCGGCCGTCCGGACGGCGCAGGCGATTGGGCTGAGCAAGACGCCACGTATTCACGATCTCCGGCACACGCATGCGTCGTGGCTAATCCAGGACGGAGTGTCGCTATTTACCATTTCACGGCGCCTCGGCCACGCTTCAACCCGGACAACGGAGCAGGTCTACGGCCATCTGATGCCACAGGCGCTGCAGGCCGGCGCTGACGCCACGGAACGTTCAATCACCGGATTCGTCCACTGACGGTGTTCGCGCCGCTGAGGCCGCGTTGACCGCATCCTAGTTCACTGGGGACAGCCGGCCCTTCGCTCGTGTTCCGATGAGCCGTGCGGGCGCCGCCGGTGCTGCCTGCGCTGGGACCTCACTCAGGCGAGCGATTTCCAGGATGTGCTCGGACGTGAAAATGATCTTTCCCTTGCCCCAGCATGTATGCGGGAAGCGCCCGGCGGCGGCGCCGTCGCGGAGCCAGGCCTCAGTGCATCGCATGAGGGCAGCTGCCTCGGCCGGCTCGAAGAACTCAAGGTCCATTTGTCTTCCCTGACTTCGTGGGTGGTGTTGGCAGTTCATGCTCCTGAGTGCAGGAATGGACATGACTAAGCACAAGTGACCGCAGCGACCGGTCAAATCACGGGCATTCTCCGAACCTGCGGCAGATCCTGGCCTCATAGAGTCGCCGAAAAGGCTTCGGCGGCCGCTCGTACGCTCTGGGGAGAGGCCGAAACCCTTGATGAGGCGGAAGATTCCACGAGCCCGGCGCCCTTCAAAAGTGCGATCTGACGGCGGATGGCTGAGGGAGAGATCCGGATTTCGGCTCCAATTTCATTGCAGCTCGCGGGCCCATTCCTGAGAAGGAAACGGATGATTTGGCTTCGTGTTCGGTTCATCAAGATGTTCGACATGGAGACCGGGCCTGGTAATGATAGAAATTGCTGCTGTAGACGGGTCTACAGCAGAAGGCTACTCCTGACTACTGAACCTGGGAAGGCCCTCGTGAACGTGGATAGGCTGATTGCCCTAAAGGGTCGCCCGCGAAATACTGGGGACACCAGTGAATGCCGCGAAAACTGATCTCGCCGTACCGCGCCAGAAAGTCCCGAGGGGGTGTCTATGCCAAGTGAAGAGTCGGGCTCGACTGGCACCCTCACCCCACAGGCGGAACTTGCGCGACGCCTGAATCTGCTCCTCGACGTAGTGGTAGCGGAGCGGGGAAAACCGGTGACGTTCCGCGAAGTCCAGGATGAACTGGCCGGAAGGGGTATCAAGCTTTCCAGAGCCCGCTGGTTCTACATGAAGGACGGACGCGGTCGCCTCGTTAGCGATACTGAATTGCTAACCGCATTGTGCGACATCTTCAACGTCGACCGCTCTTACCTTCTGGTTGGTGGTGACGCCGGCTTGCCTGAGCGCATCGATTCCCAGCTTGAGTTCGTGAAGTCCCTTCGTGCGGCACGGGTGAAGTCCTTCGCGGCCCGAACCCTAGGAGATGTCTCGCCGGAGACTCTTCGAGCGATCTCCGAGTATCTCAACAAGGACATCAGCCGGCATCCATCCGCCGAGGAGGCTGCCGCTAGTTCTCCATCAGATACCGAAGATGAGCATCCAGAAGTTCCTTAATGCGGACGGCGTTTGCCGAATAGCGAGGTGACCGGCCGTGTCTCCGGCCGGGTTCAACGTCCACATTGATAGCGCCGGACTCTTCAAGCGCTAGAAGGTGTTTGGCCACGCTTGGCTCGCCGGCACTCACTGCATCCACGATGTCTCCGCGGGTTGCGGGGCCGTGAGCTGAAAGATAGCGGAGGATTTCGTTCCGCGACCTATTGCCAAAGGTCGCGACGGCAGCCTCGACGTCGGACGACCAGGCGTCGTCGTGGGGTTGGGTAATCCTTGGCATGGAACCATTCTTGCCGAAGGGGTATAGAAAAGTAAGTCTCGCAGTCTTGACGATACTTTAATTATTCTTGACAATAGTTTGCATAGCTTTTATTGCGATGGTGGGTGGGGTCGATTCTGGGCTGACACCCCATGCGCGGGGGCACCCGCGTCGGACTATCGGAGACTGCTTTGTCGAAGCGGTGAAGACCATGAGTGTCGAAGATCGGGCGAATCAAGCCCAACAAAAACAACCAACACCAGCAACCATTGATGTTTCCCTCACCAGGCCACTCGAGCCTGTGTCAATCCCAGTTGACCAGATTATGGTGGCGGTCGAGGGAGTACGACGTTACGTCGTATCCCGTCTATCCCGGATCGGCCGAGCATGCGATGCAGACGATGTCATGCAAGACATCCGGTTGGCCGTCTGGGACGGAGTCGCACGCGGCCGCTATCGCCAACTCCCCGGAGTTCGCTTTGAGGCGTGGGTACAGGGAGTGGCCGGCAACTTATGCGCCGCACACATTCGTCGTGAGCTGTCCCATCAGACCCTTCCGCTACTGGTCGAACCAAGCGGCGGTGATTGCCCAGCCTCGTCTGACGCGCTGGCAATCTTAGCTATCGACCAGAACTGGGACAGAGGCGCTAACGGGGTTATAGACCAGGAATGGGCGCGCACGATTATTGCCCTGACCCGAACCAGTGTGAATGAGAGCGTTTGGGGCCTAGCCATGGACAGTCTTACTGCGCCGCGTCGATACGGCCCGCCCTCGCCACAGGATCGCCGACGGTGGCATGCGGTGACAGTGGTGCGCCAGACGGCGAAGACTGTTCAAAGTGCCCTGGAAGTGGAGCCGGCAGGCATCCGCAGCCTGGAGGATCTCTGCAAGCACGCAGCTGAATGCTTGCCAACCCTGGTGCTCCGCCGAGTTGCATCGACCATCGTTCGTCGAGATGTTCGCGGGCCGGAGAGAAACCGAGCCTTGGAGTCGTTGGCCGCCGAGCTCGGGGTAACAGAACGCTATGTGGCGGTGCAGATCGGTTTCGCCCGACGCCTGTACCAAGCTTCGTGGAGGATTCTCCGGAATGGAATGACAACGGCCCCTTGAGTCATGTCGTGGGACCGTACTGCTTGCAATGAAGGGGACGAGGAGGCAGAAATGGGGCTGTTGCAGAGGCGTGTCCTACTGGGCTCAGGGAAACGGCGGTCCTGGTGGATCGGCGTCCTGGCAATTCTGAGCATAGTAGCGGCAATGTTCATTCTTGCGCTTCCCGCGGGCGGGCCCCGAACGGAGCCTGCTTCACCTTCGACAGCGAGCCCGGCAGCCACTGGTGCTGCGGCGTCGTCGACATCATCGTCAGTCGCATCACCGACCGCAGCTTCCGCGTTGGAAACTCCACCCGCGATCGGAGAACCACGCACAACGGACTATCGGAGGCTTGCTTCCGCGGCAGCGACGGCGATTTACACCTGGGACACGAGAACGGCGTCGTACTCTGAGGTTTACTCCCGGCTCCGGGACTGGTGGGACGTTCTGCCGGACGGGTCCAACCCCCTAACGGTGTTTGTGCAGGAGTTCGAAGCGACCGGGGTCAACGCGGGAACCTATGCGACCTTGGCAGGGGAGCAGGCGCGCCGTTCGGCGACGGTCCAGTCCCTTGTGTGCGACGGCGAGCTGGCCAAGGTGCGCGACCACCCGGCGCCCTGGGTTGGCCTTCACGTCTGCACAGCGACTCTGAGCGTTGTGGATCAATCGCACTCGGACCGCAACGCCTATGCGGCTCCCGTAAGCGTCATGGTGAATTGTCCCCCGGCCGCTACAGCCCCGATCGATCATTGTGTAGTCGTTGGTTTCTACGCGACGCCGAGCAGGATCGTCTACTGATGCCGGCTCCCGCGGTTCTGGCCGGCTGGGCGAAGCGCCGCGCTATTCTGCGGGCATCGGCCGCTGCGCTTATGGCACTGACCCTGGTCTGTGCTTTTGCGTTTTGCGCTGGTGTGGCGGTGTTTGCCGCCAACGCAGCGGCGACTGCTGGTGCCTGCTCGTTCGGCGCGAATGCCAATGGCCGGCCGCCCGCGGATGGAGCCAGTGGCTTGGAGATTCAGCCCCGTGGTCAGACGCCAGCCGCTCTAACAACCGCCCAAGTGTCAGTTGCGCGGATCTACATAGCAGTCGGTAAGCAAATGGGCATCTCGAGGGACGGCCAAATCATCGCGATCATGATGGCGCTTCAGGAATCCGGCCTCCGTGTCCTGGCGAACACCAACGTTCTCGCTTCGCTCTTGATTCGGCATGACGGCGTCGGCAGCGACCACGACTCCCTCGGAACCGCCCAGCAACGTCCAGCCGCCGGCTGGGGGACCATCGAGCAACTAATGGACCCCAACTACAACGCACAGGCCTTCTACGGCGGCCCGAGCGGTCCCAACCACGGCAGCCCACCCGGGCTGCTTGATGTCCCTACTTGGCAATCCATGGACAAGGGTAACGCTGCCCAAGCTGTCCAAGTATCGGCCTTTCCTGAGCTGTATGCGCGGTGGGAACCCGAGGCAACGGCCATAGTCGACGCGCTCGCAGGTGGCACTGCGCCAGCATCTTGCGACAGCTCTCCTAGCGGTTCGGTGCCGCCGGGAATAGCGCCAAATCTCAGCCAGATCCGGAAGGACATCCTGCGCTTTGCTCAAGAAGGCCTGGGTGGGGCCTACGTCTGGGGTGGGACGGCGTTCAAAGCTTGGGACTGCTCTGGCTACGTTCAGTGGATCTATAAGCAGGTGGGGATCAACCTGCCACGTGTCGATCAGTGGACCGTGGGGAACCAAACTGAAAATCCGCAGCCGGGGGATTTGGTGGTGCAAAATCCACAGGGGCCCAACAACTGGGGGCACGTTGGCATCTATGCCGGTGATGGCATGATGTACAGCGCGCTGAACCCGGCTGTTGGGACGTTGATCCACCCGATAGCTTGGAATTCGGGTACGGCTTATTTTGATCTGCTGGACTGACGTCAGGAGGAGTCCAATAGCGGGAGAGGCCAAGGTTTTCCAGACCTTTGCGATGTCTCTGGACAAGGCGATGCCCTCCGTGCCCTTGACTTTGCGCCGCCCGGGGCACAGCATGTGCTGCTTTGCGGTCCCCCGGGGGTATGCCCTTAACCCATTTATATGATGAGGGACCAGCAGGCTAAGCCATCTCACTGCGGTCTCCGGCGAAATTTGGGGTTTGGGTGTCGCAGCCATGCAGCGCCGCATGCCTAAGTAAAGCGGCTGTTCAGAGGGAATTTTCGCCACCCACCCCTGAGATAAGAATTGATGCGGACCCTGGCTGTCCTCAGGTTTGGCACAAGGACTACGACCTCAAACCGCCCACGACTCCGACGTCCGGATCCTACCTGTGGCGTAGGAGCGTGAGCAAGCGTAGCGTCGTTTGGAGAATTGGCGGCTACCGCAAGCACATGACCCAGAGGATCATTGGGCCGATTCGAATTTGCGAAGGGACTGAGATGGCTGGGTGGAATGCTGACACGGCGGCAGGGCCTTTGGGAGCCGGGACGGTTACCCTAGTCGAGGGGTCCTCTTTCTGCATCTCTTTGCAGAACGGGGACATACATCCCGAACATCCACACGGCCTTTTCGTCCAGGACACCCGCATTCTGTCCTGTTGGAGGCTCACAATTAACGACCAGCCACTTGAGCCGTTGGCCGCTGAGATGAAGGAGCCGTACAGGGCGCTCTTTGCAGCGCGCGTTCCCCGTTCGGACGGGTATGCAGACAGCCCGCTGATTGTGGAGCGGCTGCGAGAAGTTGGGGTGGGCATCCAAGAGCAAGTCAGCATCTGGAATTATTCTTTAGACGCCGTTGATTGCGTGGTCTCCCTGACGGTTGAGGCGGATTTTGCGGATCTGTTCGAGGTGAAGGAGGCGCGGATCGAGCGGCTCTGGGACCAGACCCGCGAACCAGACCACGACACACTGACGATCCGGGCTGTTTGGCAGGATGTCCGGAAGGGCGTTGCCGTGCGGGCCCCTGGAGCGGACGTTGATCAGGAGGCTCTCACATACCGTGTGTCGGTCGCGCCGCACGGGAAGTGGAGTACGACCTTAGCTGTGGTGCCCATCGTGGATGGGCCGAGTTCTGAAACCCTATTTGTCCATGCCGATGAGGACGGGTTGTCTCCCCGTGATCGGCGTCGGCAGGAATGGGTGGCCAAAATTCCGGTGCTGCAGATGGGAAATCGATCCATAGAACGAATTGGTCGCCGAAGCTACGACGACCTGGGTTCCCTTCGCATCGAGGATCCTAATAATCCAGAGCGCGTCGTGGTGGCCGCGGGTGCGCCTTGGTTTATGACCCTGTTTGGCCGCGATTCGTTGTGGGCCTCGGAGATGTCGATGCCGGTGGATCCCTCGCTGGCATTGGGCACTCTGCAAACGCTGGCGGACCGGCAGGGTACGGTGATTGATCCGATGAGCGAGGAGGAGCCGGGCAAGATCCTGCACGAAGTCCGGTTTGATGTCTCCAGCGGTTTGTCCTTGGGTGGAAAATCCGTCTATTACGGAAGTGTCGACGCGACGCCCCTGTTCCTGGTGGTCCTGGGGTCCGTCAGCCGATGGGGGTTCGACAAGGACACGATTTCCGCCCTCCTTCCCCACGCAGACCGGGCACTGGAGTGGATCAGGGACTACGGAGACAAGGACGGTGACGGATTCGTCGAATACGACCGGCTCAACCCTAAAGGGCTTATCAATCAAGGCTGGAAGGACTCCTGGGACGGCATCAACTTCGCGGACGGACGGCTGGCCGAGCCCCCTATCGCGCTTTGCGAGGTGCAGGCATACGTTTACGTCGCCTATCTCTCGCGGGCATGGATGGCCTATGACGTCGGCGATGCGGCTTTGGGGAACGACTTGGCCATCCGGGCGGCGCGGTTGAAGGAACAGTTCAATGAGCAGTTCTGGATGCCTGATCGCGGTTACTACGCCGTTGCCTTGGACGGCCAAAAGCGGCAGGTCGATGCCTGCACTTCCAATATGGGTCACTGCCTCTGGGCCGGACTCGTGGACAAGGACAAGGCGCCACTGGTGGCGGGACGGCTAATGTCCCCGGAAATGTTTAGCGGCTGGGGAGTACGGACTCTAGCTAGCGACATGGGGGCGTACAACCCGGCGAGTTACCACAACGGCTCGGTCTGGCCCCATGACAATGCCATCACTGCGGTCGGCCTTCTGCGCTACGGTTTTGTTGAGGAGGCGCAGTGCATCGCCACTGCCCTGTTGGAGGCAGCGGAGTTTTCCGACGGCCGGCTGCCTGAACTGTTCTGCGGGTTCAGCCGGGAACGCTACGCCCGGCCCGTTCCGTATCCAACGGCTTGTTCACCCCAGGCGTGGGCAGCGACCACACCAATCTTCCTGGTGACCAGCCTGATGCGATTTGACGCCCATGCTTCCGGGGGTGGCTTATGGATGGATCCCGTGCTGCCCGAGTCCTACGGCGACCTGCACGTCACGAATGCACCCATGGCCGGTGGCCGAGTCACCATCGATATCAAGGATTCAATACCTTCAGTCAAGGGAATGCCTGAAGGAATGGTGTTCCACCTTGGACGCAGGCCTTGGCTGGCAGAACTCGTAGAGCAAGCCGGTCGGGGCGAAATGGCCTAACACTCGCTCAGTCGGGGCTGGCTGCGGCACACGGTGTAGCCCATCCTGACTTCGTCGCGGAAGAGCCGGGAGAGCGTGGGTTGGAACAAGGCAGCCGCGGTCTTGATTTTTGCGGAGAGGACCTCACGTGCCTGCACCAAGGCCAGAACGAGCTTGGACTTGAGGAGGCGACTTCAGGGGTCCAGGGTGGCTTCTAACTCCATCGGAGGAACTTCGTTGTTTGAAAGCCGACGTCCGGCCTTGCGATGCCCACGCTCGCACGTGCCTTTGCTTCTGCTACGCTGCCGGAACCGCGGTCATCCGTGCGGGACGAAGCGGATGAACATTGCTTTGAAACCGGGGGTGTTGGATTCGCGGGCGACGTTTTCTTGTGGACCAGGGCGTTGGCTTCGGGGAAGTATGCGGCGGCACAGCCCTGTGCGGTGGGGTAGGCCACGAGGCGGAACTTGTCGGCTTTCCGGTCGTGGCCCTGGAAGGTGCTGATGACGTCTACCAGGTCGCGGTCCTTTGTACCCGAGTTCCATGAGGTCCTGGGGATGGATCAGAATCACCCGGCGGCCGCCGGAGATGCCGCGGTAGCGGTCGTCCAGGCCATAATAGGTGGTGTTGTACTGATCGTGACTGCGGACGGTCTGCAGGATCAGGTGCCCGTCCGGCGGAGTCAGGTATTCCAGCGGGCTGACGGTGAAGCGGCCGCGGCCGATGTCCGTTTTGAAGGAACGGGTGTCCCTTGGCGGGTTGGCAGCACGAAGCCGTTCCTGGTCCGGACCGGGTCGTTGAAGTCCTGGAAGCCCGGGATGACGCGGGAGATGTGGTCCCGGACCACATCGTAGTCCACGGCCATGGACTTCCAGTTGACCGGATGGTCCTCGCCGAAGGTGGCGTCGGCCATCCGTGCGATGATCACCGGTTCGGCGAGCAGGTGCTCCGAGACCGGCTGCAGTCGGCCTTGGGTGGAGTGGACCACGGACATGGAGTCTTCCACGGAGAGGAACTGGGCGCCGCCCGGGTGCTTGTCGTCCTTGTCCGTCCGCCCCGCCGTCGGCAGGATCAGCGACGTGCGGCCGTGGACTATGTGGGAGCGGTTCGGCTTGGTGGAGACGTGCACGGTCAGGCCGATCCGCTGCATCCCGGCTTCCAGGGTTTCGGTGTCCGAGCAGGCAAGGGAGAAGTTGCCGCCCATGGACACAAAAACGTCCACCTCGTCCCGTTCGAAGGCTTCCATGGCCTCCACGGCGTCCACGCCGTGGCCGCGCGGGGAGGTGATGCCGAACTCGGTGTCGAGGGCCTCCAGGAGCCATTCCTTGGGCTTTTCCCAGATGCCCACGGTCCGGTCGCCCTGGACGTTGGAGTGCCCGCGGACCGGGCAGGCGCCTGCGCCGGGCTTGCCGAAGTTGCCCTGCAGGAGCAGGACGTTGACCATTTCCTTGATGGTGTCCACCGAGTGCGGCTGCTGCGTCACGCCCAGGGCCCAGCAGAAGATGGGTGGCCTTGGACCGGATCAGCATTCCGGCCACGTCCTCGATCTGGGTCCGGGCCAGTCCGGTGGCCTTCTCGGTTTCGTCCCAGTCCAGCTCCTTGCGGGCGTCGCGGTAGGCGTCGAAGCCGTCCGTCTGAGCGTCGATGAAGGAGCGGTCGACGACGGTCCCCGGGTTCCGCTCTTCCTCGGCCAGGAGCAGGTGGGCGAGGGCCTGGAACAGGGCTAGGTCACCGCCGACCTTGATCTGCAGGTATTCATCGGCCAGCGGCGTGCCGCCGCCCACCACACCGGAGACGGTCTGCGGGTCCTTGAAGTTGAACAGTCCGGCCTCGGGCAGCGGGTTCACCGCCACCACCTTGCCGCCCTTGTCCTTGCACTCCTTCAGCGCCGAGAGCATCCCGGCATGGTTGGTGCCCGGGTTCTGCCCGACGACGAAGATGAGCTCCGAGTCGTGGATGTCGTCCAGCGAGACGGTGCCCTTGCCGATGCCGATGGTGGGGTTCAGCGCCGAACCCGAGGATTCATGGCACATGTTGGAACAGTCCGGCAGGTTGTTGGTGCCCAGTGCCCGGGCGAACAGCTGGTACATAAACGCCGTCTCGTTGGCTGTGCGCCCCGAGGTGTAGAAGACGCAACGGTCCGGCGTGGAGGCACGGACATGCTCGCCGATGAGTTCGAACGCGTCCGCCCAGGAAATCGGCGAATAGTGCGTCTCGCCTTCGCGGATCACCACCGGCTCGCTGAGCCTGCCCTGGTTGCCCAGCCCACTCGGTCTTCGCCGAGAGTTCGGCGATGGAATGCTTCGCCCAGAACTCTGCCCCGACCGTGCGCAGGGTGTTCTCCTCGGCGACGGCCTTGGCGCCGTTCTCGCAGAACTCGGCCACCTTGCGCTTCTTGTCCGACTCAGGCCACGCGCAGCCCGGGCAGTCGAAACCGCCGCGCTGGTTCAGGCGCAGCAGCGACTGCGCCGTGCGGGTCAGCCCGGCCTGCGCCACGGCGCGCTCCAGCGCAACCATCACCGCCTTGACACCGGCCGCTTCCGTTTTGGGCTTGTGGACTTCGAGGTTGGCCTCGTTGATGTCCGCAACGGGAGCGGGCTGCTTGCCGAACTTCACTGGGTTACCTCTACTCCTTGCGGAACCAGGCTGATCCTTTGGGCAACTCAGCTGGGCCTGGTTTAGCCGCCACATGACTCAGAAGGCGTATCACGAATTCGAAAAGCCGCGCAGTCAGCAACACCCTGTACTGCCCAAACCGGCGTGGCCTGAAAGGGGGGGGATAGGAAGACTAGGTGTGGTTCAGTCTGATGCGGCGACCGATGACTGTTGAGGGCTGCGGCTCCAAGGTGCTCCGGTTCGATGGTCATGCCCATTGCAATCACATGGGAGTCGTTCAAAGACTTGCACCACAATGTGGGGCCGGTTGGCTCGGCTAAAAGCCGTGACACCTGGGGCTATTATCGATGAGGACGCCTTACACATTGCGAATCCTGCGCCTTGAGACCCACGGAGACCCGCCGAACGATGCGTGTTCCTCGACTCCTCCGCGGCCCCTGCAGAAATTGCAAGCGTCGTCCGGCTGCGGATCTTCGGCGATGGTGTCTTGGGCACTTAGATGGCGACGGCACGTGGTGTCGGCTGGTAGGCCAGGAACTTCCACTCGCCAGCGTCCTTGATCCAGACTGCAAGAAAGCTATTGTCGAGTGCCTTGCTTGCGCCGAGGACGATGGCGTCCGCGGTCATGCGGCCTACGACAAGGGCGGTATCCCCGACCTGCACAATGTCCTCGATGTGGTGGTCAATGCGACGGTATCTGAGGAGACCGCTGCGGAGTTTAGTCATGTAGTTTGCCAGTGAGTCGCGGTTTCCGCCGGAATGTCCATAGGTTAGATGGTCGTGGCACAGCCCCTCGAAAGTGTTGTAATCGTGATCGAGGACTGCCTGATAGCGCTTTGTCTCGAGGTCCCGGATGGTGGCTTCGGTCGTTGTCGTCTGCAAAATTGTGCTCCTGGGTGTAGGTCGTCCGTGCAGAGGGCTGCCGGATGGACGGGCCCGGCATCTGCCTTGATATCGCTGGAGTCAGGAACCTGGCGGCGCCATCTTTTTGCGCATGTTGCGATTATCGGTAGCACTGGAACGACGTGCTAGATCTCAGACAAGGTGCTCACCGCGCAGACTGCACCTTCGGCGCTGCGCGCCTCGGCACCGTATTCCAGACCATGCGGCCCCGGGACGATGGAGAATGTCTGAGGCTTGGTCATCGGGGAGGCAAGCCTGTACCCGAAGGTCTTCCCAACCAGGTCGATCCCTTCGCGGCGCATGTGTTCACCCATCATCAGAGCCAGAAGAGGCCCGTGGATGACCAGACCGTCGTAGCCCTCATTCAGGCACCAGTCACGGTCGTAGTGAATTCTGTGTGCGTTATAAGTCAGCGCGGAGAACCGGAAAAGCAGGCGTTCGTCGGCTGCTTGCTTCAACACCGGCCCCGCGGGCGGAGCCGGCGGAGTCGGAGCTTGAGGCAGGGAACCCGTTCCCTGAGCGCGGTAGACGATGTCCTGTTCTTCACGAATCAGCACCTCGTCGGCCTGGAAGATCTCGTGGCGAACGGTAGTGAAGGTCAGCGGTCCGGTCCGGCCGGCCTTCTCGACTGATCTAGCCACGGAAATGACCTTTGTTGCCGGCGCACCAACCTCCAGCTGCCCGAACGTCGAGACTCGACCACCGGCGAACATTCTGCGCCGGTCAGGTCCTGGAGGTGCAGGAATACCGAGTGTGGGATGCCCATCCGGCCCGAGCTCACTCTCGCGGTTGCGCTCCAGAAGATAGAGCCAATGCCAAAGCGGAGGGACGGTAGCGCCCAGTCCGAAGGGCATCTCGATGTTCATGACGGCGGCGAGGGATTCCACTGGTTCCCCGGCGATATATTCCGTGCGCTCGATGCGGTCGGTCAAGGTACTTGGTGTCATGTTAGGTCTCTATCTTGGTCGCGTATGTAGGTAGCGGTGAGGGCAGCGATCAGGTTGTCGATGGAGGATGAAGAATCAAGATTCTCCACCGCATCGATCAGCTTCGCGGCCGCTTCCTTGCCGTATGGGCGAAGGAGAGCATGCGCCTTGGCGACGACCTCAGCGTGCGTCATGGGGTTCTTCTCGGAGCCCTTGGCGTCCGTCGGATTCCCGGCTAGGAGAGTGATATGTTCGCCATCAGTCAGTTCGATATCAAGGCGGGGGCCGTCCTCGAGTTGGATCGATTCGTCGAGCACCATCGAGATCTTGGCCAAGATCTCTTGGATCTGGGGCTCCGAGATGCGGGGCCGATCGAATTGTTCCAGACCGACAGAACGGTTATCCAGTGCGACGCTGATCGCGTAGGGCAGGCTGAATTGGGCATCAAACACGGTCTCAATCGGGTCGACGTTGAGCATGTTGATCGCTGTCTCTCCGGCGGTCACGGTGATGGAGCGGACGTTAGAGGGGCGCAGATCACGTTCGGCGATCAGTTTCATCACTGCATCAATCGCCGAGTGGCTGCCTCGACAACATGCGTAGGGCTTCAAATAAGATGTGGAGACGTTGAAGGTCTCCCCAAGACCAGCAAGGACTCGCTCGGGGAAACCTTGGCCGTTCCCGTAAGTGGCATAGATTCCACCCCATGGTGCTTCGAAGATCCGGTGGGGGCCGGTGATACCCGCCCTAGCGAGGAGGGCAGCGTCAATCCCTGATTCTCCGGCTTTGCCCGGGTGCACACGCTTGGTCCAGGCACCGTCCTCGATGAAGGCCCAGATGCCTCCTGTGAATGATCCAGCGATGCCGAGGGCATCGGCGAAGGTGGTCGCGTCAAGCTGCAAGATCTTGGCGCAGGCGGCCGCAGCGGCGAAGGTGCCAAAGGTACCTGTGGAGTGCCAACCGCGGTCGGTGTGGGCGGCGAAACCGCCGATGCCCTGCAAGAGTCGATAGCTGATGTCGTATCCGGCGCAGGCGGCAACGATTAGTTCCTTGCCGCTGGAGCCACTGAGTTCCGCTGCAGCGATCGCCGCGGGTAGAGTCGCCGACCCTGCATGCCCTGGGCCGCCCCCATCATCGAAGTCCCGGGCGTGGGCCGAGGTTCCGTTGGCGAGGGCCGCGTGTGCGGGGTTCAGGCGTTCGGGGGTTCCCCAGACGAGGCTTGGACCGCCGTTCGAGATGCCTGTGAGCGCTTGACGGACGCGGCGTGATTCCTCGGAGGGGACTCCGGCCATGGCCACGGCGAGTGTGTCGAGGATGTGATCTTTGATTCCGGAGACCACATCGCGTGGGAGGTCCTCGTAGCTGGTTCTGGACCAATATTCGGCGAGCCGTTCCGTGATGGACTGCTGCAATTCAGGTGTGAGTTCCATGGAGTACCTTAGCGTCGGGGGCCTAGGTCGACGGTGAGCTGTTTGATCGTCCACCGCCCGGCGGTCTGGCTTATTGCGGATTCGGTTTCGACGACGCGGGCCTGTGGGTAGTGGCGGACGAGGTGACCGACTACCTCTTCGATCTCCACCTTGGCCAGTCCTTGTCCAAGGCAGTTGTGCGGACCCGTGCTAAACGTGAGTGGCTGGTTCCGCTCGCGGCCCAGAACGAATTCACCGGGGTTTTCGAACCGCTCAGGGTCGCGGTTGGCGGACCAGACGGCCACGTGCACGTCGGCCCCGGCGGGGATAGTGATATCGCCGACCTCGATGTCCTCCATAGCAATCTTGCTCACAACGCCGGTTCTCGGATAAAGGCGAAGCGCTTCTATGACTGCGGTAGGAATCCACGTCGGGTCAGCGACGATCTGCTGCCAGACTTCTCGATTGCGCAGCAAATTCCATACCACCAGGCCGATTTGGTGGCCCGTATTCACTGAACTCGCTTCGAGCATCGAGGTTGCCTCGTCGAAGAGTTCCTGCTCGGTGAGCTTGCCGTTGTCGGCGAGCGTCATCAGGTGGGAGAGCATGTCGTTGCCGAGACCGTGGGAGCGCTTGCGTTCCATCAGATTGCTCAGATATTCGAACAGTTCGTCGTAGGCGGCGAGGATATCGGGCTTCAGGCTGGGGTCCCTGGCCAGCAGGGCCAGAGTCCGCTCGGAAAGTTCCTGCACCTTGGGGGCGTCGGTTTGCGGAGCACCGGCGAGATGACAGTAGACCAATGACGGGATGCGGCGATCAATACCGGCGTGAAAGTCCACTGGCTTCGTGTCGTCGAGTTCGCCCACGATGCGCGCCACAATGTCAGCGAGCACATCACGGGTGTTCTGCACTGTCGCGGGGCCCATGAAACGGGCAAGCGGGGTGCGCAGGCGCAGTTGTTGCGCTCCGTCCTGCATGATGATGCTGCGAGCTCGAAAACCATGTACGGCGCCATCGTTGATGCCGAACTCTTCCATCAGGCGCAGGGCAGAGTTCGCGAACCGTGGATTGCGGAGCACGTCGGTGGCCAGCCGGTAGGACAAGACAGCGTACCCCTCGGAGCCGGAAGCGATGCCTCCGTCGGGAAGCGCGCCACCAGGGTGATCGGTCGCGTTTGGGGCGAATAGTTCGAATGCGGGAACGATGGTGGTCATGAGCGCGAAATCGCTCCCATCGGGCAGCACAGGATGACTTCTTCGAGCTCATCCTCGCGCTCCTCCCCGACCTCTGAAAGCAGCTGTTCGAGCGTGCCGTCCTGGTCGATCCGGAATACGTCCGGCATCAGGGCAGCGCAGGTGCCATTGGCATCACAGCGCTGCATGTCCACGTTAAGTTTGATCATGGGGGAGGCCCTTCGTCGGGATCATCAGGCCGAAGCAAGCCCTACGTCTGAGAAGGGATGCGATCGGCCAGGTCGGTGTTTTATCGTCTACCTTGCGGTCCCATGAAACATTTCACAAATACCAATATGGCGCCCTATCCATCTATTCCATGTATGTCCCGAGTCGCACGCTCACCGTTTAGGGGAGGCAGGGGTGTACCGGTTGCCTGAGATTGATCGTTGAAAAACAACGCTGTGAACCGTTCGGCAACCGGAGTCACGACTCCATCTCGTCGCCTCACGATCGCGATGGGCACATTTGGCCATCCCCCGATTACGGGGATCTGGGCGACATCGGGGTGAATCCGGGCCATCTCAACACTGGAAAGGGATACCCCCACCCCGGCACCGACCAGCTGCGCGGCAGTCATGACCGTGGGCACCGGAATGACCCCTGTCGGGTTCGCCCCCGTCGACGAGAACTTGTCGGTCCAGATCCGCCAGAGGATGCGCACCCCCGGGATTCTGGCGGGCAGGATCCATGTAGCGTCGACCAGCGTGGCCACGTCGAGTGGCGTGCTCTCATCGAGCCCCCAGGACTTCGGGGCGATAAGAGTCAGTGGCAGTTCATCGACAATTTTCACGTCGAAATGCACCCCGTTGATGGGCTGGAGTGGCTCCTCGGCCACGACCGGCATGATCGCTAAGTCCAGGGTGCCGTCGGCGAGCCGGTCCAACTGCACCTTGGGATTGGCGTCAGTCAGATCCAGCGTCACGTTGCGGTAAATGGAGAGGAATTCGGAGATCTTAGTGCTGCCGATCCGCCACAGGCACATCGGTTCACACCCCAGCTGGAGTTCCCCAGCCAGCCCTTGGCCCATTGATCGCAGCGTGTCCGAGATCCTGCGCTCCTCGGCCAGCAGGCGCTGACCCGCGTGGTGAAGATACTCGCCGGCGGACGTGAGTTCGATGCCGCGGGGTTTGCGCTCGAATAACGTCACCCCGACCTCCTTCTCGAGCTTGGCCATCGCCATGCTCAACGGCGGCTGCGAGATGCGCAGGGCGTGGGACGCCTCTGTGATAGAGCCGTTCTCAGCGACGGCGATGAAATAGCGAACATTCCGAAGATCCATGCATTGAGCATATGGGAACCTCTACAGATTGGTATTTGATGTATGCCGCGATCTGGGTGACGGTTGAGGTGAGGGCGGTCACGCTCAACTCTCTAAGCACGTCCACAACGGAGGCAGCATGAAATACCAGCAGCAGGTGATCGTGGCCGGAGCCGGCCCTACCGGTCTGCTCAACGCGCTGGGCCTGGCACAGCAGGGACTCGACGTCACCGTCGTCGAACGCGCATCCGGGCCACAGGATGCCCCCCGGGCCATCCTGTACCACTGGTCCACTCTCGACGGTCTTGAACGGCTCGGCCTTTTCGAGGATGCCACCCAGGCCGGGTTCCTCAAGCAGGACTATGCCCATTACGTACGGGACACGGGAGAAACCATCAACTACGGGCTGCAGGCGCTCGAGGGCCGCGTCACCCATCCCTATAACCTCCACCTGGGCCAGGACGCGTTGGCCAAGATCATCTTGCGCCACCTTGAGCAGTTCCCGAATGCGCGAGTGCTCTGGGGACACAAGGTCACCGGGGTCACTCAGGACGGCGAAGTGGTGACCGTCACCGCCGAGCACGAGGGAAATCCCGTGAAGTTGCGCGCTCCATGGCTTATCGCCGCCGATGGTGCAAGCTCCGCTGTCAGGAACGCCCTGGATCTTCCCTTCGAGGGATTCACGTGGCCCGAGCGGTTCGTTGCCGCCAACATCCGGTTCCCGGACGACCGTAGGGGCTGGGCCCAGACCACGTTCTATGTCGACGACGTCTTCGGTGCGATCATCGTGAAAATCGACAACTCGGGTCCGCACGGACTGTGGCGCTACACCTACATGGAAGACGCCGTTCTGCCAGAAGAAGGGGTCGTGGATCGACTCCCGCGCTTCCTCGAGCAGATCTTCGGGCCCGAGGTGGCCGCGGGCACGACGCTAGACGCCATTGCCCCCTATCGCATGCATCAACGCAGTGCTCCGACGTACCGCGTCGGCCGCGTCCTGCTGGCCGGCGACGCCGCTCACGCCACGAATCCCACGGGCGGCTTCGGACTGACCATGGGTCTATTCGACTCCTATGTTCTCAACGAGGCCCTGGTCGCCGTGATCTCCGGGCACGCGGACGCTTCCGTCCTCGATGCGTACGCCGATTTGCGCCGCACCGCCTTCATCGAAAAGGCCAGTCCCCGCGCCACGTCCAACAAAAAATTGATCTTCCACTCTTCGGACCCGGTCCAGAGGGACAAGGACCTAGACCTGTTCCGCCGCATGAGCACCGATTCCAAGCTAGCTGCCGAAGTCCTCTACTTCACCAAGACCCTAGAGACACCCTCGCTGCTGCGAGTCTAATAATTTCTTCCAAGACCACCGAACCAGCCAGCCATCCGGCATCACAAACAGGAGTCGATAACATGCTTCCTCTGAGCGGCCTCACCGTCGTCTCGCTCGAACAGGCAGTCGCCGCGCCGTTCGCAACGCGCCAACTCGCCGACCTGGGCGCTCGGGTCATCAAGATCGAGCGCCCCGGTCCTGGCGACTTCGCCCGCGGATACGACGAAACCGTCAAGGGCATGGCCAGCCACTTTGTCTGGCTGAACCGGTCTAAAGAGTCGGTGGCACTGGATTTGAAGAGCCCCGAGGGCAACCATGCCGTTCACGAGTTAGTGCGCAGCGCCGATGTCTTTGTGCAAAACCTGGCTCCCGGTGCCGCAGCGCGCCTCGGGCTCGGTGCCGAAGCACTGCGTGGCGAGCGTCCTGAGCTGATCCACGTATCGATTTCCGGCTACGGCGCCGACGGCCCGTATTCAACGAAGAAAGCATACGACCTGCTTGTGCAGTGCGAAGCCGGCCTGGTCTCCATCACCGGCGCCGGCCCCACCCCTTCCAAGGTCGGGATTTCGATAGCAGATATCGCCTCTGGCATGTACGCATACTCAGGCATCCTCACCGCGCTGATCCAACGCCAGCGGACCGGGGAGGGGGCCACCATCGAGTTATCCATGCTCGAGGCGCTGGGCGAGTGGATGGGCTTCCCGATGAACTATGCCATGTACGGTGGGACCGCGCCGAAACGCACAGGTGCCTCGCATGCTGCCATCGCCCCCTACGGTCCCTTCACTTGCGGAGACTCGAAGAAGGTTTTCTTAGGGATCCAAAACGAACGCGAGTGGGCCACTTTCTGCCACCGGGTCCTCGGCCGCCCGGAAGTGGCTGAAGACGAGCGCTTCGCTCGCAATTCCCTGCGCGTGGAGCACTCCACGGACCTCACCTCCGTGATCGAGCAGACACTGGCTCGGCACACGGCAGATGAGGTCGTGGACTTGCTCGAGGAAGCAGGCATCGCGAACGCGTTACTACGCGACATGCAGGGGTTCGCGGACCACCCCCAGCTTGCAGCGCGCAACAGGTGGCGGGAATACGACTCACCAGTCGGACCCTTGCGGGCCCTGATTCCGCCAGCTACCTTCGTGGGACAGGAGCCGGTGATGAACCGCGTCCCCGAAGTAGGAGAAGACACCGAGCGGATTCTGACCGAGTTCGGGGTGCTGGAAACTACATGAGCCCGCTAAGCATTCAGGATCCAGTAACTACGCTCCAGAGCGCTCGTTCATTCCTCTTCGTCCCGGGGGACCGGCCCGAGCGGTTCTCGAAGGCAGTGGCCTCTGGGACTGATGTGGTCATCGTCGACCTGGAAGACGCTGTCAGCACACAGAACAAAGACTCGGCGCTGCAAGCGGTCACAGCCTGGCTGTCAGGAACTGGTCATGCAGTGGTGAGGATCGGACGGGACAAGGACGTCGAGGCTTTGATAGGCCTTCCCGGTCTCTTGGGGGTAATGGTCCCCAAGGCCGAGATCCCAGGAGGTCTGTTGCGGATTTCCGAGGCGGTGGAGCGACCCGTGATCGCGCTCATCGAGTCGGCTTCCGGTGTCCTAGCAGCCAACTCTTTGGCAAGTGTCCCCGGCGTGGCCCGGTTGGCGTTCGGAGAGCTCGACCTGGCTGCGGACATCGCAGCACAGCCGAACCAACGCTCGATGCTGCTGGCGCGATCGCTGTTAGTGCTCGCCTCCCGCTCCCAGGGGCTCCCCGGGCCGCTGGACGGCGTGACCGCGAAACTCGACGACGACTCCATGCTGAACGAGGACCTGCACGCCGCTCTCGAGTTGGGTATGTCCGGAAAGCTGCTAGTACATCCGCGTCAGGTCGGCATAACCCACAGTGTTTTCCGTCCCAGCGACGAAGAGGTCAAGTGGGCGCAGCGCGTCGTGGAGTCCGTCAAAGGGGGACAAGCTGTGGTCAAGGTCGACGGTGTGATGGTCGATGCCCCCGTGCTGCTTCGGGCACAAGCCATTCTCGCGCGCGCCGCCTGCAACCCCTAAGCACCACCCGACCACCACGTTTGCGGGCACACGGTGAACTGCAGTTCACCGCCTACCCGCAATCAAAAACCGTCAAAGGCCAATCGAGAACTAAACGCCGCGAGGATCACGGCGAAGGAGGACACATGAGTAGGCACGTCAACGAGCGACCGGTCGCTGTAATCACCGGGGGCGGGGGTGGTCTTGGCAACGACATCGCAGATCGTCTCGCAGATGACGGATTCGACCTTGCACTGCTTGACGTCTCCAAACCAGCACTCGAAACCGCAGCAGCCCGGCTTGGTGCCAGATCCCCCGGCAGCAAAGTCCTCACAATCGCGGGGAACCTGTCCGACGAATCCGTAGTCGGCGACGCGTTCACCCGTATCGAGAACGAGTTCGGCAGGATCGATGCACTAGTCAGCGCAGCCGGAGGCAGCGGCACGGCCATAGTGCGCGAGCTATCCGAACTCAGCGGGCAGATCTGGCGCTCCGTCCTGGAGAGCAACCTAACCAGCACGTTCCTGTGCGCCCAGCACGCCGTCCCGGTCATGCTGAAGCGTGGCTATGGCCGCATCGTGAACTTCTCTTCCCTCGTCGCCGACGGCCTCGATGGCCCTTCCGGAACCGTGGGGGCCCGTCTGGCCTACGCGGCCTCCAAGGGAGGCATCGTCAGCCTCACCAAGCAGCTCGGCAAGGACCTCGGTAGTACCGGAATCACCGTCAACGCCATCGCCCCGGGCCTCATCCTCCCCACGACCGGCCGGGTCCGGGCCACGTTCGAATCCATGGGTGCGGAAGAGAAGACCGCCACCGCCGCCGCCATCCCCGTGGGCAGACCCGGAACCGGTCGCGAGATTGCCGCGGCCGTCGCCTACCTGGTCTCCGAGGGGGCCTCGTTCACCTCCGGCACGGTGCTGCACGTCGACGGCGCCGCATCCTGACCACCACTCACACTGACTCGAAACGGAGAACCCCCGTGACACATCCCCAGCTAGTCATGATTCCAGCCCTAGGCGCCGACTCCCGCCTGTGGCAGCCGGTCATAGACGAACTCGGCGCCGAGTTCGACTGCACGGTCATTCGCGGTGAAGGGAGGACGATTCAGGCCATGGCAGATCATGTCCTGTCCAAAGCCCCGAAGGAATTCATCCTGATCGGGATCTCGATGGGAGGGTACGTCTCCCTCGAGATCGCTCTGCGGAACACCGGCAGGGTGAAAGCCCTGGCATTGTTCAACACCTCGGCCATCGCCGCTCCGGAGGACCGCCGGAAAAACTCGATCGACCTGATCTCCCTCGTGGAATCCGGGGGCTTCCGAACGGCAATGGATCGCACGACTTCGGCGGTGTCACGCGGGATCCCCGAGATCCAGCGCGTCGTGGCAGCGATGACCGAAGACCTCGGCGCGCGGGTTTTCGTCGACCAGCAGCGCGCCGTCATCGACCGTTCGGATCGACGGGCCGAACTCAACACCATCACGTGCCCCACCATAGTTGTGGGCGGCACCGAGGACATCATCACCCCGCCGGACCTGAGCGAGGACCTTGTACGCCGGCTCCCTGATGCGCGCCTTGTCCTTGTCAAAGGCAGCGGGCACTTTACGCCGCTGGAACAACCGGCCGCAGCCGCGGCTGCGCTGGCCGATTTCGTTCGCGCCCAGACAGAACGTGCAGACCAGGATGATCGGAAGATTGCGATCACATAAGTCTTGGTCAGCGGGCACTCTTCAGCGCTGGACGGTCAACGCGGAACCGGAGAACATCCGGGACCTAGGCGGCCCGCGCACCTCCAGGAGCGAGCCGCCTAGACCGTCCCGAGGACGCCGCCGGAATCGTGGCCCGCCTGGGCTCCCCACTCGAACTGCCCGGCCGCCGCTGATCGACGTCGGAATGCTCTATAACTAAGCGCTTGCCGGGAAAGCGGGCGGCGCCTGTTCCCAGCTTCAGGCCTACCACCCGGAGCCTGACCCATCACAGAAGCCCAACAGAAGGGAACCCCCACCATGACCACTGACCTGGGGCCCGAATCGCTCACCGCCGCCGTCATCGACAGCTTCAAGAACACGCCCGACCAGCGGCTGAAAGCCGTGCTGGAAAGCCTCACCCGCCATCTCCACGGGTTCGTCCGCGAAGTGGCCCCCAGCATCCAGGAGTGGGAAGCAGCCATCGAATTCCTAACCGTCACCGGGCAGAAATGCGACGACGTACGGCAGGAATTCATCCTGCTCTCCGACATCCTCGGAATCTCGATGCTGGTCGAGACGATCAATGACGAAGAAACCCCGGACGCAACGGATTCAACAGTTCTCGGCCCCTTCCACATGGTCAAGTCCCCGGAACGGCCCCTGGGCGAGGACATCTCGGCCGAGAGCGAAGGCGACGTGTGCGTGGTCCGAGGACGCATCACTTCGGTCACCGGCGAACCGGTGCCCGGCGCCAGGATCGATGTCTGGCAGGCCAACGCCAAAGGCTTCTACGACGTCCAACAGCCCGGCATCCAAAGCATCGGCAACGGGCGGGGCATGTTCACCGCCGACGAAAACGGCGAGTTCTACTTCCGCAGCGTCATCCCCAGCTACTATCCGATCCCGACCGACGGGCCCGTGGGCGACCTGCTGCACGCCACCGACAGGCACCCCTACCGCCCCGCCCACATCCACTTCATCGTCGCCGCTCCTGACTACAAGAAATTGACCACCCACATCTTTGTTGGCGGCAGCGAATACATCGACTCGGACGCAGTGTTCGCGGTCAAGAAAAGCCTCGTCAAGCCTTTCACCGCCAACACGGATCCCGAAGCAGCCGCCACCCTCGGCGTGGCCGCGCCCTTCGTCGAAGGCGTCATCGACATCGTCCTGCACCCCGAAGCCCGCCCACACGCACCCACCAGCGAAACCATCAAGGAGATCACCCGATGAAGGACTTCCAGTACCAGGCCCAGCCGATGCGCGTCTCCTTCGGAGCCGGTTCGCTCAAGTCACTGCCCGACGAAGTCCGCAGCCTCGGCCTGCACCGGGTACTGGTCCTCTCCACATCCTTCCAGGAGGACCTGGCCCGGGAAGTGTCAGATCAGCTCGGGGAGCTCAGCGCCGGCGTGCACTCCGAAGCCGAGATGCACGTTCCGGTCGAGTCTGCCCACCGCGCACGCGAAGTGGCCACGGCCGCGGGAGCTGACGGGTACGTCGCCGTGGGCGGCGGCTCCACCACCGGACTGGGCAAGGCCATCGCGTTGGAGTTCGGGGCCCCCATCATCGCGGTGCCCACCACCTACGCCGGCTCCGAAATGACCCCCATCTGGGGCCTCACCGCCGACGGTGAGAAAAAAACCGGCCGCGATCCCAAGGTGCTGCCCGCCAGCGTCATCTACGACCCCGAACTGACCCTGACCCTGCCCGTGGGCATGTCCGTCACCAGCGGATTCAACGCCATCGCCCACGCGGTCGAGGCGCTCTACGCGCCCGACGGATCCCCGATCATCTCCCTTATGGCAGAGGAAGGCACGCGCGCCATGGTCAACGCACTGCCGCGGATCGTGGAGAACCCGGCCGACCCGGAGGCCCGCTCAGATGCCCTCTACGGGGCCTGGCTCTGCGGAGCCACCCTGGGAGCGACAACCATGTCCCTCCACCACAAGCTCTGCCACACACTCGGCGGCACGTTCAACCTGCCGCACGCCGAAACGCATACCGTCGTTTTGCCCTACGCGCTGGCCTACAACTCCGCACACGCTCCTGAGGCCGTCGTCGCGCTGCAACGAGCTACAGGAGCGCAGGAACCCGCCGCCTTCTTGCGCCAGCTGAGCCTGGATCTGGGAGCGCCAGCGTCCCTGCGCGAACTCGGGCTAACCGACGCCGATGTCGAAACCGTCGTCGAACAGGCTACCCGCAACCCCTACGCCAACCCGCGACCAGTCACAGCAGACGGCATCCGCACCCTGGTCGCCGCCGCGCTCAACGGCTACGCCGTCTAACAATCGATCCCAGAGCCGCCTGAACGACAACGGACCGGCCCGGGGGTCCTCTGCCTTCCCTGACAGAGCCGTCTACCGGATGGAGCACTGGCCTGCGGACCAGCGTGTCGCGACACCCAACCAGGAGTCGCACCCGGTCTTCAGCGGGCGAGGATTCTCCGCCCGTCCCCT
Source organism: Arthrobacter sp. 2RAF6 (assembly GCF_052115205.1). Lineage (NCBI taxonomy): Bacteria > Bacillati > Actinomycetota > Actinomycetes > Micrococcales > Micrococcaceae > Arthrobacter > Arthrobacter sp. 2RAF6. The sequence goes on along the minus strand of NZ_JBFRGF010000005.1, from coordinate 100,365 downwards.
CTGGACGACAGAACTTCAGCCTGCTCCCACTGCACCTGGCCAAGGACCCCAGCCATACATTGGATAGATGGGTAAGGCTGGATATTGGTATTTGTGAAATGTCTCATACGACCGCAAGGTAGACCGTAAGGGCTGCTTCACCCTCATAATCCTGACGAAAGGCGTCTCTCCCCATGATCAAACTTAGCGTGGACATGCAGCGCTGTGATGCCAATGGCACATGTGCTGCCTTGATGCCGGACGTGTTCAGGATCGACCAGGACGGCACGCTCGAACAGCTGCTTTCCGATGTTGAGGAGGAGCGCGAGGGTGAGCTCGAAGAGGTAATCCTGTGCTGCCCGATGGGAGCGATCTCGCGATCATGACCACCCACTCTCAACTCCCAGAATCCAGATAGGAAGTACGACTATGCTCCAGACCGCTACGGACATCGTCATCATAGGTGGGTCCACGGCAGCACTGCGCGCTGCTGAGACCGTTAGTCGCCGGGCCCCGGAACTGGAGATCACCATCATCAGTGCTGAGGTGCATCTGCCCTACGAGCTGCCGCCGTTGTCGAAGATTCCCTTGAAGGATCACCTCGATATCGAGTCTCTCGTTTACCCGGTGGCCCGTGATCTGCGGGCGAAGGGCGTCGATTACCGCCTCGGAGAACGTGCCACGGCCATCGATCCGGTGGGCCGGGTCGTCAGCACTGATACCGGTGAGGTCAGCTACCGGGCCGCTATCATCACGACCGGTTGCGAACCGATCGTGCCTCCAATGTTCCGAGGCCAGCAGGACGTGTTCGTGCTGCGCCGGTTCGACGACTCGGTGGCGCTGCGCAAAGCCGTAGAAGATCGTCATCGTTCCGTGGCCATCGTCGGCGCCGGCTTCATCGGTGGCGAATTCGCTTCGACCTTGATCAGCGACGGCCGCGAGGTTTCGCTGGTCGACCTATCAGCGCACCCCTTGATCCGCTTCGGTGAAGCGGTCTCCGACGTTTATGAAGAACTCCACCGCAGCAGGGGAGTTGCAACGTTCTTCGGCGTGGGAGCAACCGGGACGATCGAGCGGGGTGGCCGCCGGTTCTTGGAGCTCAGCGATGGGCGCGAGGTCGCAGCCGATGTGATTGTCGTGGGAGTGGGCGTGCGCCCGGCCGTTTCCTGGCTGGATTCCTCGGGAATCCAACTGGATAACGGCATCATCGCCGATGAGAATCTCCAGACCGTCGAAGGCGTGTTCGCCGCCGGCGACGCCGTACGCTGGCCCAACGCCCGATTTGACTCAATTATGCGTATCGAGCACTGGACGACCGCCGCCGAGCAGGGACGCGGAGCCGGGCTGAATGCCGTGAATTACCTCAACAATGAGCCACTCGTTCCCTTCGTGAACGTCCCCTTCTTCTGGTCGGATCAGCACGGCCAGAGAATCCAGTGGGCAGGCCACCAGGTGGGAGGCGAGCAAGTGGTTTCCAACCACAACGAGAGCGGCGAGCTGTTCCTCTTCCGCAACGGTGATCTCGTAACCGGTGTCCTGGCCTTCGAACGGCGCCAAGAGTTCGTGCAATTGCGCGCGAAACTCCGCAACCCACTCACATGGGATGTCGCCCTCAGCATTGCTTCGGGCTTCGAGCCCGCGGCCACAGCGGTACCAGTGCCGTGACCGTCCACAGACGCCGCTATGTTTCCTGTCCATGCGGCTCCCTCCTGGAAGGAAACGATGATGACGAGCTCGTCAGCTCCGTACTTACACACTTGAGGGAAATACATCCAGGTTTGGACTACGACCGGGACCAGATCCTACTAATGGCCTACTGACCAGCCGAGACGGACTTGAAGAACGCACGTGGCTCGCCCCGTACCGTCGCGTTAAGGCTCAGGGCGAGCACGGCATCAGTAAGAGCCGGACCATCACGTGCCGGATTCCATAGTGGGGCCGCTCAGCCAGCGTAGGCGCCGAGCGATTCCAAGCCACATCTTCGGCGCCAGGTTGAGGAGCGAAGATCCAATATATAAGCGCTTCCCTTGCGCGCTGGGTCGACATTCGTGTCCATCGCGCCGCCTTCGAATTCGAGCGACGTTTCAGGGATGGTCTTTCGAAATTGCCCGAACAACTTTGGGACAAGCCACTCACCAAAGGAATGGAGGAAGCCCATTGAAATGACCCCATGTTCCGGATCCCTCAGTGTTCGGATGCGATCTGCACGACGGTGCACTTGGGATCCAAAGGATACCGTTTCAGCGCGGCGGTACAACCCACATCAATTCAGGAGCTTTAATGTCAGTCAAAACACCCGGCCGAATGAAATCGGTACTATTTTCGAGTTTTATGGGAACCGCTATCGAATTCTACGATTTCCTTCTTTACGGCCTGGCCGCCAGCCTCGTGTTTGCCCCGCTCTACTTCGCAAATCTGTCGCCAGCAATGGGGATGATCGCATCTTTCGCGACGTTGGCTGTTGGATATCTGGCCAGGCCGCTGGGCGGCTTGATCTTCGGCCCCTTCGGAGATCGCCTCGGACGAAAGAAGATGCTCGTCCTGACGATGCTCATGATGGGTGGCGCGAGCTTCTGCATCGGGCTGATCCCGACCCAGGCAGCAATTGGTCAGCTTGCACCCCTCCTGCTGATCACCCTGCGCGTGATCCAGGGCATAGCCGTCGGCGGGGAGTGGGGAGGAGCGGCATTGATGGCCATGGAGCACTCGACGCGGGAACGCCGCGGGTTCTCCGCCAGCTTCGCTAACATGGGTGGTCCCGCCGGCGCCGCCTTGGCGACCGTCGTGTTTAGCCTGTGCAGCATGATGCCCGAGGAAGCGTTCATGAGCTGGGGCTGGCGAGTGCCTTTCCTTCTCAGCGCCGTTCTTGTGGCCATCGGACTGTTCGTCCGCCTCAAGGTCGCCGAATCACCGGTCTTCCTCGAAGCTCAGCTCCAGGCAGCCTTGTCTCAGGAGCGCCGGCGAAACCCTCTCCTCGAGGTGATTACCAAATATCCGCGCGCCGTCGTCATCGCATGTCTAGGAACGATCATGGCTTTCGCCGTCCAGTCCCTGCTGGCCACCTTTGCCATGCCGTACGCCATCGCTGCAGGCCACAACCGATCCGAGGTTCTCTGGATCAGCCTCGGGACCCAAGTGATCCATGTGTTCACGATCCCGATGTTCGCAGCCCTCTCTGACAGGATCGGCCGTCGCAAGGTCATGGTGACGGGCGTGATCGGGATGATCATCATGATTCACCCCATCTGGTTGATGGTCGCTGCAGACAACCTCCTGCTGCTCTTCCTAGCCTTCCTGATCGGCAACCCAATTCTCCAAGCCATGGTTTACGGGCCCACCGCCGCATACATTTCAGAGATGTTCGGTGCCGAATCCCGCTACACCGGCGCTTCCCTGGCCTACCAGGTGTCCGCTACCCTGGGCGGCGGTCTCATTCCTCTCGCGGCCACCACCCTGCTGGCAGTCCGCGGTGGTAACGACCCGGTTTACGTGTCGGCCCTGGTCGTGGCCATCGGCTTGATCAGCCTGGTCGCGCTGCTTGTGCCTGGTCGTCGCAAAAAGGACAAGACTCAAGGGGAGATCAAGACCGCGGTCCCCGTCGAGTAGTGACAGGAGCAGAGCGTCCCCCGGCTGAACACTGCGCCTGGGGGCGCTCTTCTTTTTACGCTTGCGGCCGCAGACGGGCCAAAGCAGTCGCTCCTTGCAACGTGCGTCCTCGCCCTATCATTTCGGCCCGGCCGTCCCGGACCACCGGTCCTGGGCCGGGAGTGAGCGACCGGCCACAGCGACGATCGGCGGTGTACCGGAGAAGTATCTGTTCGTTCATGATGCCTTCGCCGGTGATGACGACGTCCCAGCTGTTTGCAGGCGACGAAGTCCTGCAGGTCCAGAAGGTACCGGCGCCTGAAACCTGCGGTTCTTGGTAGCAAACGCTGGAAGTTCATTGTCAAAGGACGACGTGAAACCCCTTGCGGACCGGCCTAGCCGGCGGCCCAGGTCTCCGAACTGTCTTCCGCGCTGTCCGTCCCAGGACGCCAGGGGGCAGGGCGGCCTATTGAGGAAAATGATTAGCTGTTATTGTTCATTCGATGAATCATTCGTCCCCTTGGCCAGTCTTTCGCTAGCGTGACCGGAAACCCACGAGGCAATTTGAGTGCGGGAGTTGAAACCGAGTTTCGCCAAAATGCGCTCAACATGGCCCCCTATCGTTCTGGGTGACACTACGAGTTCGGCAGCGATGTCCTTGTTGCTTCGGCCCTCGGCAATCAGAGCGGAAATTTGAGCTTCCCGCTTAGTAAGTGCAGTATCCGCCTGCTCTTCGTAGAGCCCCAGGAACCCCACCCCCGCGTTACGGTGCCCGACGCTTCCCTGTGTGGAGGGCATCATGGCATCTACGGAGGCGTATCCCGTGCGTGCCGCGCTTAGTGCGAGCTCAATTGCTTGCTCTTGCGATGGTTCAGGGCGGCCAGCAAGAATTGCATCGAATTCAGTGGCTCCGAGCTCGCGCCGTACCTGGGCCGCCATCTGCTCGAAGTCCCTTACAACTGGACCGAACGCCGAAATTGCGGTGCCGATTCCACGCCATACAGCCTGGGCTGCATGATAGAGAACAGCTGCAGATTCGTAGTGCCCATTGGAGGCAGCTGTCCAGGACATCTGCTCTATCGTCAGAGCGATGCAAAGACCATCGGGGAAATCACGTTGCGTTTCAAGTGCAGCGATCTGCGACTGTCGCGCTGCGTTCAGGTCCCCAATGTGCCACTGACACAGGCCCATGACTGCGTTGCCATAGGAGCGGGCCCAACGTTCGCCATAAGTATTGCTTACTTCTAAAACCTCGCGGCAGGTAGCGAGGGCTTCCTCTATCCGGCCAGCATACATTTGCGTCCACGCGAGAAGGAACGATGCATAGAGTACCCACGCGGTATCGCCGACTTGGCGGTGGACGGAAATAGCCGCCGCAAAAAGCTCCACAGCCTGCTCCACGTGACCCTCGAATACCTCATATAGGGCCTCCCAATGATCCGCCTGCGCCGCCAGTGCCGGATCCTTCAGGTTCTCTGCAATCACGCGGCATTCTGCGATATGGCGGCGCGCTGGTTCCCTGTCACCCTGCACGAGGCAGATCCAGGCCGCAACCCATAAGGCCCCGCCTCGTTCAGGACCAGGATCAGTTGCCAACTTAAGCATCCGGTCGAGCCACCGTCTGCCGTCGGCAAGGTTTCCTCCCGCCGCCCAGTGGTACCGCAGCAGGGCGGCAAGGTGCAGTCCCGCACGTTCCTCACCGGCGGTCGAGGCTGACCATTCAAGCGCTGAAAGAAAGTTTGCGTGGTCCCGACGCGCTGCCATAAGCCGCTCCGCCTGGTGCGGGCCACACCAAAGTTCAACCGTGGCAGCGGCCCTGGCCAGATAGTGGTCCCGCTGACGTCGGCGAATTTCCGTAGTCTCCCCGATTGATTCAAGAAGCTCTGTACCGTACTCCCGGAATGTCATGAGCTGCCGGTACCGAACGCGGACGCTGCCTCCTGTTTGGGTGTCATAGACTCCCTCTGCGATGACCAGCGACTTAGCAACAAGATGGTCAATCAGATCAAGCACACCGTGGCGCGTAAGCTGGCCGAAGCCGCAGACCTCTTCGGCAGCCTCGACATCGAAGCCGCCCGCGAAGACTGAGAGCCGCGCCCAGAGCAGCCGCTCATCCAAACTGCAGAGTTCATAGCTCCAGTCAACGAGAGCCCTGAGGGTCTGCTGCCGTGGCATGGCCGCCCGACTGCCCCCAGTAAGCAAATCGAAGCGCCGGTCAAGCCGCTCGAGGAGTTGCACGATGGACATTGCGCGTAGCCGGGTGGCCGCCAGTTCGATGGCGAGCGGGATCCCATCAAGCCTTTGGCACAGCTGGGCCACCGCCAGCCTGTTACTCTCGTTTATTTCAAAGTGTGGGTCAACACTCCGAGCCCGGTCTACCAGCAGGCGAACGGAGTCGAAGGTTTCGATCGCCGCACGTTCCGAGGCCGAGTCGATAGGAGCTGCAAGAGGGAGCACGCTGTAGACCTGCTCCCCGAATATGCCAAGAGGCTCCCTGCTCGTGGCGACAATCCTCAACTTCCCAGCGCGGTCAAGAAGCCGGGCCGCCAAAACCGAGACCGCATCCAGTAAGTGTTCACAGTTGTCGAGAACAAGAAGGAGGTGCCGGTCCTGGACAAAGTCGGCAATTCTTTGCAGGGATGACCGATTGGACTGATCCGGGAGCCGCAGGGCGGCCGCAATCTGCGATCCGACCAGAGCGCCGTCCTCGAGCTCAGCGAGCTCGACTATCCAGACGCCGTCGCCGAAAACCTTCCGGGATCGTGAGGCCAGCTCCACAGCCAGACGCGTCTTGCCGACGCCGCCAGGGCCCACCAAAGTCAGAAGCCGCGAGCGTGACATCAACTCGCGTGCCTCGGTGAGTTCGCGGCGTCGTCCGATGAAGCTCGTCAGATTGTGCCCTTCATGGGAACGGCTGATCGGTGCATCAGTACTCATGATCCTCCTGTGATGCACAAAACAATACAGGTATCAGATGGGGTCATCTGACCCGTTTCTATTCAAGCAAAGGCCGATCAGACTGGAAGCAGTTACAGGATGATGCAACAGGAACTTCGATGGGAAGAACGATGAAACGCAGCGGGACCTTTACACCCCAATGCCGATTCGAAGTAAGCAACCAGGCGGCGGCAAACCACACCACCCTTAGGGTCCAGCTGTCCGGATAAAGCCGTCCGCGGTCCCGGAGCCGGGACGGACTGCCGGAATGCACCGAAACGGTGGCCGATGCCCCAGCTTCCTATATCGAAAATTCCTACCATGACCCATTCAGCTACATCCGACCTCTGACTCCTGGTCTCGGGACGTCTCTGCCGTTGACGCGGCAAGGATCAACCCAACCCGTCTTGTCGGTTCTGCGGAGCGTTCCCTATGAGAGAGGCATCATGACAGAGACGTCAATGGTCAAAGTGCTCAAAACCAGTATTGCCGACGCCCTGTGTACCGGTCGAGACCCCGGCTGGCCGACCCACCCTGAGTACAATTTCCAGCAAGATTCAGCAGCTGTGGGCCCAAAAGCTGAGCGTTGCAGGACACTCTCCAGACCCCTGGCATTCTGCAACAAAAGTACACACCGTCCCACGGACCGCTGCCAGGAGCTGCTCGACGGCTGAACATTAGGCCAAGCGGTCCGAAGAATGGACGCTGCCATATAAGTGTTCTTGTTCAATACCTTTATGATCCGCGACGCTGATCAAGCGCCTCACCCTTGCCAAAAGCAGTTGAGCGAACGTCGGTAATCGGCCTCTCTGGGCCGGATTTACACAAACCGCTGCCGCACCTGAAGCCGCTCCGGGCGCTTCCTTTGACGCCCTTAGTCCAAACCTTTCTACAAGTAGGAGAACACATGTCACTCACTGTTGAGCGACCAAACGACCTCGATCGCATGCGCTTCTTCATTGATGGAGCCTGGGCGGAACCGAGCACAGGCCGAACCCAAAACCAGGTAGAGGCAGCCACGGGTGAGATCATCGGTGTAGCCGCACTGGGCTCTGAGGCGGATATTGACGCAGCCGTAAAAGCTGCGCGACGCGCCCTCGATGATGGTCCTTGGGGCAGAAGTACGGCCGCTGAGCGCGCGGTGACGCTACGCAAGTTTGCCGAAGCGCTTGAACGGCGAGCCGAAGACACATCTGTGCTCGTCAGCCGGGAAAACGGCATGCCTATCGGGCTTTCCCAAATGCTCAATGGCGGCGCCCCAGCAGCACTTCTAAGGATCTATGCCGATGTAATAGAGAACTTACTGTTGGAAGAGGTGCGGCCGAGCCAGGCAGGATCAACCATAGTCCGCCGTGAGCCCGTCGGCGTGGTCGGTGCGATAGCACCTTGGAACTTCCCACAGGCATTGGCCATGTTCAAAATCGCGCCCGCCCTGGCCGCGGGCTGCACTGTTGTGCTCAAACCGTCACCGGAAACCGCGCTTGATTCCTATATGTTTGCTGATGCTGCCCGCGAAGCGGGCCTGCCCGAGGGTGTGCTCAACATCGTTCTTGGCGACCGCGATGCTGGCGCTGCCCTCGTGTCGCACCCACTCGTTGACAAGATTGCCTTCACTGGGTCCACGGAGGCCGGCAGGATCATCGGCGCAGAATGCGGACGTCTAATCCGCCGAAGCACACTTGAACTTGGTGGGAAATCCGCGGCGGTCTTCCTCGAGGACGGCAGTATCGAAACGTTTCTGTCTGGGCTGGACAACGCCTCGTTCCTCAACAACAGCCAGACGTGCACCACTCAATCCCGCATCCTGATAGCGCGTTCCCGATATGAAGAGGTCGTGGATGCGGTCGCCAATTTCGCAGACTCATACAAGCTCGGTAACCCGCTCGATCCATCAGTCACAATGGGTCCGATGGCCACCGAAAGGCATCTCGATCGCGTTTTGGGTCACATAGGCATAGCTAAAAATTCCAACGCGCGACTCGTCACGGGCGGCAGTCGTCCAGCCGAGTTGGAACAGGGGTGGTTTATCCAGCCAACCGTGTTCGCTGATGTCGACAACAACGACCGTCTTGCCCGGGAGGAAGTCTTCGGCCCGGTCATGGCGCTCATCCCGTTCGAAAATGACGAGGATGCCATCCGGATAGCCAATGACAGCAATTATGGCCTCGGAGGGTCTGTCTGGAGCGCGGACGAAGACCGGGCGTTATCTGTTGCACGACGGGTACGCACCGGCACGATCGGGCTGAACTACTACACCCTGGACCTCGGGGCCCCCTTCGGCGGTTTCAAAGACTCCGGCATCGGCCGGGAACTGGGCCCGGAGGGTATCAACGCCTACCTCGAATACAAATCGATTTACGGCTCTTCCAGGTACCTGTCTGCATAGGCAAGGCACCTAGAACCCATGACATGCACACCCTGCAGGGACTGCAGAAGAAGGAGTTCGAACACCATGACCAATCCGACAGAGGTCGTTGACGCATACTTCGCCGGAGTAAAGGCCGGAGCCGCCAGCGCGGTAGCAGCACTGTTCGCGCCGGATGCCAAGTTGATCAATGCCGCGGGGACAGTCCGAGGCATGATGCGATAAAGCGGATGTACGAAAACGGACTAGCTCCAGGGCCATGACACCAACGCCTCGGCCGCCGATCGTGAACGGACAGCACGTCGCGGGGAAATAGACCTGGACGCAAACGGAGTTCCTCTCAAGCTCGGTGACTTTTTCACCATCAAAGACGGAAAAATCCAAAGCTTGACCATTTACAGCCTGACACCCAGTGATGCCGGCTTGTTCGACAAGGTGGGCGTGGATGCCGGCACCTAGCGAAGAGGTAGCTGACTGGCAGGAAACATCAGGTTCAGCCGCACCCCAATGCAGTGCAGTTCAGCAATTTATGAGGAGAACATATGAAGGTTGCAGTTTTCGGTCCTGAGCGTCGGGTTGGCATTATCCGGAACGAAATGGTGGTCGACGCCAATGCCGCCTACGCCAAATATTTGGCAGAGACCACTGACCTAGCCCGGCCCCAAGCGCAAGCGGACGCGAACGTCCCTTTCGAGCTAAGTGCCTTCATCTCTGAGGGTGCAGGTGCCCTCGACGGAGCAAACAACGCTGTCGAGCATCTGTGGTCCCAAACAGACGATGACCGCGGTCTTCGGGGCGAGCAACTCTGCTTCAGGCTCGGGGAGGTGGAACTTCACGCCCCGGTTGCCAAAGAGGCGCGTATCTTTTGCGCGTTGGCCAACTTTCATGACCACATGGAGGCCGCCAGCAAGAACAGCTCGGCCGAAGACACTACGGCAGTCCTGGACCGACTCGTCAAGGGTGGGCCGAAGTACTTTCTAAAGGACCACCGCGCGGTATCTACTGACGGACAAGAAGTGCGCTACCCGCAGCGGACACAGCGCCTCGACTATGAGGCGGAAATCGCCATTGTAATTGGCAAGCGCGGCCGGGACATAGCCAGCGATGACGCGCTTCCATACATCTGGGGTTACACATTGCACAACGATTGGTCTGTTCGGGACAACGTCTCGTTCGGCCCTGATTTCATGCATTCAAAAAACTTTGACACCTCTGCCACCATTGGTCCGTGGATCGTGGTGGGGGAGGGGCTTGATCCTCAAGACATCCCCATCGAATGCCGCGTCAATGGCGAGATTAGGCAGAGCGGAAACACCAAATCGATGGTGCACGACTTCGCTGCATTCATTCAGCATGTGTCGGCCGACACGACACTGTATCCGGGTGATCTTGTCAGCAGCGGTACGCCCAAGGGAACTGCCATTGATTCAAGCCAGCAGCAGGCAGACGGATCGCACCCAGAAACGCTGTTCGTCAAGCCGGGAGATGTTGTCGAAGTGTCCTCCAGCCTCGTGGGGACACTCCGGAACCAAGTTGTCAAAGCTACCAAATAAATCTTCGCCCAGATTATGCCGGCACGCATAAATGTGCCGAGGTGCACCCTATTCACACAAGGAAGACATGACATGACCCAGAAGCAACATAGTGTAGGCGGTGTCCTCTATGACCGTCCTTTTAAAATCCGCCGGCTTAACCACTTTGGCATCAGCGTGGAGGACACGGGTGCCTCCCTGGCGTACTACTCAGGCCTGCTTGGGTTTTATCAGGCGGACGCCCTGGACCTTCAGAAGTACGATTCAGGACCCTGGCTCGATGGCCTTGCGGACACGAACATCTATTTCCTCCGCCACAACAGCGACCATCACACTTTCGTCCTGATGCCCCGGCCGTGGGTTGAGCACATGGACTCTCCGGCACGTGGAGACCTTACTATCAACCAAATCACCTGGCAGGTAGGGAGCCTGCGTGAAGTTGTCGAGGCTCGCCTGTGGCTCGAGTCGTTGGGCAACAAGATCGAGCGCTATGGACGTGACCCGGGATCCAATTGGCACACGTACTTTCCTGACCCCACTGGGCACACGAACGAGTTGGAATATGGAATTGAACAGGTCGGCTGGGACGGCCGCAGCAAGCCCGAAGTTCTGTGGCCCTGGGCCAATGAACACCCATCGCTGCCGACGAGGTCCGAAGCAACCGAACTCGCCGCCGCTGAAGCTGACGGAGTAGATCTGACCTCAGGCTACCGGTGGGTGGATGAGCTGCCGAAGACCTTTGACGTCGGCGGAGTCCTTCTGTCCCGGCCGTTCAAACCTGTCCGCATCGGCCCTGTCAGCATCTTTGTCGAGGACGTGACCGCGGCAGAGCAGTTCTACACAGAGCGGCTGGGGCTCACCAAAAGCGAGGAGACCACGGTTAACGGGCACCGGGTCGTATTCCTGCGGGCCAACACGGAACACCATAGCCTCGGGCTGTTCCCTCTGGAACTCCGCAAGGGGTTGGGGGTCAGCGAACATACGACCTTGCTAGCCTTCGGCATCCAGCTCGGTTCCTATGAGCAGCTTCGTGCGGCACGAGCCTTCCTTGACGAACATGGAGTGAAGCTAATTAACCTGCCACAAGAAATTCACCCAGGCATCGACTACGTGATCCATGCGGTCGATCCGGACGGGCACGTCATGCAGCTGTACTACTACATGGAGCAGATCGGATGGGATGGCAGTACACGGCCCGTGGCCGAGCGACGGACCGTGGACCCAGATAACTGGCCAGAGACTCTGACTTCATTGTCCGACACCTTCGGGGGAGAAACATTCTGGGGACCCGTCGGTTGAGATTTTTCAATTGGCCTTCCGCCTGTGGCTGCGAGGCATCTAGGCAGCAGGAGCTCGTGGCCGAGAAAGAAGCGACCTTGGAAAATTACCCGGACTGGAATCGGCTTATCGGAGCATACGTTGAAGTCCGCCGGCAAAAGCAAACCATCAGGTGCGGCGTCGTCGATGATGCCATGCCTGACTCCTCAATTCTGTGGCTCGCAGCCGACGGAATCCACCGGCGGAGCATGTATGAGGCGGTGGAAGGCTACTCCGTCTGGGTGGAACCTCAACAGCTGATCGGTGAAGCCGCCTACCGAATGACTTCAAACCAGCTTTACCCGCAGACGCATTGGAAATCGGGTACGAGGCAGCCCCTACCCAGAATTTTCGGGGTTATGCCGGGGCCACTTCCTACCCTGCTCCGGCCCGAATCATAAGTGGGCAGCGTTTTCCTGGCCTCCTTCGAACGACGGAGAGGACCTGGAAATGCGTAAACATTCATCAACCCTTGGCACGCGCCAAGGTGCCTCTGAGAGGAAAACGGCATGAGCCGGATAGTAATCAGCGGAGCTTCAGGAGACCTGGGGCGCCGCGTAACAAAGCTTTTGTTGAAAAACATCCCGAACATAAATCTCACTCTCGTGACCCGGACGCCGGAGAAGCTGTCCGATCGGGCAGCCGAGGGCATCCGTGTTCTGCAGGGGGAGTATCAAGACCGTGAGTCCCTGGATTCGGCCTACCTTGGAGCTCAGACGCTGTTCCTCATTAGCGGACTGAACCTTGGACGCAGGATTTCGGAGCACCGCAACGCCATCGCCGCCGCCCAAAAGGCAGGCATCCGCCACATCGTCTATACCTCGGTAAGCGGGGTGCAGCCTAACAACCCGGCAATGTCGGCCAAAGATCACTATCAGACGGAACTCGATCTCCGGGCTTCAGGTCTCAATTTCACTTTTCTCCGCAACGCCCTCTATTCCGAAATTGTCAGCAGCATCCAAGTCGCGCCGGCGGCTGCAACTGGCCGGTTGGAAATGGCGACTGGCTCCGGTTGCCTGGCACCAGCGGCGAAGGCCGACGTGGCAAGGGCAGCCGCCGCCGTACTTCAGGATCCGCAGGAACATGAAGGAGCTGTCTATGAAATAACCGGGCCCCAGCTACTGAGCTACGACGATATTTCGCGGATCGGATCCGAGATCTACGGCACTCCCATTGCGTATACACCGGTGACACCGGCCGAGCGGCAGGCCTTCTTCGATTCGGTAGGCATGCCCAGAACCTACGACCCGAGCATGCCGCCAAATCCAGATGGGCACCTATGGGCCAGCGACGAGCTCGTGACAGCAGACATGGCAGTAGCACAGGGATATCAAGCCGTTCTCTCCCAACACATCAAGCAGATCACGGGACAGGAGCCCGAAACGCTGCGATCCGTCATGGAGCGCGTGAAAGCTGTGCGGTACGACCTCATCGAAGAAACAGCCTGATACCAGCTTCCCCGCTCACGCCCCAACAAACCCCTGAGCCCGTTGGAACTCAACGAATTATGCGCCAAGCCAACTGCTCAAATCACAGAAAGAAGTTTCATCGTGGGAGACACCAACGCAACGCAGAGTGTAACCATCAGTGACGTGCCGGCCTACCCGGACGTTCCAACGTATTTGAATGTATTGGGCAGTCTTCACATATGGGAAGGGGATGGGTGGAAGGCCGAATCGCTGTCGTGGAAAAAGGGCGCCTACATCGCTTCTAATCTAAGCGGCCTACCGGAAATAACTTTCAGCGGTCCTAATGCTCAGGAATTCCTTTCCCGGCTGAGTATCAACAACGTTTACAAATGGCCGATCGGAACCTCAAAGCATCTCGTGATGCTGGATGAGAACGGGTTCATCGCCAACCACGCGCTGACTGTCCGGGACAGCGAGGACTCATTCCGCCAGTTCGCATCCATGCCCTGGCCCATGTATAAAGCACCGGATCTGGGCATCGACGTCAATATCAGCCTCAGGAACATTTTCCTGTTCCAAGTCGCCGGGCCCACGTCGCTTCAGGTACTAGAGCAGTTTCTAGGTGACCAGGTGCGGAGCCTCAACTTCTTGGACGTCAAGAAGGTCAAGGTCCCTGGCATCGATGAAACAGTCGAAATTGAGCTGTCCCGGATCGGGATGTCCGGCACCCTTGCCTATGAATTGCGGGGACCCATCGAGCAAGGCCCTGCAGTCTTCGACGCCGTTTACCAAGCGGGCAAGCATTTCGGGCTAAAGCGCCTCGGTTGGCGGACCTACGTCGTCAACCACACGGAAGGCGGGTTTCCCCAGCAAGGGTGCACCTTCCTGCCCGCGGCCTACGCCGACCCCGGATTCATCGCCCACCCCGTCTTTGGTGCCGGGACGCCGGTCTCAAATACGCCGGGAGGTCTGCCGGGCAGCCTCAGCCCGGCTGACATGAGGGCACGGCTGAGGACGCCATATGAGGTGAACTGGGGATGGATGGCGAAGTTCGACCACGACTTCATAGGCCGTGCAGCGCTGGAGACGGAGGCGGCCAATCCCCAGCGCAAAACCGTAGTGCTGAAGTGGAACAAAGAAGACATCCTCGACGTATTCGCCTCCCAGTTCGAGGCCGGGGAAGAATACAAACACTTCGAATTCCCAACCACACCCCAATCCCCGGCTGGTGGACATGCTGACATGGTTACCAAAGACGGTCAGCCGGTTGGAGTCTCATCGCTGGCTGTGTACTCGTACTACTACCGCGAAATGATCTCGCACACGACCCTGGACCTGGACCAGGCACACATCGGCAATGAAGTCATCGTGCACTGGGGTGATCATGGGTCCCGAATCAAATCAATCCGTGCAACAGTCGAGCGGTTCCCGTACCTGGACCTCCCGACGAACAAGGACTACGACATCAGTGCCGTTCCGGCCAACGTACCCGTCCCATAAGTAGACCTTTGTCGCCCGGCCTGCCGGGCGACAAAGCCTCGCGGTTTCCTACGCCCAGAAGTTGAGAGCAGAAGAATGACAACCTTGCCCATAAGTCGTCGGCCCGAGACCAAATCAACGTCCGACGCCACTTTCCTGAAAAAAGAAACGATAGGCCGTCTCCTAATACAGTGTCCAGATCGCCCGGGGATCGTCAGCGCCGTCAGCAGTATCCTCACGGACTTCGGCGCGAACATCATCTCCCTGAACCAGCATTCGACCGATCCCACGGGCGGCGTGTTCTTCCAACGCAGCGAGTTCCACCTTGAGCACTTCAGCGCCAAACGCGCCGAGTTGGAGGAACAGATAAGGGCGAAAATCGAGACTCCCTACGGCGCAGAGTGGCAGCTCACCAGCGCTGCACAACGAAAACGCGTCGCGATTTTCGTGTCCAAGACCGACCATTGCTTACTTGACCTGCTGTGGAAGCAACGAAGCGGTGAACTGCAGATTGACATTGCCATGGTGATTTCAAACCATTCAGATCTTGCAGAGGATGTTCGCTACTTCGGCATTCCCTTCGTTCACGTCCCTTCGAACGCGCAGGACAAAAGCGCTATGGAGAAGACTCAGCTAGAACTGCTGCGCGGAAACGTCGACCTCATTGTGCTCGCCCGGTACATGCAGATCATCTCCGACAAGTTTCTTCAAGATGTCGGCGTCCCAATGATCAACATTCATCATTCGTTCCTCCCTGCCTTTATTGGAGCAGGCCCCTATCAAAAGGCAAAAGACCGAGGAGTGAAGATGATCGGCGCAACCGCCCACTACGTCACGGCCGACCTCGATGAGGGACCTATCATCGAGCAGGACGCTATCCGCGTAGACCATGCAGATTCCGTTCAGGAGCTGATGAGGAAGGGCGCTGACGTGGAACGGCGCGTGCTCACCAGGGCGGTCGCGTGGCACTGCGACGACCGCATTCTCCGGCATGGCAACCATACCGTCGTCTTCTAATCCCGGTAGCCTGCATCCCGCCAGTAACGCTCGTCGAGTTTTTGAGATAGTTTTCGTTGTTATTGGTTAGGCGCCCAGGGGTTTCTGGACGCTGAGATGGTATGCGGTGTGGGCGGTTATTGGTGGTCTGCCGCCGGCCCGGCTGTTGGGTCGGCGGCGGTTGTACCTGCCCTCGATGTAGTCCATCACGGCGGGCCGGGCAGCGAGCCGGGAACCGAAGAGGTGGTGGTAGAACTCGGTTTTGAGGTGGGAGAAGAAGTTCTCCGCGACCGCGTTGATGCTCCTATATTTGTCAACCCGCAACCACGCCGGTCGCCGGCGTGGGTTTGAGCAGGTATAGATCTCGCGGATGACGTAGCGCTTGAGGCAGGCGGATCATGTCGAGTTTGGATTTCCCTTCCGCGGTTCTACCGGTGACGTTAGCGATGGTGGGGTCGTGGCATTTCATCCTCACGATCCCCGTGCGGTAGAAGGCTGCGTTGAGTTGCCGGGTGTCCGCCGCGGTTTAGGCGGTGCCGGCCGGGGGTCATTCCGAAGCGGTGGAGATAGGGCTCATGCCCGCGAGTTTGGCGAAAGCTGCCTCGGAGCTGATGCGCTCGGGGTTGTCTCCTGCCACTATCAGGACCTCGGCCGCTGTGTCGGGTCCGATCCCGTATCAACCGGGAGTTTTCGGCCAAAGCCTTCTGGTGCTCATCCCACGCAACCGGGCCCCGGTCTTCAGGAGGAACAGAGGCGTTTGTCGGCGTTCCCGCTGCCGGTGAAGAGCCCACGGCGTGATCCCCAACACCCGGCTAAATGACGGCCTCAACGAACCAAAGAGCTACGGCGCCAACAGGCGACCACGAGCACATTTTCAGCCCGGGACAGGCGTCCCGCAGGGGACACACAGGCTAAAAGTCCAGGTCACCTCCGAAACAGGGCCAGCGCACGGGCCTCGTAGACGCCCCTTCGGTAGTCAGATAGTGCCGAGGATGTCCGTACGGGAGTATTGAGGCTCCAAGTTCAGGTGTGCGATGGTGGCCGTTCAGCTGCGCACATCCTCGCCGATGGGCGGGGTGTCGCTGGGCTGGCATTAGAAACGGTTGCACCAGTGTGCTTCGATTCAATCAGCTATTTCCAGCGCGCCCACCGGATTTCCAAATTGTCGGCATTATTCTTCCTCGGCAAACCAGGGCTCGGTAGGTCCACTCTCGTGCGCATGCTTCTGGGCCTTTCCAGCCAAGTGGTCCACCCGCTGGTACTCGGGGACCTGAAGGCGGAACATGTTGCTGCCGTCTAAGCGTTGGCGGCAGGTCATCCGGCACGGCCGTGGCGGTGGGCCTCTAAGTGGCGCTTACAGACCCGGCCGCGATCATGCAGGGGAAACTGCAGGATTTTGTGAAGTCACCTCCATCCTCTTCCGCGTGTACTCTGCGACGACAGTTTGGGACGTTTACGACGAACACTCTGTTTGCTCCGACATAAACGCATTTTCCAGGTGAGAACTCGACGATCAATCGCTGCGGTAGGATGCCGAGGCTTTTTCTATTTCCCCTGCATGTTGATCTATCCATTCGATCAGGGACAGCAGCTTGTTTGATAAGCCCCAACCCAGGGGTGTCAGGGAGTACTCGACATGCCTCCGTTCGTCATCAATTACCCTGCGCTCGACTAGCCCGTCCCGCTCCAGAAGCCGGAGGTTCAGCGTCAGCATGCGCTGCGAAATCGGATGCGACGGATCCAACGCTTCGAGTAATTTCCTGATTGTAGAGGGACGGTATGGGCCTGGGCGTGTGATCATGAGAAGCCAATTTCGCCAGTAATTGCCCACGTGATCAATCACGGTCACGATGGGATTGTTACGACTGGAACCGTAATGTTCGAGCTGGGCGCAGAAATATCGGAAGTGTTCTGCTTCCATCGAACTTTTGTGGTCCTCGCCCAAGGAATCCAGTACGGCTCGGACCCTCGACATTGCATTCGTGGCTGCGATTCCTTCCTTCCCAGCTGTTGTTACGTTGCCGCTTAAGGCAGCGGAACCGCGAACGTTTTCCTGACGCGCTGAGCAGTCTAAGTTCCGGACAGGTGTGACAAAGTCAGTAGGCAATACCTGAGCCAAAAGCGTTGGCTGGAAAGCGCCTGGAAACGTTTCGGTATAGTCTTCGATTCTGTCCCAGCCCAAGCGGAGCAAGTACGTGTCAGGGTTGTGGACGTTTCGAAGAAGGCCGGCCTCTTTGCATACGGCTGCCTCCAACAGCAACTCTCTCGTTGCCGTGAAGTCTGCTATGAACTGGTCAGCGGCATCGGGGTCGACTCGAAGTTCGATGTTTTCATAGATCATTACGGGCCTCGTCGTTGAGAAAATTCATCCTGTCAGCTGGGTTAGGCTCGGCAGGGCTCCTCCCAATGGCTATTCAGACGAAAGTCGCCAGATTAAATAGCCCGTCTTCTCGGGGAGATCTGAGGTGAGCGGAATAGCCTACGTGTCTTCCTGTCACCGGGGTTGGAGTTGCGGCAATTCCTATCGGCCAGCCGTACGCCAATTTTCATACGTCATGGCGTGATATCAGTGATCGCCAGGCAGCTCTGCTTCGCGGTTAACGCATGGCCGATGCGTCCTGGCCTTCAAAATGGATGACGCGTGGTGGCGCAATGCAATGAGCGGTCAGGACCCGGGCCACTTCCTTGGCTTGGTAAGTGTCACGGAAAGTCTCGGTGTGGTCTTCTATTCTCTTCCAACCCACCCTAAGAAGATAGGTGTCCGGGCTGTCAATGCTTGGGAGCAGCTCAACGGAGTGGCATCCCCTTGCAGCGAGCAACAAGTGTCGCACCCCGGTGAAGTCGGTCAGAAACTGACCGGCAGTGGTTGGATTGATGTGGAGTTCGGCATGCTCATAGATCATTGGGGCTCTCTCATCGGGTTAGATCCTGGCTGTGCTGGCCGGCTGCGCAATCGGGGGAGGTGCGACCAAGGGTGAGGCCCAAGTTGGGTCTGGCTGCCGCACGTAGCGCCTGCCGCCTAAATTCTTACACATGATGCGTCATGTGCATGGCCCTGCCCAATTTGCCGTCGACTCGGAAAGGACCAGTCGTTGGCGACTTCGCCCGCGCACTGGTAATCGAGGGCAACGAGCGGACCTACACGCTTTCCTCGAGGTACCACCCAGACCACGGGTAGGTCACTAGACGCAGTGATGGGCCGTAGGGATGGAAGGTGACAGCGGCGAGTACTGGTTCTGCGCCATGCTCCGGGTCAGAGCTCGGGCTGACGATTTTGTCAATGAAAGTGCGGATGGTGCCCATTAGGTACTCCTCATTGAGTGGGCGAATTGGGATGTTCCCAGCTTGCGCCCGCCACCCGTATTCCACAAATACCAAGAAGGAGCCTCTCTTATACTCACCGCATATATGAAGAGGGCTGCCGGCCTCAGAAGGGCCGGCCGATGCGGACTCAATCAGCGCGAAGGCCTCTGCTTCACGCTGCCTGGTTCAGGGGCTGCGAAGAGACTGACGGTCCCGGCTGACAACCCACGATGCGATTTGCGTGCGCGAAGTGAACCCGAGTTTTGCCAGGATGTGCTCAACGTGCCCGCCGACCGTGCGGGGGGAGACCACGAGTACTCCGGCTATTTCCTTGTTGCTGCGACCCTCGGCGACGAGTGCCGCGACCTGGGCTTCCCGTTTTGTCAGCCCCGGGCCACCTTGATCGCGGTAAGCGGCTAAGGACTCCATCCTCGCAGTGCCTTGGCCCGTGCGTCCTCGTGCACCCGAAGACCCCTCGACCGCAGGTGAGACGTATGCTGTTCGTGCGGCAGTCAACGCCAAGTCAAGGGCCTGCTCCAGAGAGAGCGCAGGGCGGCCCTTGAGGATGGCCTCAAATCGCGACTCTCCAAGTTCTCTCCGAACCTGGGCGGAAATCTGTTCGAAATCGGTCTCGAGCGGCCCGAATGCGGAGATGGTCGTGCCGATTCCCTTCCACACCGCCTGGGCTGCATGAAAGAGAATGGCTGCAGACTCATAGCGCCTACTGGAGGCAGCCGTCCACGACATTTGCTCGATTGTCAGGGCAATGCAAAGCCCATCCAGAAAATCGCGTTGAATCTCGAGTGCGGCGATCTGTGACTGCCGAGCAGCGTCTAGCTCGCCAAGGTGCCATTGGCAGAGTCCCATGACGGCGTATCCGTATGCGTGACTCCACCGTTCGCCATGCTTGCCGCTTTCCCCTAGCACTTCAAGGCAGGAAGCGAGGGCTTGTTCTGTTCTACCGGCATACATCTGGGCCCAGGCGAGAAGGAACAGTGCAGTAAGTGCAGAGGCCGTATCACCGATTCTGCGATGGACGATAATCGCTGATTGAAAGAGTTCCATGGCGCGCTCGAGGTGGCCCTCTAAGACCTCGCCTAGCGCTTCCCAATGATCCGCATGGGCGGCCAACACCTGGTCACCCAGTTGGTTTGCGATGGCGCGGCACTCAGTGAGATATCGCTGCGCAGGTTTCCTGTCGCCTTGGAGCAGGCATACCCACGCAGCAACCCAAAGTGCCTCGCCCCGTTCTTTGCTGGGCTCGGTTGCCAGCTGGAGCATGCGGTCGAGCCAGCGCCGGCCGTCGCTGAGGTTGCCACCGGCGATCCAGTGATACCTGAGCAGGCCTGCGAGGCGCATGCCTGCAACTTCCTCTCCGGGTGTGGATGCTGACCAGTCCAGGGCAGAAAGAATGTTCGCGTGCTCTCGCCGGGCAGCAGCAAGCCGGATTGCCTGGTCTGGCCCGCACCAGAGCGCCACCGTTTCAGCTGCCCGGGAGAGGTAGTGGTCGCGCTGGCGACGGCGCAGTTCAGATGACTCGCCGATCGCATCAAGCAGTTCAACACCATACTCACGGAAGGTCATCAGCTGACGATACCGCCGCCTCTCACCCAACGCATGGGGTTCTTTCTGATTTTCGACGACGACGAGTGACTTCGCGACCAGATGATCTACCAGGTCGAGGACATCCCCACGGCCGATCTGGCCGAAGCCGCAGACCTCTTCGGCGGCCTCGACATCGAACCCGGCTGGGAATACAGCGATGCGGGCCCACAACAGCTGCTCGTCAGGGCTGCAGAGTTCGTAGCTCCAATCGATGAGCGCCCTGAGGGTCTGCTGCCGGGGTATCGCAGCCCGGCTTCCGCCTGTAAGAACGTCGAAGCGACGGTCGAGCCGCTCAACAAGCTGAATGACGGACACGGAACGCAGCCGGGCTGCCGCCAGTTCGATGGCGAGCGGGATCCCGTCGAGCCGTTGGCACAGCTGGGCGGCCGCGGTCCGGTTGGCCTCGGTAATTTCGAATTCAGGGTCGACGCTGCGCGCCCGGTCCACCAGCAGCCGCACAGACTCGAAGGCTTCGATTGCACCGGCTCCCGTTGCCGATTCGTCGGGCGCGGCGAGTGGTGGCACTTTGTAAACTTGCTCTCCCAAGATGCCCAGAGGCTCCCGGCTTGTTGCCAGCACCTGGAGTTTTGGGGCGTAATCAAGGAGCCTTGCGGCAAGTGCGGACACAGCGTCCAGAAGATGTTCACAGTTGTCCAGAACAAGGAGGACATGGCGCTCCAGGACGTAGTCCGCGATCCTGTCGACGGGGGAACGGTTGGACTGGTCAGGGAGCCTGAGCGCAGCGGCGATCTGGGATCCGACCAGGGAACCGTCCTCGAGGGCTGCGAGCTCGACTATCCAGACGCCGTCGCTAAAGGCCTTCCTCGACCGTGAGGACAGTTCCATCGCCAGCCGCGTTTTGCCTACGCCCCCGGGACCAACCAGCGTCAAAAGCCGGGAACGTGACATGAGCTCACGCGCCTCGGCCACTTCGTGGCGTCGTCCGATAAAGCTCGTCAGATTATGGCCGCCGTAGGAACGGTTGACCAGTGCTTCGGTACCCATGACCCTCCTGTGATGCAGAAAACAATACAGGTAGTCAAAGGGGTCATCTGACCCGTTTTTCTTTGCTACGTGGAGACCAGACTGAACGCAGTCAGAAGCACTTCGGAGCAACTTCGAGAGGAACGACGATGAAACGCAGAGGCATATCGACAACGCCTTGCCAGCGGGAAGTCGGACGTTCGGATGCCGACAACTGCACCGCCATCCGGTTACCCGTTGCGGACCAAGGTTCCGGCGGTCTCCCTGTCCTCTCGGACCGCTGGTCTGCGGAGCAGCTCTGGCCGGACTGCCTTGATTCAGAAGTCAAGGAATTGGCTCCGATCCGTTGTCCGACGTACTGAAGTTCCTAATCCCGACCTCAGTGGACTGGACTCTCGCCATGTCACCCTCACCTAAGAATGAGGCCTGATAAGGGCATGGCAGCCCAGTTCGCTTGGGTGGACTATCCATCAACACATCCCACTATGAAAGAGGCACCATGACAGCGACGTCAATCGCCGAATCGTCAGATATCCATGTTTCCGATGCTGAGTTGGTGGGTCGTGCCACTGATTTGGTGCCACTGATCCGGGAGTTTGCCGGGCAGGGTTCGGAGGCGCGCCGGGTGGCTCCGGAGGTGGTTTCGGCTTTGGAGGAGGCCGGACTTTTTCGGATGCTTGTGCCCAAGCGCTACGGGGGCTTTGGGGCCACGTTGCGTACTGCTGTGGAGGTGACGAAGGAAGTTTCCCGTGGTGATGGTTCCACCGGGTGGGTCACGACGCTGATGATGGTCGGCACCGGTTTCGCCTCGACATTTTCCGAGCAGGCCCAGGAGGAAGTGTTCGGGCAGAATCCGTCGGCCAAGGTGGCGGGTACCTTTAGCCCGGGTAGTAAGAGTGAGCGGGTCGAGGGTGGTTATCTGATCAGTGGCCGGTGGCCGTACTCCTCGGGTTCCTTCGCCGCTGATTGGGCCACCCTGGGTGTCCTGCTCGATGGTGACGATCCCATGGCGCTGGCCCTGGTTCCGGCAGAGGCGTGGACCATTGAGCCAACGTGGTTCGTCGCCGGGATGAAGGGCACTGGCAGCGACACGATCGTGGTGGAGGACCACTTCGTGCCCGAGTACCGGGTGCAGCGCCTGAGCAACATGCTCAGCTCGAATTTCCTCAGCCCGTTCAAGGACGACCGGATGGCGAACGTTGCCTTCAACGCCGTCGCTGCCGCGATCCTGATCGCACCGCAGATCGGCCTGGCCCGGCACGCACTGGAAATCACACTGGCTAAACTCCCCGGGAAGCCGGTGGCCTACACCATGTACGATAACGCGAAGAATTCCCCCACGCATCAGCTCGGAGTCGCGAAGGCGGCCAGCAACCTGCACATCGCGGACTTGCTGCTGAACCGGATGTGCCTGGACATCGACACTGCAGCCGACACCCGCACGCTGCTGGATCTGCAGACCCGGGCCCGGATCCGCAATGACACCGGCGTCATCGCCGAGCTGATCGGGCAGGCAATCGATGCGCTGATGACCGCCAACGGCGCAGGCTCATTCGCCGAGGCCAACGTCCTGAACCAGATCTGGCGGGACTCCGAAATCGCGGCCCGACACGCCTTCGTCACCCCCGAAATCGGCAAAGAAGCCTACGGCCGGGTCCTGATGGGCCTCGAGCCGACCATCAACCTCTAAGGCAGGGCACAGACCATGTCCACAACAACCATCCCCGCAGCACCCGCCGAGGACCCGGCACTGACCTACCGGCGGGTCCTCGGGCACGTCCCCACCAGCGTCGCGGTAGTCACCGCCGGCACCAGGTCCGGGCCCGTCGGGATGACCGTCGGCTCTTTCACCTCAGTCTCACTGGAACCACCGCTGATCGCATTCTTCGTCGATAAAGCATCCAAGACCTGGCCCCGCCTCTACGAAGCCAACTACTTCGGCGTCAACATCCTCGGCCAGGACCAGAGCGCACTCTGCAAAGCATTCTCCCGCCGCGCTCAGGACCGCTTCAACGAAGTCAACTGGACCCCGTCGGACCGCGGCGTACCACTGCTCGATGACGCCATCGTCACCCTCGAATGCACACGCTTCAAAATCGACCTCATCGGCGACCACTATCAAGTCGTCGGACGCGTCGAATCCCTCGAACTCCGCGCCACAGATCCACCCCTGATCTTCCTCCGCGGCAACTTCCTCAACCTGAGCGTCTAGTGACATGGACCGGGTGGACCCTTATACACCTGGAGTATGGATGACCAAATATTCCTGTCCTTGTTGAATGTGCGCAGGGGCGGCCAAGCTGGTAGCGCCATCTGACCCGCTTGGTGAAGGCAGCCAAGCGAACGAGTCTTTCCACCACCACACTTCAGCAGTTGCTAGACGGCTGCTCCATCGATCGAACGCCCCACGGCTGCGCCGAGCGCCGTTCTGATTGAACCTTCGTCCCTACATCCGTATTGAGCTAGGAGAACACATGTCACTCATCGTTGAGCGACCGAATGACCTTGACCGCAAGCGCTTCTATATCGACGGAGCGTGGGTCGAACCCAGCAGTGACCGTACCCAAGACCAGGTTGAGGCCGCCACCGGCGAAGTCATCGGAGTAGCTGCCTTAGGCTCGGAAGCGGACATCGATGCGGCTGTGCGGGCGGCGCGACGTGCCCTCGACGAAGGTCCGTGGGGCCGAACCACTGCGGCTGAGCGTGCGGGTGTGTTGCGCAGGTTCGCAGATGAACTGGACCTGCGCTCCAGCGCCACGTCCGAGCTCGTCAGCCGTGAAAACGGCATGCCGATTGGGCTGTCGCAGATGCTGAACGGTGGAGCCCCGGCCGCGCTGCTGAGAATTTACGCGGATGTTGTTGAGAACCTCGCGCTTGAGGAGGTGCGCCCGAGCCAGGCGGGCTCAACGATTGTTCGTCGTGAGCCGGTCGGTGTCGTCGGTGCCATCGCACCGTGGAACTTCCCACAGGCGCTGGCTATGTTCAAAATCGCACCCGCCCTCGCGGCCGGCTGCACTGTTGTGCTTAAGCCGTCGCCCGAGACCGCGCTGGACTCCTATGTCTTTTCCGATGCGGCCCGGGCCGCCGGCCTGCCGGACGGTGTGCTGAACATTGTCCTGGGGGATCGTGATGCAGGCGCGGCGCTCGTTTCGCACCCGCTGGTGGATAAGATCGCGTTCACCGGATCCACCGAAGCAGGCCGGATTATCGGCGCTGAGTGCGGGCGTCTGATCCGCCGTTGCACCCTTGAGCTGGGCGGGAAGTCCGCGGCGGTCTTCCTCGAGGACGGGAACGTCGATACGCTGCTGGCCGGACTGGACAACGCCTCCTTCCTGAACAACAGCCAGACCTGCACGACACAATCGCGCATTCTGATCGCGCGCTCCCGGTACGCGGAAGTCGTGGACGCGATCGGGGGCTTTGCGGACTCGTACAAGCTCGGGAACCCCCTCGATCCATCAGTCACGATGGGCCCCATGGCCACCAGAACGCACCTTGAACGGGTTCTGGGCTATATCGAGATGGCCAAAACGTCCAACGCCCGACTGATTACCGGTGGCAGTCGCCCGGCCGGCCTTGACCAGGGGTGGTTCGTCCAGCCCACTGTCTTCGCTGATGTTGACAACAGCGATCGTCTTGCCCGCGAGGAAGTCTTCGGCCCTGTCATGGCGCTCATCCCGTTCGACGACGACGAGGACGCGGTACGGATGGCCAACGACAGCAATTATGGGCTTGGGGGATCGGTGTGGAGCGCCGACGAAGACAGGGCGCTGTCGATTGCACGACGCGTACGTACCGGAACGATCGGACTCAACTACTACACACTCGACCTGGGTGCACCATTCGGCGGGTTCAAGGACTCCGGCGTCGGCAGGGAGCTGGGCCCGGAAGGAATCAACGCGTACCTCGAATACAAATCGATCTATGGCTCGGCCAAATACCTTTCGGCCTGAACAGAAGACCAGTAGGAATCAATGACATGCAACCGTGTACGGGTTGCGCCAGAAGGAGTTCGGACTGCATGAATAATTCAGCCCAGATTGTCGCTGCATACTTCGCAGGAGTGAAAGCCGGCGACGCCGACGCAGTGGCAGCGCTGTTCGCACCAGATGCGCAGCTGACCAACGCAGCAGGCACGCTCAACGGTGCCGATGCGATCAGGCGGATGTACGAAAAGGGGCTGGCGCCAGGTGCGATGAAACCGAGTCCCCGCCCGCCGGTGGTGGACGGAGATCATGTGGCCGTGGAAATAGACCTGGACGCAAACGGGGTATCCCTCAAACTGGGTGACTTCTTCACCATCAAGGATGGGAAGATCCAAAACCTCGCCATCTACAGCCTCACCCCCACTGATGCCGGTCTGTTCAACAAGGTGGGAGTAGATCCCGGCCCGTAATTGGCTGGCAACCATCTCCTGACGGCCATGATCAGGTTTGCCGGGCACAGCAAACAGTTTCAACAATTGATAAGGAGAACACATGAAGGTGGCAATTTTCGGCCCCAATCGCCGGGTCGGCGTCATACGGAACGACAAGGTAGTCGATGCCAACGGCGCCTACGCTAAATACCTGGCGGAAACGACGGAGGTAGCCCGACCTCAAGCACAAGCCGACGCTGACGTTCCGTCGGAGCTTGGTGCTTTCATCGCAGAGGGAAAACGGTCCCTCCAAGGAGCCCAGGCCGCCGTCGACTATCTCTGGACCAAGGCGCAGGACGATCGCGGGATCCTCGGCGAGCAACTCTTCTTCGGGCTAGGCGAGACGGAGCTTCACGCTCCGGTGGCCGGAGGATCGCGCATCTTCTGCGCGCTGGCAAACTTCTTCGATCACATGGAAGCCGCCAGCAAGAATAGTTCACGCGAAGACACTGCCAGTGTCCTTGACCGGCTGGTCCAGGGTGGCCCGAAATACTTCCTGAAAGATCACCGGGCGGTATCCGCTGACGGACAACCAGTACGCTACCCTGCCCGAACCCAACGCCTGGACTACGAGGCCGAAGTCGCCATCGTGATCGGCAAACGCGGACGCGATATTGGCAGGGAGGACGCGCTCCCATACATCTGGGGGTACACCCTGCACAATGATTGGTCCGTCAGGGACAACGTGTCCTTTGGTCCGGACTTCATGCACTCGAAGAACTTCGACACCTCAGCCACCATCGGTCCCTGGATCGTGGTAAACGAGGGGCTCGACCCCCAAGACATCCCCATCGAGTGCCGCGTGAACGGCGAGGTCCGTCAGAGCGGCAACACTAAATCGATGGTGCATGACTTCTCCGCTTTCATTCACCATTTGTCGGCGGACACGACCCTGTACCCCGGCGATCTGATCAGCAGCGGAACACCAAAGGGAACCGCCATTGATTCCAGCCAGCAACAGCCGGACGGATCCCATCCGGACACGCTTTTCGCCAAGCCAGGCGATGTGGTCGAAGTCTCCTCGAGCCTCATCGGCACACTCCGGAACGAAGTCGTCAAGGCGAGCAACTGAGACTTCGGACCAGGCAGCAGCTACGAGCCCGATATGTCAGCTCGGAAACCAAGCAGACAGGAAGAAAATCATGACCCAGCAGCAGCATAATGTGGGCGGTGTTCTCTACGACCGCCCCTTCAAGATCCGCCGGCTCAATCATTTCGGCATCAGCGTGGAGGATACCGGCGCCTCGCTGGCCTACTACCGGGACCTCCTCGGGTTCCAGGTGGCGGACGCGCTAGACCTTCATAAGTACGACCCTGGCGTGTGGCTCGACGGCCTGGCCGACGCGCACATCTATTTCCTCCGCCATAACAGCGATCACCACACCTTTGTCCTGATGCCCCGTTCATGGGTTGAGCACATGGACTCGCCGGCCCGTGGCGATCTCACGATCAACCAGATCACCTGGCAGGTCGGCAGCCTGCGTGAAGTGATCGAGGCCCGGCTATGGCTGGAGTCCAAGGGTAACAAAATTGAACGATATGGACGTGACCCCGGATCCAACTGGCACACGTACTTTCCAGATCCCACAGGGCACACCAACGAACTGGAATACGGCATCGAGCAAATTGGCTGGGACGGTCTCAGCAAGCCCGAGGTCTTGTGGCCCTGGGCAAATGAGCACCCCTCGCTGCCCACTAGCTCGGAGGGAAGCGAACTCGCCGCCGCTGAGGCTGACGGAGTAGACCTCGCTACCGGATACCGCTGGGTAGACGAGCTGCCAAAGACGTTCGACGTCGGGGGCGTGCTCCTGTCCCGCCCGTTCAAGCCCGTGCGCATCGGACCGGTGAGCATCTTCGTCGAGGATGTCGCCGCCGCAGAGCAGTTCTACACCGAGCGGCTCGGCCTCGTGAAGAGCGAGGAAACCATGGTCGACGGTCACCGCGCCGTATTCCTCAGGGCAAACACGGAACACCACAGCCTTGGCCTCTTCCCGATGGAACTCCGCAAGGTCCTGGGAGTCAGCGAACACACCACCTTGCTTTCCTTCGGCATCCAACTCGGCTCGTACGAACAACTACGAGCAGCCCGGAGCTTCCTCGAAGAGCGCGGGGTGAAGCTCCTGGACCTCCCGCAGGAGATCCACCCCGGCGTGGATTACGTCATCCACGCCGTTGACCCTGACGGGCACGTCATGCAGTTGTACTACTACATGGAGCAGGTGGGCTGGGATGGATCCACGAGGCCAGCCGCCCAGCGGCGGGCAGTGGACCCCGACGTCTGGCCCCAAACACTGACCCCCCTCTCCGACACATATGGAGGAGAAACATTCTGGGGACCACTCGGCTGACACCGAGCAAACTTCTTCACGACAGTTTCTGGCAGAGTCGCCAGGAAAAAACACTAGAAAGGAGGCCCTGAATTGGGCCGTATCATCATCAGTGGGGCATCGGGGGATCTCGGACGCAGGGTCACGGAACTGCTCCTGGCAGCTGACCCACTTACCGAACTAACCCTCGTATCGCGTACCCCCGAAAAGCTCTATAAACACAACGCCCCGGGAATCCGTGTCATGCGCGGCGACTACCAGGAACCCGAATCCCTCAATGCTGCCTACAGTGGCGGGGATGTACTCTTCCTCATCAGCGGACTCAATCTCGGACGTCGTGTCTCAGAGACTCGAAACGCCATCGCCGCGGCCAAACATGCCGGCGTCCGCCATATCGTGTACACATCAGTCGGGGGCGTACAGCCTAACAACCCTGCTCTTTCGGCGAAGGACCACTACCAGAGCGAACTCGACCTGAGAGGTTCAGGCCTCGATTACACGTTCCTGCGCAATGCGCTCTACTCGGAAATCATCAGCAACATCCTCGTTGCACCTGCCACAGCAAGCGGAGTAATGGCTCAGGCAAGCGGCGACGGGCGTCTGGCGCCGGCTGCTAAAGCCGACGTGGCCCGAAGCGCAGCCACTGTATTGCTTGAAGCTGACAAGCACGTTGGAGCGGTGTATGAGATCACCGGACCCGAGCTGTTGACCTTCAACGAAATCGCGCACATGGGTTCTGAGGTGCACGGAGCTCCCATCAAATACATGCCGATCTCGGCTGACGAGCGTCTCGCGTTTTTTGACTCCATTGGCATCCCACGAACCTACGACCCCAGCATGCCGCCCAGCGCGGACGGGCACATGTGGGCCAGCGACGAACTGGTCACGGCCGAAGTCGCAATCGCTGAGGGATACCAGACGGTTCTTTCAGGGCACGTAAAGATGATCACGGGACGCGATCCCGAACGGCTCCGGTCAGTGATGGAAAGCGTCAAGTCGGTGCCCTATGACCAGATACCCCTAGAGGTCTCGTAGCAGCCCATTTCTGCATCCATATAGCGAGAAGAAGGCTTCGCTCCAGGTCTTGGAGCGAAGCCTTCTCTATTCCCCACTAAATATTCGTGGGCCATCAGGGAAAAGTCACGGAAGGAGTCGATGGCGTTGCAGCACTGCCCAAAGTGGGACCGTTTGATTGGAGTTTTGGTCCAAATCCGCTGCGGGAACCGAGTGGTCAGGACCGGAATCGTTGACGACGCGATGCCGGACTCGTCATCTTTGGTTGGCAGCCGAGGGCATCCACGCGCGCAGTATGTACGTGGCGGCCGAAAACCACACATTGCCCTTCGGGCAAGAGCTTCAGCAAAAACTGGCTCAAAACTGCGCGTGAACTCGCCGCGCCTTGAGTCACTCCCGCCACACTGGCCACATGAAACCTACAGCGCCAGCGCGCATCGTCTGGATCCTGCTCGCGGCCCTGATGAACCACAGGAGCTGACGGGGGAGAACACCTACCGTATGACTTCTGCCCGTCTCTACGGGCCCGAGGGCTAGGAGACTGGTGAATTAGCGCGTCTCTGGCGTCGCTGTCCGGTTCCTTGGCTGGGCGGGTGCGAGTGCCTTTCGTTGTACGGGGTGCTGCGGCTTTCTGAGCGGGGCAGCGGACGTCCGGATTGGTGCTGGTGAGGGGCTCCATGAGGAATGCTGGCATCGTGGGTGGTAGCCGGTCCTTCAGGCCAGGATCCAGCTTCCGTTGCTCTCGCGGAGCCCCAGGTTGAGGAGTCTGCGCAGGTTTCGTCCCGCCATCCGCCGGCGCAGCCAGGCGTTGTTCCGTGTGATACCGCGGTGGGGAACGCGGCGGTTGCCAGGCGACGGACCGCTCAACCATGGGCCGGTGCGTGCGGTAAGCGTCCTGGAACGCCGGATCCGCGGCGCGTTGACGGTGTTCACGCTGCAACGCGTCGTGCTCGTGGAGAACGAGCTTGCGTCCCCGCGGGGAGGTGGTGCACCGGTCCCGGAAAGGACAGCCCGTGAAGGCGGCGCCGAACGTGACCCGTCGTTTGGCGGTGATGGCGCGGGTGATGTTGTGCGGACAGGTCACGGTGAACCGTAGGCCGAATCTGCCAGGACGTCCAAGCTGGTGCCCGCGATCGTGGAATCCATGAAGATCAGCAGGGCACCGACGGCCGCGTCACTGTTCTCCGGTCCGGAGGCCTTGGTCAGCTCAGCGGCGGTGATCAGCCCGGTATCGGGCTCGATGACCATATGGGCCTTGAATCCGTCCTGCTGCCGGGACTGGGTCTTATGCGCGTGACGGGTATCCGGGTCCACGGTGGAGATCATCCGGTCCGGGGGGACCTTGCCGGCGATAGGCCACCGACCGTTGGGTCCCGTCCGAATCCTCGGCCGGTTCCACCTTCTACCCGATGGGACGACCAGGATGCCAGGACAGGCTTGTTTCGGCGCGCTCGTCACTGACGCGTGGCGGCTGGCGGCGCTAGATCCCAAGCCCTGACCGGCAAGGCCCAAGGCCTGGGGATCCACAGCCGCGCGCTCGGCCACCGGCTTCATCGACTTACGCCACCCGTCCCATCAGCCCCTGTAGATACCGCGGGCCCTTCGCCCGCTCGTCCTTATGACCCAACACGCGGAAACCTCACGTAGTCTTCCAACTCGACCCGCAGCCCTATCTCTTCTGTACGCACGAAACGAAACTATCAGGCCAGAAACGGACCAAAAGCCTCATCACCGAAAAACCTCGCAAATACTATTCGGCAATTCGCTTGCCTATTCTGGTAATGCTGATTTCTACCTTCGCTGAACCCTCATCGCAAGGGGAACCCGCTGTCCAAGGTCCCCGCGAACGATCAACCACCGCCATTGAGAAGCGCGAGGAGAATACATCACGATGCACGACATCCCCCGCCCAAACGATCGCTGCAAGTCCATGAACTCCCCGTAATTGTGGTTCCTAGCAGCCGTTGCTGGCGTGTAGCCAGAACTTCTTCCAGCGCTTGAGGATTTCAATGGGAACAAAAAAGTGCCTAATTGTGGGCTGTTCGTGCCACGAGTAAAGTCTGAGGCATTCAGATCATACTCAATGAAGAGGTGCAATTAATGCCTGGAAAGCTTGATTTAGATCCCCTATTCTCGCCGTTGCACATAAACGGGAAAACGATCCGGAATCGTTTCGTATTGCCGGCGATGCAACGGAAAACGCGCGATTATGCGCCGACGTCTGGCATGGCTGATACCCTGAAAAACTGTGCTGAGGATGGCGCGGGATTAATAATTGCCGAAGGGGCCGCACCAGATCATCCTGCTGCGTACTGGCAGCCGGTGTTCGGCATCATCGGCAACGAGACCGTGGAGGGTTGGCGGCGCGTCGCTAAGGCCGTAACGCAGACTGGCGCCGTTTTCCTCATGCAACTGTGGCATCCGGGTGCGTTGCGCCTAGTCGCTGACGGAATCCCGAACCCATTTCCAAACTATCCGTCGCTAAGCCCGTCGGGCCTAGTCCAGGAGGGCCGCACAAACGGCTTGGGCATGACCAGGCAGGATCTGGCGGACACCAAGGCAGCGTACGTTCGGAGCGCCATCATCGCCCAGGAGGTGGGTGCGGACGGGATTGAAGTCCATGGCGCGCACGGCTACCTCTTGGACCTCTTTCTTTGGCACGAAACGAATCAGCGCGATGATGAATATGGCGGGAAGACCCTGGGAGAGCGAGCCCGCTTCCCTGAGGAGATCGTGTCTGCGATCCGTGAGGCAACGGGACCAGACTTCATTATTTCCTTCCGGTTCTCACAGTGGAAGGAAGTGGACTATGGGGCCAGGATTGCGGATCATCCAGATGACCTTCGACCACTCATCCAGCGTCTTGAGCGCGCTGGCGTGAACCTGTTCCACGTATCCACACGCCGTTTTGATGCACCTGCATGGCCAGAATTGGACCCCCAGCGTAGCTTGGCGTCGTGGGTGAAGACGATGACTGATCTGCCTGTCATCGCCATCGGCAGTGTCGGCCTGAGTACTGACCTGGCCCAGGACATCTTTGACGATCAAGAACCGGAACTTCAGGTCGAACAGGACCTTAGTCGCGTTCGTGCAGGACTGAACGCCGGTGACTTTGACTTGATCGGGGTAGGCAGGGCGCAGATCGCGAACAATGACTTCGTCGATCGCGTTCGTAAAAACCAGTTGTCCGACCTTCGAAACTTTCGTAAGTACATCGATCTTAGCGAAGCTTACGAATCCTACGTGCACGAAGGTCAGCTTGTGGACCAGTCGAGAAAGACCGGCTAGCAGAACGCCGCCGTGACGGCGAGAATCGTCACGGCTTATGGCGGCCGGAGAACGCCCGTTCCTGTGATCGACAGCCTCGAACCCTCATTTGGCTGCATTGTTCCGCCGAGCGGCTTACGGCCATCCGATGGAGATGTCGGTCACCGATAACTGAACTTCCGAAGCTGTTATCTTCTTCGTGGATGTCCAGAACGACCTCTATAGACCCGGGAACGATATCGTCCCACCTGTCACTGGTCCGGCCGGTCCTGGAATCTGAGCAGGATTCCTTTCTTTGTATGCGACCGCCGCCGGATCAGTTTCGTCTGTTCGCTGGCCAGTTTGCGGTCCACAATTTCCTGGCTCATCGGCATCAGCAAATTGGTTTGTCACCCCTGATCACAAGCTCCCGGTCGCGGAGCAGCGACGCCGAGCACCAGCCAGTTTGGGCGGAGGCCAGGTCCGTGGAACGGCGTTCTGCCGGGCGTGGGTCTGACGATCTTCAGGACCAGGGAATCCTGCGGGCGGACTTGGTCCAAGCCAAGGTGTTCGCTCTTAGGTCAGGGCCGGAATTGAACATATGCAGCATCTCGTGCCCAGGGCCGGATTATCGGCAGAAACAAAGGATCCTAATGTGAAAATATCGACCACAAGCCCTACGACAATTCAAGAGCAACCGAAGCTCGACGGCTGGCGCGCAGCGGGACTAATCTCTACGCTGATCGTCGCCACGGTGACCTTCCAGCTCACCGCCAGCATGGTCACCCCGGCGCTTCCTCAGATGGCTGCCGCCTTCGGTGAGGGCCCCGCCGGTGCAGCCCCCCTTCAATCAATGTTTTTCCTCGCCGCCGCCATCGCTGTACCCGTCATCGGACGTTGGAGTGACTTCATTGGCCGCCGCGCTGCCATGCTCATAGCCCTCACGATCGTGGTCGCAGGCACTGTTCTTTGCATCCTGACTCCGACGCTGCCACTCCTCATCGTGGGGAGAATCCTGCAGGGAGCAGGCGGCGCCATGTTCACTCTTGCCTACATCGTCCTCAACGAAAACCTGCACGCCCGGGTCTTTGGGGTATCGCTGGGCGTTGTCGCCGCCATCAGCGGTGGCGTCGGCGGCCTTGACGGCTTCATCGGCGGTCTCATGACCGAAAGGCTGGGCTTCAGATCCATTTTTGTTGTAGTGCTGGCCGTGGCAGTAATTGCCGCCGTGTGCATTGTCAAAGTAGTCCCGAAGGGCCGACCTCAAGGCGTGCGGGGCAGCATGGACTGGTGGGGCGCCGGCTCACTGTCCGTGTTCCTGATATTCCTGACCTATTTCGTCTCTGAAGGTTCCTCCGCCGGTCGGACCGCTCCGATCGCACTGGCTCTTCTCGCCGGGACAGTAGTGTCGTTCGCCGTCTTCTGGGCTATCGAAAGGAGGCGCAGCCACCCACTCATCGCCATTCGCTACCTGCGTTCTCGTCAATTCTGGCCTGTTATTGCCACCAGTATGCTGGCCCTCGCTGGCATGTTCGCCATGCTTAACTTCACCGTGGTGGTTCTCAGCCAGGACGTCCAGAATGGCTTCGGGCTAAGCCCCTCCCTTTCAGCATTGTTGTTCCTGGCCCCGCCCGCTTTGCTGGGTGTCTGCACTGCCCCACTGGCTGGTTGGATCGCCGACCGCCGCGGATGGCTCTTGACCTTGCGGCTAGGGGGCGGCTTCAGCCTGGCCTCTGGCATCGTGGCAGCCGCCTTCTCCGACAATCTCCTTGTGGTCGTACTCGCCGTGGCTGCCCTCGGTATTTCCTATACCGGCTTTCTCTTTACCAGTATTAACGGACTTTCCGTCGTGCTTTCCCCCAAGGATGCCCCCGCTGCCCTGCCCGGCCTTACCGGTGCCAGTTTGGGCACCGGCGCCGGTCTCGGGGTCGTCCTCGTGCAGCCCTTGACAGCCCAAGCGGCTTCCCTCGGCTATTCCCCGGCCTTGTGGGTTTCAGTCGGCATCACAGCGGCCGCCTTCCTCGTTAGCTTTTTCGTAGCGGCACCCAACCGCGAAAAGGCCTGAAACTCGACTGCCATGCGGTAAGTCGATCCGAGAATAACAGGGAGTCTGATAGTGGCCAGCCACGGCTGGTGCCGATAGCATACGTAACTTCGGAGAATTCTGGCCGCAACCACGGGCGCCTTCCATCGGACCCGCTCCGGAATTTGGTATGCGAGCCTGTCTCCGCTGCTCATGGCTGAACTAGGAGCTTGGGTTGTGGGTGTTGGTACCCGTCGCAGGTCTTCCCGGTCCCGTCCCTCGTGGTGGAGGGATGGTGGGGTTCTGGTTAGGCGATTTGGAGGGAGCGGATGGAGTTACCGAACCGCATCCGGTCGATGGCGGTGACGGCCGTGGTGGGATCGTTGGCTGCACCCAGGGTCAGCAGCAGCGGGACGAAGTGGTCCGCGGTGGGGTGGGCGACGGCCGAGCCGGGGCCTCTGGTTTGGTAGTCGGTGAGCGCGTCGATGTCACCAGTATTCACGGCGTTTAGGGCCCATTCATCGAAGGCTTTGGTGTGGCCAACGAGTTGGGGTTGGCGGTAGGCGGCGAAGCTGTGGGTCATGAACCCGGATCCGATGATCAGCACGCCTTCTTCACGGAGCTGCTTGAGGCGCTGGCCGAGCTTCAACAGCGTTTCAGGATCCAGGCTGGGCATGCTTAGCTGCACGACCGGGACGTCCGCTGCCGGGTACATGGCCATCAGCGGGATAAACGCGCCGTGGTCCAGGCCCCGGTTGGCGTAGTGGTGGATGGTCGTCGTATCGGACAGGGTTCCGGCGATCCGGTTGGCCAGGGCGGTCGCGTCAGGGGTTGCGTACTTGAGGGTGTAGTAGTGGGGGTGGAACCCGCCGAAGTCATAGTACAGGGGTGTGCCGGCGGTGATGCCGGTGATTGCCAGTGGTGCGTTTTCCCAGTGCGCGGAGACCACCACGATGGCCCGGGGTTTGGGCATGGTCTGGGACCAAGTGAACAGGTCGTTGAGCCATTCCGGGTCGTCCAGGGTGGGCGGCGCGCCGTGGCTGACGAACAGAGATGGCAGCGGGCCGTCCTCGGGCTGCCATGCCGTTTGGGCCTTGGCCTGGGGCAGGACACGGGCGTAGAGATCGTCATAAGCCCCGGCAGGGCGGGCTGGGTTGAAGGGGTCGGTGGTGCTGGTCATGACGGGGGGTCTCCCTTTCAAGGTTCCGCTGCCGGGAATGGCCGGTAGTGCTGGTGAGTGGGCGGTTGTTCGGTTACTGCTGGTGGGGCTTAGAAGGCCCAGGTGCCATAGCGTCCGACGGCCACGATCAGGGCCAGGGCGGCGAGAACGACGTTGATTACTGCCATCTGCTTTTCGCCCCGCTTGAGGTGGGTCATGATCGCGCCGACCATCACGATGGCCAGGCCGGTGGCGGCCACGGGGACCAGGAAGGTCGCGATCCCGGTGACTGCGGGAAGGATCAGCCCAAGGGCGCCGAGGACTTCGGCCAAGCCAATGGCCTTGATCGCGCCGGGTGCGAAGTCTTCGGTCCACCCCATGCCGGAGGCAGCAAGCTTTTCCTGCGGTTGGGCCAGCTTCATGGCCCCGGCGGCGAGGAAGGCCAGGCCGAGGACGGAGGCGATGATCCAAAGGGTGATGCTCATGGCGGTTTTTCCTTTTTCTGAGTTCGGGTGCGGTTGTCTGGTCTACGGCGGGCCCGACTTCCGGGACTCGCTTCAACCTTGAACTAAACAGTAGATCAATTAACTTCAAGATGCAAGCAATTTTTTACAGTTTTTACTTCAAATGTGAACTCATGGGGCTGGTATGCTAGTGGCCATGGAGACCATAGTCAGTGACGAAGTAACTGCCGCCAACGGGGGACAGTCGCCCCAGGACGAGGCCCGGTGGCTGAGTGAGGAAGAGCGGGCGACATGGCTGGCCTTCGCCAGTGTGCTGTTCCGCATGCCTGTTGCCCTTGATAACCAGCTGCAGCGCGACGCGGGCCTTAGTCACTTCGAATACACCGTCATGTCTGCCCTGTCCGAGGCGCCGGAGCGCACGTTCCGGATGAGCAGCCTCGCGGCCATGGCCGAATCAGGCCTGCCCCGCCTGTCCCAGGTCGTTGGCAGGCTGGAAAAGCGCGGCTGGATCACCCGCGCCGCTGACCCCGCCGACGGGCGTTCCACCCTTGCCACTCTCACTGAACAGGGCTGGAACAAAGTCGTTCAAACAGCACCCGGGCACGTCGAAGAAGTCCGCCGGATCGTTTTTGACCCCCTTACCAAGGCCCAACAAAAGCGCCTCTACGAGATCAGCCGCCGCATCATGAACACCATCGACCCGGAAGACCGATGCTTCCGCTAGCAACTCCGGCTGCTGGTGCAGTCGGCTCCGAGCTGTTGGATGCCCTCACAATAGTCTGGCCCTCCCGCCGGAGCAGGACGACCTATGCGCGCAGGAACATCACAGTGCGGTCATGGGAGCGGACTCCGTCGTGCTGGGACATTGCTGGGTCAGCCACCGGCGGTAGGTCATCGCGAGGCGATCGTTTCGGATCAGGCCCCGTTACAGGAGGGAAATCTTGGAGGGCCACTGGTCAAGTTCGCGGGCAGCGGTCGTGATGGTGCAACCTAAGGCAGTGCGCCTCTGGCGCAGATCAGCATTGTTAGGGGCTGGCTGAGGGTTAGTGATCTGGCGATAAACTTCCCGGGCTGCGTAACGTTTGAGGCATCGCATTATCTCCACACCCTTTGCTGCCCGTGTGAGAGAGTCGAGATCGTCCAGATCGCCGATCTCTACGCTTTCTCCGAAGAGTAGGTCGAAGTCGTGGGGCCGGCGTGAGTGGAGGACAACTCCTTCGTAGCGGCCTCCAAGGTGTTCGCGCATGACGCGGCCCATCCGACTGCCGCCACCTGTGTACAGGATCCTGGCCACGATATGGTCCTTTCTTGCTCGCCGCGCTCTTGTACGGGCTGTCGGCGTCCGCAGGGACGTCATTGACTCTGAGTCAGTCCGCGCCGCCGCGTCAGTTGCTGCGGAGTGGCTTGAAGTAGGAAGGCCTTTAGCGCGCAACCGCGGTGGATCAAATCAAGATGACACGGCCGGACTATCGAGAGTGCAAACTGCCTCTGTTGTCCGGTCTGATCAGATCTGTCAGTTCCCACGTCGTTACTGACAGTAAGCGTTCCGCGATCCCTTCCGACCAGTAGTCCTGGCGCTCGGCCGGGGGAGCCGACCGGGTGTCCAGTATGGAAGTCATCGGTCCACCTCTGATGCGGTGCCAAGATGGATCTGCGGCGCAGGCAAGCAGATGCGGAATTCCACGCCTTCCGGGGTAAAGGATGCAGTCACAGCAGATTCCTAAAAGATTCGATCCGTTTCGTACTGATTGTAAGGCGCCTCACACTTCGATGCAAAAATCCTCAGGCGCCTAGGCGATGTCGGGAATGCTGAATCGCGCAGAAATAATCGTGTACGTTTCGTATTGCATGGCGTTGCCCGTATGGTTGACCTATGGCAGTCAGAAGTCAAGAAAGTCGTCGGGCCGTTTTGGAAGCAACCATGAAGTTGCTCGAAGATTCGGGGCCCACCGGATTTACGGTTCAAAAGCTCTCCATTGAGCGCATTGCCCGCGAGGCCGGCGTCAGCAAGACCACTATCTATAGGTGGTGGTCGAGCAAGGTTGCCGTGGTTATCGACACATTCCTGGACAATCACGTCGCGCGAACCCCAGTGCGCGAGGATGTGCCCGCGATCGATGCGCTTCGTGAGCACATGGCATCCCTTGCGGAGGTCTACGCAGGCAATGAGGGTCGGCTAGTGGCGCAACTCATCGGGGAGTGCCAGCAGGACGAGGCAACGATGGCTGAATTCAAGCAGCATTTCTGGACCCCGCGCGCGCTGGTCGTTACGTCACTGGTTGAGCGAGCCATAAGCGAGGGGTCGATGCGCAAGGATCTCGACGCCCAGGTCGTTACGGAGCTGCTGTATGCCCCCGTGTACTTCCGCCTGCTGTTTCAATCGGGCCCCCTTGACGCCAAGGCCACGGACTCCATCCTGCAGACGGCTCTTGAGGGGCTTGCCGCAGGGTAGCGGCCTCGAGAATTCCTTGGTTCTATCCGGGCCCATGGGCCCCGATGAGCTCAGTGGCCTAAGAAACTGACCAGGCAACCTTTTGGGCCCGCGAAGACTCCTTGTGCCTGGCATCCAATATCTTCGCGACGTGTTGCACACTTTCCGTCTTCCCACTCCACTTTGATCCCGCGTTACCGGCGAGCGTCGGCCGGTTCTCGGTACCACTCGACGCTTGTACAATACGATACGGATCGTATATATTTGGACGAAGTGGATGCAAGACCATGGTCCGTGCCCGTCGGGAACGTGGACAACGTCCCGGTCCGTACCGTCCTTCCTGGCCCTTGCGGGCGGCCGGTCGTGCAGGCGGGCCACAAGGAAAGGAAACATCATCGTGAACACCGCCATTGCGCCAAATGACGCGGTTGTCGTCGCCTACCGCAGGACACCGATCGGACGCGCCCGCAAGGGGTCGCTGGCCGGTGAGCGACCCGAAGACCTCGCGCTGGCAGCCATCCGGGGCGCGCTCGCGGCGGTGCCGCAACTGGACTCCGCCGAGTTTGCGGATGCCTATGTGGGTTGCGCGGTCCCGCAGGGCGCGCAGGGCGACAATATCGGACGGAGAGTCATGGTGCTTGCGGGAATGGATAACGTCCCCGCGGTCTCGGTTAACCGCTTCTGCGCCTCGTCGTTGCAGGCCACCGCGATGGCGGCCCAGGCGGTGCGGGCGGGCGACGGGGACGCGTTCCTGGTCGCGGGCGTAGAATCCACCAGCTCCATGCCGCCCGTGGTTGAATTACCCCACCCGGCCTTCGCGGACTCAGCACGGCGTGCCGATGGCATCTTCGAATCCGGCCAGCCGTGGGTCGACCCCCGGGATCACGGTCGGCTGCCTGATGTGTACCTCTCCATGGGCAAGACCGCCGAGTTCGTGGCCCGCCAAACCGGCACCACACGCCGCGACCAGGACGAATGGGCCTTGGAATCGCAGCTCAGGGCGGAGCGGGCGATCGAGTCCGGATACTTCGCCCGCGAGATCGTCCCGGTGACCACGACTGCCGGCACCGTGGTGAGCACGGACGACGGCCCGCGCCCGGGTACTACCCTGGAGGCACTCTCCGGCCTCAAGCCGGTCTTCCACGAGTCCGGAACAGTCACCGCAGGAAACGCCAGCCCCCTTAACGACGGAGCCTCGGCCTTGGTGGTGATGAGCGCCCGGCGCGCGGGCGAACTCGGGTTGAAGCCGCTGGCCCGCATCCTGGGCAGCACTGCAAGCGGCCTCTCGCCGGAAATCATGGGACTGGGTCCGGTGGACTCGTCCCGCCGCCTGCTTGAACGCCTCGGACTGTCGATCGGGGACATTGACATTATTGAGCTGAACGAGGCCTTCGCCGCCCAGGTGGTACCCGTGGTGCAGAAGCTGGGTGCAGATCCGGAGCGGGTCAACCCGTTTGGCGGGGCGATCGCCCTGGGCCACCCGTTCGGTGCGACCGGCGCGCGGCTGGTCGGAACCCTCATTAATGGACTGCAAACCAAGGATGGGTCGCTCGGCCTGGCCACGCTCTGCGTGGGCGGCGGCCAAGGCATGGCCATGATAGTGGAGAGGCTGTCGTGAACCAGCCAGCGCTCATTGCCGAGCCCGCCCGCTCGATGCTCGCCGCCGACCGAAGCCTGGAAGGCCTCGGGATACACGTGTTGCATGCCAGCGAGGGGCGTGCGACGGCGGTCCTGACGGTCACTCCCGAGATGGCCAACGGGCACGGGATTGCCCACGGTGGATTGGTCTTCGCGTTGGCAGACACCGCGTTCGCCATGGCCGCGAACACGTTCGGCGCCGGAATCGCGACCGCCGAGGCTTCCATATCCTACATTTCCCCGGCTCACATCGCCGACGAACTGGTCGCCTCTGCCGAAGTGGCTTTTCATGAGGGCCGCCGGATGATTGTGGATGTGGTGGTGCGGGCGGGGGAGCGGACCGTCGCCATCTACCGCGGAACGGGCAGGGCACTGCGCCCTACGGACTGAGGCTGTCAGGGCTGCCGATAGGAAGCGGCCAGACATGCGTGTGTGCCCGGACTCCGACTTGGGGTCCGGGCACACACGTGTCTGTACCAAAGATTGCCGCACCGGACCCCCGATTGCGGGTGGGGCCCGGCGAAGCGGAGCTGTCAGCTCTTGGAGGCCTTCGCCGCTCCCGGCGGTCGCCAGCTTGTCGGCGATGCCCATGAGGACCGGGGAGCCGGTCGCGGCAATCAGCGGGCCCTGGACCGGACGCTGCAGCTTTATCGAGACAGGTTCCTTGGCCCCCGCGAGAACCGCTTCGCGTCCCATGGTCGGGTTCTTGTGGCACCGCACCGGCACGTTGAAGATCAGGCGGCGCAGGCATGAGTTGTCGTGGTCACCACCACACAATCTCATCCTGTCGTCCCTGGAGGACCTTGTAGGGGAATTCCGGATCGGCCAGCATCTGCCGGGCCAGCATGATTCCGTCGGCGAACCCGGCGGTGATGGCGTCTGCACACTGTTGCGGGTCATAGGTGCTGCTGAGAAGCAACGGAACCTCGGGCAGGGCGGCGCGGAATGCCTGTGGCTCTCCGTGCTCCAGGATTGCGCCCGATTTGGAGGTGACGTTGTTGTCCATCGACTCGTAGTTCGCATCGCTCAGGGCGATATATCCAAGCTCTTCCTTCGCAATGATCGCGGCGACCTCCGCGAACCCTTCGGGCCCCTGGCCATCGGGAAGGTGGTTGTTGTTGCTCATCCTCAGGCCCACCGGATAGTCGGTTCCGACCTCGGCGCGAATCGCCCGAATCGAGTCGACGAGGATGCGGGCGCGGTTCTCGGCGCTGCCGCCGTATTCATCAGTCCTCCAGTTGGTGCGCGGTGAGAGGAAGGAGGAATAGAGGTAGGGCATGTGTGCGCCCAGCTCGACGCCGTCGAAGCCGGCCGCCTTGGCACGCCGCACCGCGGCGACGGTTTGCTCCTGGGCCTCAAGGATTTCCTCCTTGGTGATCTC
The DNA here is from genome assembly GCF_052115205.1 of Arthrobacter sp. 2RAF6. Taxonomy (NCBI): domain Bacteria; kingdom Bacillati; phylum Actinomycetota; class Actinomycetes; order Micrococcales; family Micrococcaceae; genus Arthrobacter; species Arthrobacter sp. 2RAF6. The sequence continues at coordinate 58,774 of NZ_JBFRGF010000005.1, read as the reverse complement.
CTCCGGCGTCGGGTTCGTTCTGCCGCCGGGAATGTAGAAACCGTGCGGCAGGCGCGGTGCGGCCATGCGAACGGGCTTCGGGCTCGCAGCCCTTGTGGGCCGGCCCTCGCCCGGCACACCCATGGCGCCGAAACTGGGGAAGATCTGGGCGAATACTTCGTGCTCGTGCACGGCATCGACCATGCGCCGCAGGCCCGGACGGAATTCGTCGCGGTCGAAGCGCATCAGGGGCTGGAATGGTGCTTCCTGGTTCCCACGCTCTGCGGCCACGCCGCCACCGATGATCAGCAGCCCTGCGCCGCCGCGGGCCCGAGTGGTGAGGAACGCGATTGTCTGGTCGCTGGGGTGGCCGTCCTTCGTGGGCTGGAGCCCTGCCATCGGGCTGAGGACATAGCGGTTCTTGATGGTCAGGCCGTCGATTTTCCAGGGTCTGGAAAGCACCTCGGCGACGGTAGCAGTCTCGGGGGATTTGTTCTCCTTGGATTTTCAATGAAACCAGGATGAAATGATTCATCCGTGATTGCGTTCGGGTCGTTTTGTATCGGGGGCGGACTTAGCACTCAGAACCGGTCGCGGACGTGACGTTCCCTGCCGTAGAGCGAAACCACGGCAAGAATGATGATCCCGAAGATGATGCGGCTCTGCGCCTCGGAGAGTCCGTTGCTCACGATGATCGTGGACAAAAGGGTGAGGGTGAGCGCGCCGAGCAGCGTCCGGGTGTAGCTGCCGCGGATCGAGCCGAAGATGGTGCCTCCAACGAGGACGGCGGCGAGGCCCGAGAACAGATATGGCTCCCCGATGGTTTGCGACCATCCTGAGCCGTAGGAGGCAATGAAGACGCCGGCGATCCCGGCCAGGGCGCCTGAGGCGGCAAAGACCAGGGTCCACACGCCCGAGGTGCGAATCCTTGTTAGCCGGGCGGCCCGGAAATTGACTCCCGTAGCATGGAAGCGACGTCCGGCCGCGGTGCGGTTGAGGAAAATCCACATGCCCACCCCGCAGAGGAGCACGATCAGGATGATCGGCGGGAACGGCATGCCGAAGGTGGTTCCCCGCAAGCTCGCCAAAGAACGCAGCGCCTGCGGCGGGGCTGAGGAATAGCCGCCGTCGGCGAGGAAGAGCGTCGCGCCGGTCAGTGCGGCGCCGGTGCCCAACGTGACCACCAGAGGCTGGACCGCGAAGCGGTGGCAGATCCAGCCGATCAGGGCACCGACGCCGCCGCAGACCAGGACCGTGATCAGCACAGCGACAACCGCCGGGACCGCGAGCTTGCCTGCGACGTTCGCCGCCATGAAGGCGCCGAAGAGGATGTAGCCTGGCGCAGCCAGGTCCAGTCCGCCCAGGATAACCACGAGCGTCTGGCCCATGGACGCCAGGGCCAACAGGGAAGTGATGACCAGGATAGAGGTGACGGACCTGGGGTTTGAGATGGCAGGGATGGTAATGACCAGCAAGGCCGTCAAGGCCAGTACGACCAGGACCTGCAAGGCTGGTACCTCGAAGACCCAGGCCCTGAACCTGGTCCAGGTGTTCGCCCGGGCCGATGGGGCGTGCGGTGTTTCTGCGGGGGACAGGGTGTCACTGGTCATCATGCGTTCCTCTTTAAACGGGGTGCCAGTAGTGTCGCGCCCAGCACGACGCCGACGACGAGGACGGCGCCGTAGGCGAATTGGATGAGGCTGGGGGCCACGCCCGAGGCGGTGAGCAATTGCTGCAGGAGATAAATGGAGACCGCTCCGAAGAGAGCGCCCAACAGGCCACCGCGGCCGCCGGCGAGGCTGGTTCCGCCCAGGACTGCGGCGGCGAGCCCCAGCAAGGCGTAGGTGGAGGCGAGTGAAGACTGCGATGACTGCACGATTGCCGTCAGGGCGATTCCCGCGATGCCGGCGAACAGGCCGCCAAGGGTGTAGGCCAGGATCCGGATTGCCTTGATGTTCACCCCGGAACCGTAGGCGGAGACATCGCTTTCGCCGGTAGCCAGGAGATTGCTGACAAAGGCCGTGCGGCGCAGCGCGAACCAGATCAGCCCGGCGACGCCGATCGTCAGGAGGGCACCCGGGACGATGCCGATGCCTCCGGCAAAGATCTCCGTCCAGTTGTTCGGTGCGGCCACCGGGTTCTGGGCGATGCTCAGCGACAGGCCTACGAGGAGGAACAGCATACCGGTGGTTGCGACCACCGGGTGCAGGCGCAGGACGGCGACCAGGATTCCGTTCAACGCTCCGACCCCGGCGGCAACGGCCAGGATGATGGGTGCCGCGAGGTGCCAGTTGCCCAGCCCCGCGGGGATGAGGATGGCGACGAAGAAGCAGTTGATGAACGTGGCCAGGGGACCGACCGAAACGTCGATGCCACCCGCGAGGATAGACGGCGTGGAGGCGAATCCCACCAGCACGAACGGCGCCAGCGTGGCCAGCGTACCGGGCAGACGCGCGGGGGAGAGGAAGGACGGTGAAACGAAAAGGTTCAGCACAAGCAGCACCAGTGCGAGCAGCAAGGCAAAGGCGAAGGGCCAGCGCTGGAACAAGGACAGGACGCGGTTCATGTGTGCACCTCTGATTTCTGGCCGAAGTATGCGGCGACGATGGATTCGGTGGAAAGCTGTGTGTGGGGGATCTGGGCAAACACGGATTGATCGCGGAAGACCAGGACGCGGTCCGCGAGGTCCACGAGCTCGTCGACCTCGCTGGAGAGGACCACGATGCTCATGCCGTCGGCGCTGAGCCGGTGCAGGATTGCGTAGATCTCCCGCTTGGTCCCGATGTCAACGCCTCGGGTGGGGTCATTGAGCAGCAGGACCCTGGGGTCGGTTGCAAGCCAGCGGGCCAGCAGCACCTTCTGCTGGTTGCCGCCGGACAGGGTGGAGATGGCATCGTGGGTGGCGCCCAAGCGCAGGGACAGGGAGCGGGCGAAGGCCTCGAACCGGCGGGCAGTGCTGCGGGTGTCCAGCAGCCCGCCGCGGCGGTCCTTGGCCAGGGTCGGGAGCGCGAAGTTTTCGAGGATCGACATGGACTCGAACAGCGATTCTCCGCGACGTTCGCGCGGCAGGTAGGCGACCCCCAGGACATCCCCGTTGCGCTCGGTAAGCTCTGCGGTGCCCTCGGGCAGGATGCGAGCAACACTGCCCGGCCCACCGGCCACACCGGCCAGGCGCTTGATGAACTGGTCCTGGCCGTGGCCTTCAAGCCCCGCGAGGCCTACGATCTCGCCAGCGCGCAGCTCGAAGTCGATGGCTGCCGAGGCCGGTGCCAGGCGGACGGCCGCTCCCTGAAGGACGGCGTCCCCGGGAACATGCGGTTGCCGCCGGGTGTCGTCGTGGCCGGAGGTTCCGGTCATGTCCGCGATCAAGCGGTTGATGGATAGATCCGACCTCTCCACGGTGGAAACGCTGCGCCCGGACCGCAGGACGGTTACCCGGTCCGAGATCTCCGCGACCTCGTCCATGCGGTGCGAGATGAACAGGATGGCGGTCCCTTCGGCCGCGCGCCGGCGCATCTCGACGAAGAGCCGGTCGCGGGAGCTGACGTCCAGGGAGGCCGTCGACTCGTCGAGGATGAGCACCTTGGGGTTGCGCACGAGTGCGCGGGCAATGCAGAGGGACTGCCGCTCGGACAGCGAGAGCTTGCCCGCGGGAAGATCCAGCGGAATCTGGCCTGCGATCCGTGTCAGGACGTCATGGGCTATTGATCGCTGCTCCGCGCGGCCCCGCTGGCGACGAAACACTCCGTGGGACCCCAGCCAGACGTTCTCGAGGACCGATTGGCTCCCGGCGGTGAGGACTTCCTGGAACACCGTCGCAATCCCCAGGTCCATGGCAGCTCGGGGCGATCGGTTGGTTACGGGGACGCCGTCCAATGTGACGGTGCCGGAATCGGGACGGTGGACGCCCCCCATGATCTTGACGAGGGTGCTCTTCCCGGAGCCGTTTTCGCCCAGGAGCGTGTGGATTTCACCCGGCCGGAGGTGGAGGTTGCCGTCGATGAGGGCGCGGGTGGCACCGAAGCGCTTGCTCACCCCGGTGAGGACCAGGCCGGATGGTTGGTTGTTCACGGCGGATCTCCTTGGCGGTAAATGTGATGTGAATCATATTCGAAACTAGACGAATCGTACAGCATGTGGCTTATTCTGTTGCGATACGCAACGAAGCGTTCACTCGGCAAGGAAGAACACATGACGAAGATGACCTCTTTCCCCCGTTTTGCAACGATTGGCGCCGCGATCCTGGGGGCGAGCTCCCTCGTTCTGACGGGCTGTTCGGCATCGGCACCAGCAGCCCCGGGCTCCTCCGGAGGGAACACACCCGGGCCGGTGGCGTCGGCTGCTGCCGGGACCTGCGGGTCACTGCCGACGGATACGGTGAACGATCCGAACGGTCTGCTGGCCGGTTTCCCCAAAGAGGTCGCCGCAGGCTACAACCTCTATCCCTACGAGATCCGGAAATCGGCATGGGCCGGCTACAAGTCGAAGAAGACTGACGGTTTCACGGCCGCGATCGTGGGCATGCCACCTGCCAGCCCCTTCATTGCCTCCATGTCGGAGGCGATCCGTACGAGCCTGAAGGCCAATGGTGTCAAGATTGTCGGCGAATTCGCCCCGGATGACCCGACGAATGTGCCCCTGCAGCTCGAGCAGTTCAACGAGGCGCTCTCGCTCAAGCCGGACGTGATCATCTACACGCCCATCGCACCGGAGCCTTCCGTGGGGCTGGCCAAGGCCGCACATGACGCTGGCATCCCGCTGGTTGCCGCTCAGGTGCCGATCGATTCCGAGTACGCCGTCAGCGTCACGAGGAATACCCCGCTCGCCGTCGCCCAGGTCACCGCCGGAACGCTGAAGTCAATCCGGGGCAAGGGCAACGTCCTGCGCGTCGACGGCATCCCGGGCATCCCGGCCTCGACCTTCGCGAACCTGGGCATCGATGCCGTCCTAAAAAACTGCCCGGAGATCAAGGTAGCCGGGTCGGTCACAGGCTTCTTCCAACCGGCAACGGCCCAGGCGGAGGTCCAGAAGTTCCTTGCGACCCACCCCGCCGGGGTTGACGCCGTACTTCAGGCCGGAACGATGGGCGTAGGCATCCGCAACGCCTTTGAGGAATCGGGCATGGAGGTGCCACCGATCGCGGACGACGGATCGAGCCGCGGATTCTCCTCCTGGGCGCTGGCAAAGCCGGACTACCCGTTCTTCGGCACCACGACCCCGTCCGTGCGTACTGGTCAGGCAGTGGCGGACGTGGCGCTGCGCATCCTGAAAGGCCAAGGTCCGAAGATCAACCAAATCGTTGAACCCTCAGTGATCGTCTCCCGGGAGAACCTCGCCAAGCTCGCGGACCCCTCGTGGGACCACAATGACCTGACCGACCTGGCCGGTGCCCCGGAGGACTACCTGCCCACCGATCGCCTCAATAAGTTCTTCGCACAGCCGGGCGCCTAGGGATGCCGCGAGCCTTGAACACGAGCGATGAATCCACCACCGGGTCTCCCGGCCGGTCGAGCCCCGAGCACCTGACGCCCAGGCACTGGATCTACTTCACCCTGATCACGCTCGTCCTGTTGTCCGATGGCATGGACGTCACGATCGTCAGCCATGTCTTTCCCACGATCATCAAGAGCTGGGGCGTCTCCGTCGGGGGCGGCATCGCCCTCGTGGTCGCCGTTGGTTTCCTGGCCATGGGCCTTGGCGCCGTCCTCGCGGGCGGCCTGTCTGATAGGTGGGGACGCAAGTCCATCCTCATCGGCGGCGTGGTCGTCTTCGGAGGGGCCACTGCCCTGGGAGGAACCTCTGGCGACTTCACGGCATTCGCCGCCTGGCGGATTCTGGCCTGCCTCGGGATGGGCGCCGCGATGGCGTCCGGAAACACCCTGCTGGCGGACCTGATCCCCGAACGACGACGCGCGGCACTGCTCGCGACGGCCTACGCCGGCGTGGGCCTGGGGACAACGGTCGGGGCAGCATTCGCCGGCACCATACTCCCGACTTCGGGGTGGCGCGCGCTCCTCGCGGTCGGCGGCCTGATCCCGTTGGCCGTCATCGCTGCGCTAGCCGTCGTGGTCCCCGAATCCCCTGCCTTCCTCTCGGCCAAGGGCCCGGCGCCCGGCGCCGGGCCGACCGCGGGCCGGGGACGGGAATCGTCTCCCCCCGGTTCAAAGGTTCCGCCGCCGGGGTCCGAGCCACCGGCGGGGACCATCCTTTCACGGCCGCTGGCCCCCACGACCGTCCTGCTGTGGCTTTTCGGCTTCTTCTCCCTGGGCACCCAATTGCTGATCGCCCAGTACCTGCCGACCTTGCTGCAACTTCCGGTACCCGGGCTCAACACCGTACAGAGCAGCACCATCGTCGGTGTCTACGGATTGACGAGTGTCTTGGGAGGGGTGGTACTTGGCGCCATTCTTGCCCGAGTGTCCCGATTCCTGGTCATCGGGCTTGTCCTCGGGCTGGCTGCCGTCATGTCGGTGGTGGTTTACCTCCTGCCCGATCCGGGATTCAGTTCCCTGATCGTGGTGTTGGGGATCACCGGGTTCATTCTGCCCACCGCATTTGGCCCCACGCGGAGCGTCCTGGCCGCCGCGGCCTACCCGGCCAGCATGCGAGGCGCGGGAATCGGTGTGGCGGAATTCGGCGGGCGGCTGGGGGCGGCTGCCGGCGGTGTTGCCGGAGGCACGCTCATCGCGGCCGGAATGGGGCTATCCGGTCTGTTCCTGTTTCTGCTGTTGCCCATCGCTGTGCTCTTGGGTTCGTTGACTGGGCTTCGCCCGCAGTCGCGGCGGACCCGGGTGCCGGAGCAAGCGGAAGTCGGTTCAGCTGGCCCCGTGACTGCGGAAGGGACCCCGGCACGAGCGGCCGCCGTGGATTGAGCACCCATTACCGGGCTTGGCCCCCGAGGCTTCTTCCACCGGTGGAAGTCGGATCGACATCCACCGGTGGAAGAACCTTCATTTGGCCTGCACCGTGACGAGTTGTCACCGGCCCGGAAATGCCCCTAGGACAATATCCTGCGCCGCCCCGTTCAGCCCAGGCCCGCGCCGGAACCGACTGCCGATCGGCAAAGCATAGCGAGCGGTGACACACCATCGTGTCGCCTCTTTCGCGGCCGAGTAGTCGGCCCGCGAAGTTCGCCGCGATTGTGGAAGGCGCGTGGGGACTGCCATTTCCCCTCCTGATCGGCTGGTACGTGACTCTTCTGATGTTCGTCTGCGGGAGCTTCATCGCGTTGGGTATTCTCAGCAGGCTGGTGACGATTCCGGTGGTCGTACATATGCTCCTCGCGATCTTCATGGTTGAGATCAATAGGGGGTTCGCGCCCGCGGAAAGCGGCGGCATGCAGGTACCTGTTTTGTTGATCGCGGGCTTGTTTGTTCTCCTTGTGACCGGTCCGGGGCCGTTTTTCGTGGATCGTTTGCTTGGCTGGGATGGCGGATGGGCGCGGAAGAGCAACCCGGATTCGCAAAGCGCTGCGTCGATGAGCTGACTGAACCGTTTGAGAAACGGTTCCGAGGGCCCTTTCCACCGGGTGGATGACACTTCGACATCTACGTGCGAAGGGGCCCCCGCCCGTTGACGGGCTTCACCGCGACCACGGGGAATGGATCCTCGGATACCAGGAAGCAGGGTAGGCCGCCGGGCGGGAAGGCGGCCCGCGCTCGACGGATCGGTACCCGGGGGTCGGGTATCTTCTGCGGCACCGTCTGCCACACGCAAAGAAGCCCCTTGGAACACTGAACCAGCAAAGCCAGTGTTCCAAGGGGCTTTCCAATGCCGGCACAAGGCCGGGCAGGCTCAGGCGCTGACGCGTCCGCGAAGGAATTCGGAGTCAGGGGAGTCGGTGACGGGCAGTCCCGAGGCTTCCAGGCTTGCGCGCAGCTGCTTCATGAAGCGGTCGGGAAGTCTGACTGCCGGCGGGCGCAGGGCGCCGCCGTTGAAGCCGGAGAGCCACTCCTGGTACTTCCACTGGGTGCGGTTGATGGAGCTGGTGCCCGGGGTGGAAGTGGACGACACAGCCATATTGGCGGCCCGGGCCGGCTGGACCTCCCAGTAGCGCTTCATTGCTTCTTCCCACTTGCCGGTGCGCGCCAGCTCGAAAGTCTTGGGGTAGTAATCGCCCATCCAGTTCGTGTTCGCGGTGCCGGAGAACTGGACGTCCAAGACCGACATGAGTGGGATTATTTCGGCCTCGATGGGGCAGGAGATCACCACTTCGTCGCGGAAGTGGTGGTACATCTCCATGACTCCGGGGATACCTGGGTAGCCCTGTTCGGCCTTGATGGCGACGATGCTCGGCATCGCGTCGAGGACGCGGCGCACGAAGTCCACGCTCATTCCCGCTGGGTGGATGCGCTCGAAGCCCCAGGCGGGGAGTGGGAACAGCATAGTGGCCAGGTCGGTTTCGTCGGTGAAACGCTTGGTGTAGTCGAAGACCTCGTCGTAGGAGGTCGGCCAGAACGAGGAAGGGTATGCCAGCAGGGCGCGGTCGGCGCCGGCCTTGGTGGCCAGCTTTGCCGCGTGGATGTTCTCTTCCAGGGTGCCGAAGATGGCATGGAAAAAGAGTGCGAAGTCCGGGCCGGCTGCTTCACGGGCGATGGCCGTGATCCTGGCGTTCTCCTCGGGTGTGATGTTCGCTTCGGCGATCAGCAGGGAACCCTTGTAGCCACGTTCCTTGAGCAGGAGGACGTCGTGGCGGATCGCATTTTCGTTGATGCCGGAGAAGTCCGGGGTGAAGGATGGGTGCGTCACCGCGACGGTGCCGACGAAGTTCTCCCGGGCCCAGGAGCGGGCTTCGGATTTGGTGTAGTCCACCATGTTGTTCTCCTTTTGTCTGTGCGGGGTTTATTTGCGGCTGGTGACGATGCCTACGGGCAGGACGGTGCCGATGCCCTCGGCCCGGGCGCGTTCGACGAGCATCTCGGCCACCACGATGTCCTGCAGGCCGGAACCTGTCGACTTGTAAATCCTGATGCCGTTCTCTGCGTCGATCTCAGTTTCACCGGTCAGGACGGCATTGAGTGTGACCACGAGCGAATCGACGTCGACGCCGTGTGCCCGGGCCGCGATCATGTCTCCGCTGCCGTGCACGACCTCGTCACGGGTATCCACCACGACCACCGCTGCGCGGGCGATCAGCTCCGCCGGCAGCTCGCGCTGGGCGGGGGTCGTGGAACCGATTGAAACCACCGCGGCGTTCGGGCCGACCCATTCGGCTTGCAGAGTCGGGGACTCGTCGCGGGAGCGTGCCGCGCACAGGATGAGATCCGCGCCTTCCGCGGCCTCGAGGGCCGAGCCGACAGCACGTGCGGGTGCGCCGAACGCGCCGTCGAATTCGGCCGCAAAGGCGTCGCGGTTGGCAGGGGTGGGGCTAAACACACGGATGTCTGCGAACTCCAGGAGGTGGGAAAATGCCGTCAGGTGGGAACGTGCCTCAAAGCCGGAGCCGATCACACCTACAATCAGCGGCCGTTGCGGCACGATTGTGGAGGTGCCCACTGCAGTGGTCGCGGCGGTGCGGAGGCCGGTGACGCGGTTTCCGTCAACCAGCGCCACCAAATCTGCGGTGTCCTTGTCGAAGAGCGAAATCAGGTAGCTGACGCGCAGGCCGTCCGCGAAGGACCCGGCGATTGACTTTGCGCCGAACAGTTGCCCGCTGGGCGGTACTGAGGGCATGATCCGCAACCATTCCCGTGGTGTCTGGGCGAAGATCCTTCCCGGGGTTCCGGCCTCGTCGCCGGGGGCCTTGTACGCGGCGCGGATGGCTTCGATCGCCCCGGCCCAGTCCGAAAGGCTGGCAACGTCGGCGTCGGTGAGAAAGAGCGGAAGTTTCGTCGGCAGCTCGCCATTGGTGCTCACGGGGCACTCCTTGGATGTCGGGCAGCCGGTCCACTGGCTGCGGGCGTGGGTGAATGCATGATGGAAACCTAAAGGTATCCGATACGAATCGTATCCTATAGAGTGGTGATCGAGAACACGTCTCCAGAAAAAGGAACCCACCCATGGCAATCGCAACCATTAACCCGACCACCGGTTCGACCGAAATGATCGTTGAGCCGCATGCGGCCGAGGAAGTCCAGGATCGCATCGCGGAAGCCGCCGAAGCGGCGCGAATGCTGCGCGGCACCACCTTTGCCCAGCGCGCGCAGTGGATGCTCGCCGCGGCGGACATCCTGGAGGATCAGGCCGAGGGCCTGGGTGAGTTGATCACCATCGAGATGGGCAAGCCGATTGCGCAGTCGATCGCCGAGGTGCATAAATGCGTCAAGGCCATGCGCTTCTACGCCGCGCGTTCCGAGGAATTTCTGGCCGATGCCCCGCTCAAGGACCCGTCGGTGGTCGGAGCGAGCCGCGCCTGGACCCGCTACGAGCCGCTCGGGACTGTCCTGGCGGTCATGCCGTGGAACTACCCGCTCTGGCAGGTCATCCGCTTTGCCGCCCCGGCGCTCATGGCCGGCAACTCCGGGCTGCTCAAGCATGCCTCGAACGTGCCCCAGGCCGCACTCTTCCTTGACACCCTTTTTGAGCGGGCAGGGTTCCCGCTCGGCTCTTTCCGAACCCTCCTGATCGGGGGCTCCCAGGTGGCCGCAGTCCTGGCCGATTCGCGGGTCAAAGCGGTCACCTTGACCGGTTCCGAGCCGGCAGGGCGGTCGGTGGCCTCCATCGCCGCTGACTACGTCAAGAAATCGGTGCTGGAACTGGGTGGCTCGGACCCTTTCATTGTCATGCCCTCGGCGGACGTCGCCGCCGCTGCCGCGACAGCCGTCCGTGCACGGATCAGCAACAACGGCCAGTCCTGTATTGCCGGCAAGCGCTTCATCGTGCACACCGAGGTCTATGACGCGTTCGCTGCCGAATTTGTGAAGCTGATGTCGGAGCTTTCGGTTGGGGACCCGCTGGACCCCGCGACCCAGGTGGGGCCGCTGGCCACCGCGTCCGGACGCGACGAGCTGGCCGAGCTCGTGGAGGACGCCCGCGCCCTGGGTGCGCTGGTGCTGACCGGCGGGGTGATTCCCGAGGGTCCCGGCTTCTTCTATGCACCCACGGTGCTCGCCGGCCTCAGCGAAGGGATGCGGATTATCCAGGAGGAGACCTTCGGGCCTGTCGCGTCCCTGTACCGTGCGGCGGACCGTGAGGATGCCCTGCGGATCGCCAACCAGACCACCTTCGGCCTTTCCAGTGCGGTCTGGACCAACGACGCCCAGGAAGAGGAATGGTTCACGGCCAATCTCGACGCCGGCGCGGTGTTCGTCAACGGCATGACTGTCTCGTATCAGGAGCTGCCGTTCGGCGGGATCAAGCGCTCCGGTTTCGGGCGTGAGCTCGCCGCTGACGGCATCCGGGAATTCTGCAACCTCAAGACTGTCTGGAAGGCCTGAATCGAAGGCTCGACGCCCAGTCAAGCCAGTTGCAGTCCCTTGTGCAGCAAGGGTGATGGGTGTTACATTTTATTCGAAACGATACGTACTGGACTTGAAGGAGAAGGATGGCTAACATCGTCAACGTCGACGTTGTAGTGATCGGGGGAGGCCCCGTGGGAGTCACTGCGTTGGCACTGCTGGGCCGTGCCGGCCTGAGCGCCGTCAGCGTGGAGCGCGAGATTCAGGTCTGGCCCACCGCGCGTGCCGTGCATTTCGATGGCGAGACCTTCCGCACGCTCCAGTCGCTGGGGGTGGCCGAGCGCTTTGCCGAGGCCACGTTGCCAATGGCCTCGTTCCACATCGAGAACGAGGAACGAGAAGTCCTGGTGTCCGTGCCGACCGGTCAGCTCGGCACCCAGGGATGGCACGATGACCTCACCTTCCACCAGCCGGACATCGAAGTCCTGCTGCAGGAGGTCGTCCAGGAGCTTCCAGGCGTCGAGCTCCGCCGCGGCACCACCGTCCTCTCGGTGCGCAATGTCGGGCAGGGCGTCGAGGTCGCGGTGCGTGACACTAACGGTGAGGACTCCCTCATCCGCGCCCGCTGGGCCATTGCCGCGGACGGAGCGCGCTCGCAAATCCGCCAGGCGCTGGGCATCGAGTGCGAGCAGTTGGGCGAGGATGCGCAGTGGCTGGTCGCGGACGGGATTCTGGAAGAGGGCCCGGGCCTGTCTTCCGACATGATCTTCCTGGGCCACCACACGCGGCCGGCCCTGTGGATCCGGCTCCCCGGCAAGCGGGTGCGGATGGAGTTCATGCTGATGCCGGGGGACGACCCCGAGGAAATTACGACTCCCGCGGGCGTGGAACGGATCAGCCATGGAGTGCTGCCGGCAGACAAGTTCACTGCGGACCGACTGGCGATTTATACGTTCCGGGGCCGCATCGCGCATCAGTGGCGCGCCGGGAACATCTTTCTGGCCGGGGACGCCGCCCACCAGGCCCCGCCGCTGTTTGGGCAGGGCCTGTGCGCCGGAATGCGCGATGTGGCCAACCTGGTGTGGAAGCTGGACGCCGTCAAGCGCGGCGCGGCCGACGACAGCCTCCTTGACACTTATGAGAGTGAACGCCTGCCGCACGCACGGTTCTGGGTCGAGCAGGCAACCAACGCCGCGGGCTTCATGCAAACCACCAACGCCGAGGTCGCGAAGCAGCGTGACGCCTTCATTCGGGCGAACCCCGCCGCATCGGCACCGGTCTCACCCGCGCTGGGCCCGGGCCTGCACGAAGGCGGCACCGACGAACGTGCCGGCCGGCTCGGCATGCAGCCGATCCTCTCCGACGGGGTGCGCCTGGATGACATGGTGGGTTCCCGCTTCCTGATTGCAACCACCCGCGAGCTGTACGCCGCCGTCCCTGCCCCGCTGCGCAACCAACTCGAGGGGAACGACGACATCGTGGTCCTGTTCGATCCGGCCAAGGTCGGCCAGATCCTTGCAGCCGCCGGCGCCCAGGCCGTCGTCGTTCGCCCGGACCGCTACATCCTGGGTCTCGGCGACACACCCGATGCCCTGGTGCGCCTCATCCGCAGCATCCCGCAGGTCGGCCGCAACGTGCCGGCACACATCTAAACCCACATCCGCGTCCAACGGAAAGATTTACAGGAGACCATCATGGCATTCAGCCCGATCACACACCTGAGGCACTTCGACATCGCCGTGCCCGACTACCAAAAGCAGGTCGAGTTCTACAAGAACCACTGGGGACTCACCGAAATGGAGAACGACGGCGGTGTGACCTACTTCGCCGCCGAGGGCTCCCCGGAACAGTATTCGGTCCGCGTGCGCAAGGCCGATGAGAAACGCCTCGACATGGTCGCGTTCGGTGCGGCGGACAAGGCCTCCGTGGACCAGCTCGCCTCGGACCTCATCGCCAGGGGCGTGAAACTCATTGGCGAACCCGATGACGTCCAGACCCTCGGCGGGGGATACGGCTTCCGCTTCTTCGACCTGGAGGGACGCACCATCGAGGTCTCCTCCGACGTCGAGGTGCGCAAGCACCGCAAGATCGAGGAACGCGAAGCCATCCCGGTGCGGCTCTCCCACGTGGTCCTCAACTCACCGGAACCGGAAAAGATGCGCGCCTGGTACGAGCAGCACCTGGGCTTCCGTCTCTCCGACACCCTGAACCATCCCCACATGGGCGACCTCTTCTACTTCATGCGCTGCAACGCGCAACACCACAGCATAGCCATCTCCCGTGGCCCGCACGCCTCGCTGCAGCACGCGTCCTTCGAGCTGCGCGGCATCGACGAGTACATGCGCGGCAGCGGCAAGCTGCTGCGTTCGGGGTTCAAGAAAATCTGGGGCCCTGGCCGCCATAAGGCAGGGGACAACACCTTCACCTATTTCCACGATCCCAACGGGAACACCATGGAGTACACCACCGAGCTGGATTCGGTTGATGAAGATACGTGGCATCCAAGCATCTTTGACACGCGCGACCCCGAGACCTCCGACCAGTGGGGAACCGGCGGCGACATGGACGAATTTATCGCCCGCGAAATGTTCAACGACCGCGACAAGGGCCTGTTCGTCCCGCCTCCGGTATAGCGGCGCCAGACGATGACAAATGGAGGATTCATGGAAGAAGCGCGCGTGAACGGATTCATGCTGGGCACTTTCGAGGACGGCGGGGAGCAATTTCCCGGGGCCGTCTTCGGTAACACCGTCGTTGACCTGCGCACGGTGGTGCCGGGCATTAGTCGGATCGGGGACCTGTTCGCCGAGTGGGACGTGCACCTGGATACGCTCGAGTCCATCGACCCGGCAGCGGCGGGCGCATGCCCACTCGAGGGGCTGAAGGTGCTGCCGCCGGTGCAGCCGGTGGGCACCATCATTGCCGCGGGGGCGAACTACCGTGAGCACGTCGTGCAGATGAGCGTGGCCCACAAACTCGGCAAGGAAGGCGCCGATGCGGCGCAACTGGCCGCTGACGCCGCGGCCGAAATCGATGAGCGCGGCCGCTCGGGCGACCCCTACGTCTGGACCGGGATCCCCTCGGCGGTCTGCGGCGCCTACGATGACGTGCAGTTGCCGGATGTCGGCGGCAACGTCGACTGGGAACTGGAGCTTGGCGTGGTCATCGGCCACCGGGCGCACCGGGTCTCGGCCGCGGACGCCTTCGACTACGTGGCCGGGTACACGATCGTCAACGATGTCACCGCGCGCACGCTTGTCCCGCGCAACGACATCGCGATGATGGGCACCGACTGGTTCCGGGCGAAGAACCAGCCCACGTTCTTCCCCACCGGCCCCTACGTGGTGCCGAAGCGGTTCGTGCCGGACCCGGCGAAGTTGCAGATCCGTTTGAGCCTCAACGGCAAAGTGATGCAGGATGCCTTGGCAGATGACCTGCTTTTCGACATCCCGAGCCTGATCGCCTACGCCTCCTCAATGGCCGTGCTGCTACCCGGGGATGTCCTCATCACCGGTTCGCCGGCGGGCAACGGTTCGCATTGGGGCCGTTTCCTGAGGGACGGCGACGTGATGGAGGCGGAGATCTCGGGTCTCGGCGTCCAGCGTTCGACGGTCCGCGGGCCCAGCGGGCAGTTGCCTCCCTGGTATGTGGATCGCCCGGTCGCTGTCGCCGCGGCCGGCGGGGGCGCCTCGTGAGCCTGCGGCAAAGCCACTTCGTTCCGCCGGTGTCCTATCTGCTGGCGGCAGAGCTGGGATTCCTGCGAGACGTTGAGGTGCTGCCCACCCGGACAACATCGAGCGCGGAGCAGCTGAGGGCCCTGCTTGCCGGGGAGCAGGACATGGCGGTCACGGCGATCGACAACCTGTTCGAATGGACCCGGGCGGGCGCCGACCTGCGCCTGGTTGCCCAGGTCGAGGCGACTACGCCGCTGGGCATCCATACAGGCGGTGACGTGGAATCCATCGCGGACCTGGCCGGGTGCCGGTTCGCGGTGGACGCCCCCGACAACGGTTTCGCGCTCATCGCCAAGCGCCTGCTGCGGGATGCCGGCGTCGAGGTCGACTACGTGGTGGTGGGTGGCGTCCGCGAACGCCTGGACGCGCTGCTCGGCGGTCAAGTGGACGCGACCCTGCTCGGGCCGCCGTTCGACAAATTAGCCGAAAAGGCCGGGTTCGCCCGTGTGGTGAATGTCAATGCCGTGCTGCCGGAACTGCCGGGTCAAGGTCTGGTGGTGCGCGCCGAAGTTCTCGAATCCCAGGAGCTGGAAAGCTACCTGCGCGCCCTGGTGTCCGGGGTGGGGGCCGGAGTGTCGATGGCAGATGCGCAGGGCATCGAGTTGCTTGAACGCTGCGGTTACCAAGCCGCGGGCGCGAGCGCCTGGGGCGCGCGCGCCCGCACGCTTGGGGTGGATCCACGCGGACTGGAGCTGCTGACCGAGATCCGTCGAAGCCTGGGCATGCTTCCGCCAGGCATCGGTCTGGAGGAGCTCTGCGATGTCGAACCGCTGCTGAGGGCCACACGGTCCGCCACTATCAGTACCTGAGCGTCACCCGCACGAAGTTGCCTATTGCAACTCCACCAACCCAATACGATACTGTACGTATCGTATGGATTATCTAAAGGAGCAACCATGAAACTGGGACGTATAGCAGTGCCAACGCCCGACGGCGAACAGATTCGACTCGTCGCGGCCCAGCCAGAGCAGGGTCGGGTTATTGACCTTGCCCGCGCCTACGCCCTGACACTCCAACGCAAGGCCGCCGAGCCGGATCGTGCCCGGGCACTCGCGTTGGCGGTGCTTCCCGGAAGCCTGGCAGCGGGAATCGGCGGAGGCTCCATCTTCCTGGACGCCGCACATGATGCGCTCGCCGCGGCCGACGACGCTTCGTACGGCATCGACGAGGTTTCGTGGCGCGCAGCTGTCGACGCACCGGTCATCCGCGACGGACTGACCTTCGAGCAGCACATCCAGAACTTCCACCGCATTGTCGCCAAGGCCCAGCCGGCTCGGTCGATATACGATCGTCCGGGGTATTTCAAGGGCACCACTGCCATGTCATACGGCCACAACCAGGTCCTGCCCTACCCCGACTTCACCGAGGCCCTCGACTGGGAACTCGAGGTCGGCTACGTCGTGGGCAAGTCCGGAAGCGACCTGACCCCGGACACGGCGCTGGACCACCTCTTTGGCATCACCGTCTTCAACGACTTCAGCGCACGCGATATCCAAGGCGCGGAAATGGCGATCGGCATGGGCCCGCAGAAGTGCAAGGACTTCGGCTACGGCATCGGCCCCTGGGTCACAACGATGGACGAAATTAACTCCATCGAGGGGTTGCGCGGCCAGGTCCGCGTAAACGGCGAGGTGCTCTCCGATACCAAGGTCGAGGACTTCGTCTACACCCCCGCCGAGTTGCTGGCCTACGTCTCGATCTCCGACCGCCTGCAGCCGGGCGACCTCATCGGTTCGGGCACCATGGGCTTCGGCGCCGGCGTTGAGATCGGCAAATTCCTTAAGCCGGGCGACGTCATTGAGTTGGAACTCGAAGGCGTCGGCACACTGCGCACTCCGATCTCCACCGAACGCCAAAAGGCCCCCTGGTGGCCCGAGCCCCGCACCTACCCGCACGAAGAATGGGTGGGCTGATGACCCGGCCGCCAGTTCGCCGCATCGTCACCGGACACGATGACCAGGGACGCGCCATCATCCTCTCGGACGGGGCCGCGCCCAACCACTGGTCCTCGGAGGTGATTCCGGGCTTCGGTGCCACCGTGCCCTGGCTGACCGCAGCCGGACCCATCGACCACGTCACTGACGCCGACCCGGCAACGGCCGACGCCGAGATTCCCAGCTTCCCCGCCGCCGGCGAGACGATTCTGCGAATTGCCGACTTCCCGCCGGACTCCGTCTATCCGGATGAGGCGGGCTCGGTGATCTTCAGCGAGCTCGACGGCCACGAGGAGGCCGAAGCTGGTGCCGCGCACAGCGGATCCAAGCACTTCTGGTTCCACCGCACCGACTCGCTGGACTACGCCGTCGTTCTCGAGGGTGAAATCACGTTGCTGGTTGATGAGGGTGAGGCGACCATGCGCGCTGGCGACGTGGCCGTGCAACGCGCCACCAGCCACGCGTGGTCCAACCGCACCGACACCACGGCCCGGGTTCTGTTCGTGCTGATCGGGACCGAGCCCCTCACTGCAGCCCAGATCGCGGAGCGGCGCAGGGAGGCTTCCCGGCCCTTGGAGAGAGCATGATCCTCAACGCCCATGCCGCGGACGGCGAAGTGATCTGGGAACCCGACCTCGAACGCAGCGCGGAGACCGGCGTCGGCCGCTTCGCCGCCTTCCTGGACGGGCAGGGCATCGGCGTCGGTATGGGCTACGACGAGCTCTGGGCGTGGTCGGTGGATGAGCCCGAGCAGTTCTGGGAACTCTTTGCCCGGTTTGCGGGAGTCGAATTCGGCGGGCCCGTAGGGCCCGTCTGCACCACCGACGCCATGCCGCACACGCGCTGGTTCCCGGGACGCACGCTCAACTTCGCCCGGCACCTGCTGCAGGGCCACGAGGGCACCGCACTGATCGGCATCGCCGAGGACGGGACTCGAGAGGAGGTCACCTGGGATGCGCTGCGGCGCGACGTGGCTTCCCTGGCCGCGCACCTTCGTGCCCGCGGCGTGGGCCACGGGGACCGGGTCGTGGCGATCCTCCCGAATGTTGCCGAGGCTGTCGTCGGGCTGCTCGCCGCCGCCTCGATCGGTGCTGTGTGGTCCGTCTGCGCCCCGGAGTTCGGCCCGGGCGCAATCGTTTCGCGGTTCGCTCAGCTCGGTCCCAGGGTCGCCATCGCCGCCCCGGGCTACATGCTCGGCGGGAAGGACCGGGACCGCCGCGCGGAGCTGGAGGAGATCTTCGCCCAGCTCCCCACCCTCGAGCACGTGATCTGGGTGGGACGGCACACGTCCGTCCCGAGTATCCCGACCCGTGCCCCGGCCGTGGACTGGGCACAGGCCGTGGCCGAACCGGCGGAGCTCGTCTTCGAGGACGTTGAGTTCAGCCACCCCCTGTGGGTCCTATTCTCTTCCGGGACAACGGGTATTCCCAAGGGCATTGTGCACGGGCACGGCGGGGCGCTGCTTGAGGAAATGAAAATGCTCCTTATCCACTCCGATTTGCGGCCAGGTGACCGCTATCTCAATGTGGCCTCGACGAGCTGGGTGCTGTGGAACGCACTGGTCTCCGCACTGGGGGTGGGGGCGACGGCGGTACTTGTCGACGGAAATCCCACGTTCCCGTCGATCGACCGGGTGTGGCAGATTGCAGCGGCCGAGCAGGTCGCTGTCCTGGGGGTGGGTGCGGGATTTGTCCATTCCTGCGCGAAGGCTGCACTGGCGCCGATGCGCGACCACGACCTGGGTGCCCTGAAATCCCTTCAGGTCACCGGGTCGCCGCTTGCGGCTGACGGCTATCGCTGGGTCTATGGCAATGTGGGTGACATCTGGTTGGCCTCGATGAGTGGTGGCACCGACATCGCCTCCATCTTCGTGGGAGGATCCCCGACACTGCCGGTCAACGTTGGCTACATCCAGGCTCCGGCTCTCGGAGTGCGGGTGGAGTCGTGGGATGAGGCCGGGAATCCCACGCGGGGCAAGGGCGAACTGGTGGTGACCAGGGCAATGCCCTCGATGCCGCTGAGCTTCTGGGGGGACGACGGCAGCAGGTACCACGAGAGCTACTTCGCGATGTATCCGGGGGTGTGGCGGCACGGGGACTATATCGAGTTCACGCACCGGGGCATCCTCATTCACGGCCGTTCCGACTCGACCCTCAACCGCAATGGGTTGCGGCTCGGTTCCGCAGACATCTACGCGGTCGTTGAGTCGCTGCCGGAAGTCGCCGAGGCGCTCGTTGTCGGCGCGGAAATGGGCACTGACTACTACATGCCGCTGTTCGTCCACCTGGCCGAGGGCGCCAATCCGGACATGGCCCAAGAGGCGATCACAAGGTCCATCCGTGAGAACCTGTCCGTCCGGTACTTGCCCGACGAGATTGTCTTCATGCCGGGAATTCCGCATACCCGCACCGGAAAGAAGCTGGAGGTTCCCGTCAAGCGGCTTCTGCAGGGGGCGCGGCTGGAAACGGTCGCGGATCTCGGGTCGGTGGATGATCCCGTGCTGTTGGAAGAATATGCCCGGTTTGCACTGGAGCGGCAGACAATATCACCTTAAGCGGCACCACACCGGAGTGCGGCATCCCCGGATGCCGCACTCCGGGGGCTTTGTCCAGGGCCAGCCCTCCGTCGTGCGTGATGAAGGCGCGTCTCTCTGGATCTGCATTCCCACGCTCCGGGCCTTTGCAACAGTTTGAGAGCGCCCAGCACTGAAGCGCGGGTTGTTTTCCCAAAAGTGCCTAAGGGTGCCGTGCGAGGGAAGGCATGAGAAGGGATTGACTTCCGTCGGAGTCAATCCCTTCTCATTTCTCGCTGGGAGGAGATTCGTCAGCCCACGAACTCCTATCGCCGGCTCCCTCCGGATTCAATGCATCCAGGACTTCGACTGCATATTGCACAACGGCCTTTGCCCGGATCGTGAGGACTGCTTCCCTGGGCCACACCGCGACGACGGAGGTTTGCCCGGCGCGGGGACGAAGGTGCCTGGTGACAAGCCCTTTACCCTCGCTTGAAACGGGGATCTGGTTGGGCCGCGACATCAGCAGGCTGTAGCCGAGCCCCCGCCCGACCATTGCCCGGACAAGATCGATTTGCGGGACAACGGCCCCGACATGTGGCTTGAGTCCGCGCTGTGAGAACATCAACTGCGTATATTCCGTGCTGGGTGCTGTGTTGAGCATGATGAGCGGCTTGGTAGCCAAATCCGCCAATTCGATGTCGTCCTCCTGCCCAAGAGGATCGTTGGCGCTTAGGACAGCCATAACTTCGGTCTGGTAGATGACTTTGCGCTCCACGTCCGCGGGCAGGCCAATGTCATAGACGATGGCCGTGTCCAGGCTTCCGTCTTCGAGAGCGGGCAGCAGGTCTGAGTGGTCCCCGACGGTGATGCTGATTTCAACTTTTGGGTGCAGTTTTGCCATGCCCTCAAGGACCGCGGGCAGGACGTTGCTTGCCAGACCCGTGTAGCAGCCCAGCGACACCGGGCCCTTCAGCTCGCCGCGGAGCTCTCCCAACCCGTCTGCCAGCGCGCTGGCTTCTCGAAGCAGTTCCCCGGCCCGCTTTGCGAAGTGGCGTCCAGTCGGCGTCAGGTGAATTCCCTTGGCTTTCCTTCGGATGCACAATTGTTCCCCCAGGGCTGACTCCAGTTCGCTGACGGCGTGGGAGAGTGCGGATTCGGAGATGTGGAGCTGTTGCGCCGCTGACCCCAAGGTGCTGTGTTCCGGGAGTGCGGCGAAGAGTTCGAGCTGTCGGAAGGTGAATTTCGGCACTACGCCTCATTTCCTAAGGAATCGAATTACTTCTGCTGATATTCACAGTTTACTGGAGAATGGTTTGCCGGGACACTGGTTACACGAAGACGTACCAGTAGCGCTGGGTACACAATGACGTGCCAGTAGGAGCAAGACATGACGACACAAGCCGGCCAGTGCCCGTTCCGTGGGAACGCAGAGACCACAAACTTGGACGCCGACTCTGTGCGCGGCAACGGGGACAAGGTACCCACAGCCGTTTCACCGGATGCCACAGACTACCCTGTGGCTGATTGGGTTGATGTGGCCGCGCTGGCAGCAGATCCCTACCCCACGTATGCCCGCCTCCGGGCGGAGTCTCCGGTCGCCTGGGTTCCGCAGCTTAACAAGATCCTTGTGACGAACTACACCGGCTGCCACACCGTCGAACAGGACCAGGAAATATTCAGCGCAAACGTTTCCGGCGCAACGATGACCCGGGCCATCGGAGCACGGCCGATGCTGCGCAAGGACGATCCGGAGCACTCAGCAGACCGGGCACCGGTAAATCCTGTTCTTCGCCCCAAGTCAATCAAGGACGTCTGGGGACCGGTTTTTGAGCGCAACGCCGAAACCTACCTTCAGAGGGTCGCCGAGCTCGGGCCAGAGGAAGCAGACCTGAACCGGGACTACGCAGCCCCCGTGGCCTCGCAGAACCTCATCGACCTGCTGGGGTTGAAGGACGTTTCCGTGGAGCAGGTGCGCCGCTGGTCCCACGACTTCATCGCCGGCATGGGCAACGT
The DNA here is from genome assembly GCF_052115205.1 of Arthrobacter sp. 2RAF6. NCBI lineage: Bacteria > Bacillati > Actinomycetota > Actinomycetes > Micrococcales > Micrococcaceae > Arthrobacter > Arthrobacter sp. 2RAF6. The sequence goes on along the minus strand of NZ_JBFRGF010000005.1, from coordinate 37,263 downwards.
TTTGGATGATCAGTCGATCTGGGACCGCTGTGACGCTGCGACGGCGGAGGCCGACCGCTTGCTGGAGGAACTGATCCCCTATTACCGGCAGAACCCGGACGCCTCGATGCTGTCCGCGTTCGCCAATAGCGGCCTGCCAACCTCCAACGTCGCGGCCAACGTCAAACTGACCATTTCCGGTGGCATGAACGAGCCCCAGCACATGGTCACGAACATGGTCTGGGCCCTGAGCAAGCACGCCGGCCAGCGCGAGCAGGTCCTTGCCGATCCCGCATTGTGGGCATCAGTGTTTGACGAGGCCGTCAGGTGGCAATCACCCATCGGCATGTACCCTCGGGAAACGACACGGGACACCGTCCTCGAAGGAGTCCGTATCCCCGCCGGCGCCGGGATCGGCGTGGTCGTGGCAGCCGCTAACCACGACGCCACGCACTTCGGCGCTTCAGCTGCAGAATTCGATATCAACCGGCCCAAGCGCCCCCACCTCGCCTTCGGCAGCGGCGTCCACCTTTGCGCCGGGCACTGGGCAGCGAAGACCTCCATTGGCCAGATCGCCGTACCCATGGCCTACCAGCGCTTCCCAGGACTGCGCGTGGACGAGCGACGGAATGAAAGCTGGGACGGCTGGGTTTTCCGCGGACTGACCAGCCTGCCCGTCACCTGGAACTAAAAGCCACCACCGAATACCAAGGAGCAACGATGCCCACAGTCACCTACACCCAGCCCAACGGCAGCCAGCAAACCCTCCAGGTCGAAGCAGGCACTACCCTGATGCGCGCCGCCGTCAACAACGGCATCGACGGCATCATCGGTGAATGCGGAGGCCAGGCCATGTGCGCCACGTGCCATGTCTACGTCCGCCCGGAATATGCGCAGGCGCTGCCCGACATCAGCGACGACGAAGACGAAATGCTTGACTGCGCCACCGCCGAGCGGATGGACAGCTCCCGGCTGGCCTGCCAAATCAAGATCAATGCAGAACTGTCGGAGATTGTCGTCGACATCCCTGCCGGCCAGATCTAGAAGCGGGGACATCGACATGAACGTTGTCATTGTTGGCGGCGGACAGGCCGGCCTGCAGGTCGCCGACACGTTGCGGACCGAAGGATACGAAGGCAAGATCGACGTGGTCGCCGAGGAATCCGGGCTGCCCTACCAGCGCCCCCCGCTGTCAAAGGACTATCTCGCCCCGGACAAGGAGGCGACTCCCTTGCCGCTGCGAGGCGCCTCCTTCTTCCTTGACAAGAACATCACGCTTCATTCAGGGGTACAGGCAATCGCTGTGGACCGGGCCGAACGCAAGGTGCAGACCACCGAAGGTTCACTCGATTATGAACACCTAGTTTTCGCGACCGGCGCCAGAAACAGGATGCTGAACTGCCCGGGCGCCTCCCTGCCCGGCATCCATGGACTGAAAACCCTGACGGATGCGGAGGCGCTGCACGAGTCGTTGCCCGCCGCCCGCAACATCGTCATCATCGGCGCCGGATTCATCGGACTGGAATTCGCCTCAGCAGCCGTGGCACACGGATGCAACGTAACCGTCCTGGAATTCGCGCCGCGCCCGATGGGACGGGCACTGACCCCGGTCATGAGCGAATGGTTTGCAGCCGCCCACCGCTCACAAGGCGTCAACCTGCGCCTGGGCGAAGGCATTGACCGCTTTGAGCCTGGCGCTGATGGCCGCGTCGGAGCCGCAATCTCCACCACCGGGGACTCATATCCGGCGGATCTCGTCCTCGTCGGCATCGGCGTGCAGCCCAACGACACGTTGGCCTCCGAAGCCGGCCTCGAAGCCAGCAACGGCATCGTCGTCGACGAAACGCTTCGCACAGCGGACCCCGCTGTTCTGGCAATCGGCGATTGCGCCAGTTTCCCCAGCGCACATGCCCAAGGCCGTCTGCGACTGGAATCGGTCCAGAACGCCACCGACCAGGCCCGCCATGCCGCACGCACGATCCTCGGAGCTGAAAGCCCCTACACGGACTTGCCGTGGTTCTGGTCCACCCAAGGCCCCTACAAGCTGCAGATGGCAGGACTCGCGCGGCCCGATGACGACATGCTGATCCTGGGCAATCAGGGGGCAGCAAAGTTCTCCGTCCTGTGCTTCAGGGACGGCATCCTCGCGGCTGTGGAATCGGTCAACAATGCCGCGGACCATATGGCCGCCCGCAAACTACTTGCCGCCGGCATCGCCGTCACGCGCACCCAGGCAGAAACTCAGGGTTTCACCCTCAAGGCTGCCGTCAGCACTCCGGCCATCCCGGTCTCGGCCTGACCAGGGCCCTACTAACTCAACCCCAAAATCTGCACCACAGTTCGACCCCCAGGGTTTCCCGTGGGGCTACACCGCTCACACCAACTGGAGAATAATGAGCACGTCCACCCACAGTTCGAGGGCGAACCAACGTCGTGTCGCCATTGCCACCGTCATCGGCACCACCGTTGAATGGTAGGACTTCTTCATCTACGCCACCGCCGCAGGCCTGGTGTTGCACCGCTGTCGGTCACGAACGCACTGACGTGCTCATCGCCGTCGCTTACGGTGCTGCCGTCTGGCTCGTCTTCACCTACCTCTCGGACAGGATTGGCCGCAAGCGCACGTACCTCCTGGGCTTCGGCGCCCAACTGCTGGCCTGCTTCCCACTCTTCTGGATGATTAACACAGGGTCCCTGCCGATGCTCTACCTGGCAATGACCATATTCACCGTTGGTCTGGGACTGGGATACGGTCCACAGGCTGCCCTGTACGCGGAAATGTTGCCCGTCTCAGCACGCTTCTCCGGCCTCTCCATCTCCTACGCTTAGGAGCGATCCTCGGCGGCGCCTTCGCCCCGACAATCGCCACAGCCCTTGTGCAGGCCACAGGCGGAACAGGCGCCGTTTCCCTGCATCTAGTGGGGATGACGGTCGTCAGGGATCCGCCGTAGAAATAGTTTTCAAAAGCGGAACCTCTCTCTTCGTAGGGGGCCGCCAGGCGCACTACTGCTACATCGGCTTCTGGGGGCGTAGCAGCGATGAAACCATAGGCTGCTGCCACTTCAGGTTCGATGCCTTCGACGTAATTCTAAGACCCGAAGGAAGTGAAGGTCTTGGATGCCGGAGCGGATCAGTTTGATGGCGAAGCGTGTCCCGAACTGCTACTGGAACTGCTTGCCATTTGGGAGCTGACGGAAGCGCGGCTGGACGACTCCGCTCGGACGCTGCGACGTCACCGTGGGACGCCCCGACTTTCGCGAGGCGGGCGAGGGCGCGCAACGCGCCTCCATCACTCTTCTCACGAACCAGCTGGTCAAATATGGACCGGACGTCGCGGTCGCACCCGTGCTAACGTCGCGGAACCGCTACGCCTGCACTTGGCCGACGTACTCCCAGAAGCTGAGTCCACCACCGCGGTCATGGTCGCCTGATCTCAGGGGGTCGACCGATCCCGGCGGCGGATAGGGCGCCTTGCCGTGCATCGATTCGCCGGGGATGATGCATAAAGTCATGAAACTACGTACCCTTCGGGGGCAGGGAGGTATCGCTTGTCAGCCCAGTCCTTTAACGGATGGACCCGGACGGGGATGGACCTGAATCTGTTGCTGCCCCTGGGTGTGTTGCTGGAGGAGCGCAACGTCAGCTCGGCCGCTATCCGATTAAATGTGAGCCAGCCGACTGCTTCCAGCTTTCTTGCCAAGCTTCGTCGATACTTTGATGACCCTCTACTCGTACGGGAAGGAAATATTTATACGTTGTCTCCTCTGGCCATGCGCTTGAAGGAAGAGCTCCCGACCGCCCTGCGGTCTCTTGAACAGATCATGAGGGCCCAATCGGAATTCAGCCCTTCCACCAGCGATCACGAATTCACTATCTTGGCTACGGATTACGCAAGTTGGCGCGTCGGTACACGGCTGCTTCCGTGGCTTGAGTCCCTGGCTCCCAGTATCAGAATCCGATTCGACCACGTCCTGCCCAGTCACGTCGATGGCGCACCCGATTCACTCAAGGACGTGGATGGGATGCTGCTGCCTCACGGCTACCTCGCCCAGCAACCGCACGTTGACGTCCTTCTGGACGAATGGACATGCATGGTCGCTAGCGACAACCCGCACCTGGGGGAGCACCCCTCACCGGAAGAGCTCCTCGCGATGCCCTGGATCATGACGATAAGTGGCCGAGGAGCATTTACTCCTGCCGCACGCCAACTGCAGATAGCGGGCGTCGACCCAGTTGTCAGCACGATAACCCCTAACTTCTTCGTGATTCCTTCACTAATTGAGGGATCCAGCAGGGTTGCCCTGATGCCCATGGCGTTAGCCCGGAGGGCAGTCCGGACAACGGGCCGGCTCCGCCTTGTGGACCCTCCCATCCCTTTGGCCGCGCTTTCAGAGGCATTCTGGTGGCACCGGGACCGAGAGCACGAACCCGCGCACCGCTGGTTCCGGCAACAGTTGGAACTGGCCTGCGCCCCCTTGCTAGCTGCGCCCTCGAAACAGTAGCCGGACAGCTGGAACGGTTCAGGAATTCCCTACTTCTTGCTATCCGATTTCTCAATAGGGCCTATTGGAAAAGGCCGCTTCCCAATAGTTGTGTCCTCCCTCACACTGGAAAAGCCGGCAGACAGCAATGGAAATTTGAACGGCTCAACAGAAAGGATCGACGATGATCCACCTCCTCTCACATCTTTCACACATCGAGATTTACGCGACCGATCTCGAGGAATCCGTCCGCTACTACGAAGAGCAGGTTGGTCTTCGCGTCGTGGACCGGGCAAATGGCAGGGTGTACCTGCGTTGTTGGGGTGACTACTACGCGTACAGCGTAGTGCTGGCTCCGGGAACTGAATCAGGAATGGTCTCGATGGCATGGCGCACAACCAGCGAAGAGGCGCTTCAAGAAGCCGCCCGCCGGCTTGACGCCACAGAGTACGCCGGAGAATGGAAGAACGCAGGAGAAGGCCTCGGGCTCTCCTACGTCTTCACGGGACCGTACGGCCACACGATGCAGCTTTTCTGGGAAGTCGACCTATACAAGGGCGAAGGCGAATTCGCTTCGACATACCCCGATCGGCCATCCAAACGAAGCAATCAGGGCATCGCGCCCCGCCAACTGGACCACGTCACCATCGCCGCTTCCGATGTTGAGGGATTCGCCAAGTGGTACAACGAGACACTGGGCTTCCGCATCATGGCGTTCGCTGGTTTGGAGAACCCGGACGTCACCTTCTTTGGCGTCCTGACCACCAACGAGAAGTCACACGATCTCGGCATCCTGCTCGATGCTTCCGACCGTCCCGGACGCATTCATCACTATGCTTTTTGGCTGGATAACCAAGCTGAGCTGGCCCGCGCCGCTGACCTCCTCATCGAGAACGGCACGCCCATGGAGTTCGGTCCCGGTGTCCACGGTATCGGTGAGCAGGACTACCTCTACTTCCGGGAGGCCAGCGGTCTGCGCATTGAGGTCAACACCGGCGGATACCGTAACTACGTGCCGGACTGGAAGCCAAACCGCTGGACCCCGGCCCTGGGCGCAAACGACCTTTACCGCAACAGGGAACTGCCGCAATCGATGCTGGAGGCGTTCCCGCCAGCAGCCGCGCCGACCGCTACGGAGCAGGGCCTGGTTCCCGGCAGCGAAGCCGAGCTCATCAAGCAGGCGGCGCTGCGAAATCCTGTCCTCCAGCCCTGACGAAACCCCGGCGGGGATGCACGGACTTCAGTCTCGGCTGGTCCATCCCTAAAGGTTGGCAGTAGACGGCGTAACGCTTCATCGTCACCCGGCCCGGATGGTTTTTTCACGCCATCCGGGCGGGCGGGAAACCTTATTTGGCGGGTGTGGAGTGGACTGCGTTCCGCGGTATCGCCTGCCCGGTAATGACCTCCTTGAACTGCCCATATGAAAGGCCGAACCTATGACCAACCCATTCTTCATCGGCACCTTTGCCGCGGACACGGGCCCCTACCCGGGACTGGTGGTTGATGAGGTCGTGTACGACATCACTACGGTGGTGCCCGGCGTCGTGGACACTTCCTCGCTGCTGCGGGACTGGGAAGGAAACGTGGAGTTGCTTGCCACGTTCGCCCAGGACGCAACCGCCCGCACCGCAACCCCCTCCCGGCGCTTGAGCGAGGTACAAATCCTGCCCCCGATCAATCCGGCAGGCCAGCTATTGGCCGCCGGCGCGAACTATCGCGAGCACGTCATCCAAATGACGGTGGCGCACAAGATCGGCAACCCAGACCTGTCCGAGGAGCAGCTGCGAGCCCAGGCCGAACGGGAGCTCGATGAGCGGGCCCGCACCGGTGAACCGTACGTATGGGTTGGCGCAACATCCGCTATCTGCGGAGCCAACGACAATGTCATCCTGCCAGAGGTCGGCTCAGACACCGACTGGGAGCTGGAACTGGGAGTAATTATCGGTCGCCCCGCGTACCAGGTAACCGAAGTCGAAGCGCTCCATTACGTGGCTGGTTACACCATCTGCAACGACATCACGATTCGAAGTCTGGTGCCGCGCACGGATATTCCAATGATTGGAACCGACTGGATGCGATCCAAAAACCATCCCACATTCTTTCCCACCGGCCCCTATTTCCTTCCTTCTCGCTTTGTCCCGGATCCCCAGAATTTGGAGATCTCGCTGGCCCTCAACGGTAAAGTCATGCAAAAGGGCCACACCAGTGACATGATCTTCGGCGTTGCCAAGCTGATCTCCTACATATCCTCGTTGGTTGCACTCCGGCCTGGTGACATGGTCATTACAGGATCGCCGCAGGGTAACGGTTCGCACTGGGGACGTTTCCTGCAGGAAGGAGATGTCATGGAAACCACCATCTCTGGCTTGGGGACGCAGCGCAATTTGATCCAGGGCCCCGTAGGCCCCTGACGAAAACCGGGCCGCTCATCTGGTCACCCCGGCATCGGGTAGCGACGAGTCCGGGCGCCAGTACGCCACAACATGAAGCGTACTGAAAGAACGGTCAGTCCATAAAAGCAATTCACTAAATCGCAAAGGAGCGAAATGATGTTTGATTGTGATGTTCTCGTAGTTGGTGGTGGACCGGTTGGCGAAGTGCTTCTGACGCTGCTCGGAAGCCGAGGAATCTCGGTAATCGGTTTCGAAAAGGATAACCAGGTGTGGCCAAAACCCCGCGCGGTCCATTTCGACGGGGAAACCCTAAGAACGTTCCAGTCAGTCGGCCTCGGAGACGCGGTGGCAGCGCACTGCACCCCGATGCTCAATTACCGGATGGAGAACGAAGCCGGTGAAGTACTCCTTGAGATACCCTCAGGCGCCCTGGGCCGCCACGGATGGCACGACGACTACATGTTTAACCAGCCGGACATGGACCGTCTGCTGAGAGCCGAACTCCTCCGCTACCCCTCGGTTCAGTTGCTTGCCGGCCACGCCGTCGAAAGCATCGCACAGGACGAGGAGTCTGTGAGCTGCGTCGTCCGTGACGCCGAGGGAAGGACCCGAACCTATACGGCCCGATACCTCATTGGCTGCGATGGTGCGTCCTCCCAGGTGCGCCACGCCATCGGGGCCACGTTTGAAGTGCTGGGACCAAACGACCCGTGGCTTGTTGTCGACGGTATCTGCGGTGACGTTCCCCCCGTTGACGGCAGCATGGTGTTCTTTGGGCATCATTCCCGTCCAAAACTGTGGGCCAGAATGCCGGGGAACAGGGGCCGGATGGAGTTTAAGGTCCTGGAATCGGACGACCGCGATGAGCTCGTCAAGCCGGATAAGCTCGCCGAGCTCTCCGGAGGACTACTTACCCCGGATAACTTCCAGATCGAGCGGACCGCCATCTACATGTTCCGGTCCTGCCTTGCGGACCGCTGGCGGGAGGGAAGAGTGTTCATTGCCGGAGACGCGGCGCACCTGACCCCACCCCTCTACGGCCAAGGGCTCTGTTCCGGAATCAAAGACGTCGTTAATCTGGCATGGAAGCTACAGATCGTCCTGGAAGGCGGGGATCCCGGACTGCTGGATACGTACGAATCCGACCGCAGCCCCCATGCCCGTGCCTGGATCACACAGGCCACAACCATGTCCGGCATCGTCCAGACTACAGACCCAATCATCGCCGCAGGCCGGGATGCGCACATTCGGAAAAACCCCGCTGAGAGTGCCCCCCAAGTCCCTCTCCTCGGTAACGGGCTCCACGGATCGGAGCCCGCACCTGCCGGTACCTGCGCCGTCCAGCCCACAACAGGCGACAGATCGAGATTCGATGACCGCGTCGGCGACCGCTTCCTCATCGTCGCACGCCCACTCCTCTGGGCAAGCCTCGCTCCGGAACAACAAAGTGCACTTACAGGCCTAGGCGGCGACATGGTCTACTTGCTTAGCGAAGACGAACCCGGATTCGAGGACCTGCTCAAAAGCGTCGACGCCGACGCACTCGTGGTACGTCCGGACCGCTATATCCTCGGTGCCGCATCCACGCCTGAGCACTTACAGGACCTTTGTGTCCGAGTCGCAAAGGTCCTGCAGCCGGTATCCGTTCACTAGTCCCGCCCTACCCGCTGCACTCAACGCCCAACTGATGGAAGGTCGATCAGGACCGCGAGGCTGACCCACCAACACCGGGGTCTGACTTTCACCGAGCGTGTTTGTCAGACCCCGGAGCCGAGCGCCCACGACGATTCACGCGGCAAGTAAATCTGTGGCGGATAGTTAGAGTCACGGCAGAAGCGGCGTAACACGATCCCGCCAGTTGCTGTGGGCCACTGGAATGCAGCAATTTCTGTCAAGAGGAGAGGGGAAAGCGGTCCCAGGGCTGGGAACCTAAGGAGGCCGTTTTCTCATGCGGACCTATGTGTTGGCTGCCTGTGGTCTACGTTTCGTGTATGGTCCGAGGCGTCTGGGGTGGTGGGCTGCGCGTAGGTGGCGACGGGGGGCTGTCAGACTATTTGGGCGGGTTGGTTACCGCAGGAGGTGGTGTTCGGCTGGAGCATATCGCTTCCCTAGGGGCGTGCATGACCCTCGTTGTATGGGGGTCACTCATAGTCGCGCCGCGAGTTCACTGCATGCGCTGCCGTCTTGCCCACCCTTGCTCAGCTGTCCCGGATGTTTTAGTGCCGTTGGTGATTGGCAACTCTCGGGGCTTCACCGGCCAATGACCAGCACAAGCCGGCCAATCCCCGCGCGATGGCTACGTTAGCGATCACGGGCCGTTTCCGATGTTCGCGTGGGAGGACACTTGGATACATCACTCCAAGGACAACCACAGCGCTTTCCGACGGGAAGTGTTGTGGTTGTCCAGGGCTAGGGAGGGGGCAGCGCTTGTCTTGACCAGCGTACTGCCGTCTTTGAGTAAGGGGCTTCATCGTTCTGCTCCTGAATCACTGGCTTCCACTCCAGGAGGTCAATGTGCACGGGCACGTCCACTAAGCCGCCAAAATCGGAGTTGTTGTTGCCGAGAGCGATGTGGCAAGTGCCGTAGGCGCCCTCATCCTCAATGATGTTTCCCATGACCCGGCATTCCGGATTCATGCCAACGGCAATTTCGGCTACTTGGTAGGCATTGGGATCATTTAGCTCCGAAAGGAAGTCCTGCAGTTTGCGGGCCTGATCGCCGCCCTCGATGGATACCACGCGGCCCTTTTCGACTTCCAAGATAATAGGCTCGCTGATCACGCGGGACGGGTCCATGGCGAAGCTGCCTTCGCCTGTCTAGCGGGCGTGAATCCATCCCTGCATCGTCGGGGAACACGGTTCGGCATCGGCTGAACCGTGGAGGCGATAGAAGGCTCAACAGTGCCCTTCACATGGCTGCGATCAACAGGATGACCTACGACTCTGAGACGTGTGAATTCGTCGAGAAACGTCGCGCCGAGGGCAAAACTGACAAAGAGATCCGACGTTGCGTCAAGCGATATTCAGCCCGTCGTGTGTTCCGGATCTTGAATGCCGCGGCTCTGGCGAAAAAGACCCCGGAAGCAGCTTGACAGACATAGAAGAGTCGACCGCTAGAACTCGCCAAAGACGGGCATTTCGCGTTTAAAACGCCGAGGACTCGCCCAAACCTCATCGTGGGTCAAGGCTTAGGGACGAAATTTTACAGGTCGGTAACCCGGCTGTAACATCATTTTGGCTACTGTGGTTCAACAAGGTTTCCCAACAGGTAACACCAAGTGAACAGGACAGTTCGGATGACGAGTGTCGCAACCCCTGAAGTACTAGCCGGGCAATCCGTCCCGGGCGAGGCCCGGAAGATCTCCCTTGCGGACATCGCGAAAGCTCATAATGTGCGTTTCCTGCTTGCCACGTTTGTGGATATGACGGGCAAGCCGTGCGCCAAACTGGTGCCGGTGGAAGCCGCCGATGAGCTGGAAAACGGTGCCATGGGCTTCGCCGGCTACGCCGCCGGACTGATCGGGCAGAAGCCTCAGGACTCGGACCTCATCGCAGTACCGGACCTTGCATCCTTCACGCCCGTGCCGTTCATCAAGGAGGGCCTGGCGATCATCCACTGCGACCCGCATGTTGACGGGAAGCCCTGGCCTTACGCCCCGCGCGTCATCCTGAAGAACACCTTGGCCCGTCTGGCCGGCAAGGGCATGCAGGCCAAGGTTGGCGCGGAAGTGGAGTACTTCCTGGTCAACAAGAACCCCGACGGCTCCTTGAGCACTGCCGACGTCCGCGATGATTCGCCGCGTCCCTGCTATGACGCCCGGGGCGTTACCCGCATGTACGAACACCTGACGTCCATCTCGGAGGCGATGAACGGGCTCGGGTGGGGCAATTACGCCAACGACCACGAGGACGCCGCCGGGCAGTTTGAACAGAACTTCAATTACGCGGACGCCCTCACGACGGCTGACCGCGTCGTCACGCTGCGCTACATCCTGAACATCCTTGCCGAGCAGCGCGGCATGACCGCCACGTTCATGCCCAAGCCGTTCACCGACCGGACCGGCACCGGCTTGCACTTCCACCTGTCCCTGTGGTCCGGCGGTGACGCGCTCTTCCCCGGTGCCGACGACGGCACGGACGACGGCGGCAGGGGACTTGGGCTCTCGGACCTCGCCTACTCGTTCATCGGGGGCATCCTGGACCATGCGCCGGCCCTTCAGGCGTTCCTCGCCCCGACGGTCAACTCCTACAAGCGATCGGGCGCCACCACCAGCTCCTCCGGAGCCACCTGGTCACCTCGCAAGGCCTCGTTCGGCGGCAATGACCGCACCCACATGATCCGGGTCCCGGACGAAAAACGGATCGAGCTCCGTTCCGGCGACGGCTCGGCCAACCCGTACCTCGCGATCGCCACGGCCATCGAAGCAGGGCTCGACGGCGTCACGAACCATACCGACCCCGGCGCACCGTCCGGACCCGGCGAAGCGCGCGAAGGTGCCCACGATTTGCCCGCGACGCTCCTGCACGCCGTCGAGGCCCTGCGCCGGGACCCGGTGATGCTCGCGAGCCTCAGCGGAGACGAAGCGATCGGCGGGTACTACGCCGATGCCAAGGAAGAAGAGTTCCTGAGCTGGCACAACCAGGTCAGCGACTGGGAAATCCGCACTTACCTGACCTCGATCTGATCCCCCCAACTAGCAAAGGACACACCAATGTGCGGAATCGCCGCGCTGCAGCTGCGCAACCCCTCGCTGCACCCCCAGATGGGCAGTCTCCTGTCCTCCATGATGTGCCAGATCGTGGACCGCGGACCGGACTCCGCCGGCCTCGCCGTCTACGACACCCCTGGCCTCGTCTCCGCGGGCACCTCCACCCTCAGCCTCCTGGGCAAAGACCAAGGCCTGCCGCTCGGTGAGATCACCGCATCACTGGAAAACCTGCTGTCCCTCTCCGCGGCCCCGGACGTCAGGGTGGTCGGCGACACCACCCTGGTCAGCGCCGGCGTCGGCACTGAATTGCTGGTGAAGGCCGTGCGCGAAACCCTCCCGGGTTCCACCATCATCGGCCGCGGCGAGCACGTGGCCGTCATGAAGAGCGTCGGCCACCCGATGGACATCGCCGCCGAGCACGGGTTGGAGGCCATGGCCGGAAGCCAGGGCCTGTCCCACACCCGCATGGCCACCGAGTCCGCCGTCACGGCCGGCGGGTCCCACCCCTTCTCGGTGGCAGATGACCTGTGCCTGGTCCACAACGGATCCTTCTCCAACCACGCCACCATCCGGCGCGAGCTCAAGCGCGAAGGGGTCGTCTTCGATTCGGACAACGACACCGAAGTCGGCGCCCGCTACATCGCCTCACGCCTGCAGCAGGGCGACGACCTGGAAACGGCATTGACCAACCTCGGCAAGGTCTTCGACGGCTTCTACACCCTCGTGGTCACCACCGCAGACAGCATGGCCGTGGTCCGCGACCCGATCGCCTGCAAGCCCGCCATCATCGCCGAAACCGACGACTACGTGGCCATGGCCTCCGAATACCGTGCCCTGGCATCCCTGCCCGGCATCGAAACAGCCCGCATCTTTGAACCGGAACCCGGAAAGGTCTACACATGGTCACTCTGACAGCCCCCGAAACAACAACCCCAACAGCCACCATTGACCTGGCCGACAGCCCGGTCCGGGCCTTGAACCAGGCCCTGCACGAGGCCACCGACGGCCAGTCCTGGACCGTCGCCAACCCCGGCGGCAAGCACAGCCTCGCCGTCGGAATCGACGCCGACATCAGCGTCGCCATCAATGGCCATGCCGGCTACTACGCCGCCGGGATGCACAAAACGGGCACCGTGACCATCAGCGGCAATGCCGGCGTCGGGCTCGCGGAGAACATCATGTCCGGAACGGTGCACGTGAAAGGCGACGCCTCCCAATCGGCGGCGGCCACCGGACATGGCGGGCTCGTGGTCATTGACGGCAACGCCGGGGCCCGCTGCGGGATCTCGATGAAGGGCGTGGACATTGTCGTCGGCGGGAACATCGGCCACATGTCCGCGTTCATGGCCCAGGCCGGCCGGCTGGTGGTCTGCGGCGACGCCGGCGAAGCGCTGGGCGACTCCATCTACGAAGCCCGGATCTACGTCAAGGGAACCGTCGCTTCCCTGGGCGCGGACTGCATAGAAAAGCCGATGAACATCGAACACCTCGAGGAGTTGGAAGGCCTGCTTGCCGCTGCCGGCCGCACCGACAACCCGGCGGACTTCAAACGCTACGGCTCGGCACGGAACCTCTACCACTTCAGCGTCCACAACTCGGCCTCGTACTAAAGGACACTCCCATGACCATCACTTCACTGCCCCAGGACTCTGTTCTTCCCGCCGGGGGTATCCCCGCCCAGCACACCGAGGAGCTTGGCCTGCGCGAATCCGCCACGTTCGACCGCGCAACCATCGCCGATATCCAGCGCGCAGCCGCCACCGGCGTCTACGACATCCGCGGCTGGGGCGCCAAGCGCAAGGTCCCGCACTTCGATGACCTGCTCTTCCTCGGCGCCTCCATGTCCCGCTACCCGCTGGAGGGCTACCGCGAAAAGTGCGATACCGACGTCGTCCTCGGCGACCGGCACGCGTCCCGGCCGCTGCACCTGCAGACCCCGGTCACCATCGCCGGGATGAGCTTCGGCGCGCTGTCCGCCAACGCCAAGGAGGCCCTGGGGCGTGGAGCCAGCGAAGTGGGGACGTCCACCACCACGGGCGACGGCGGCATGACGCCTGAGGAGCGCGGCCAGTCCAAGCACCTCGTCTACCAGTACCTGCCCTCCCGGTACGGCATGAACCCGGACGACCTTCGCAAGGCCGACGCGATCGAAATCGTGCTCGGCCAGGGCGCGAAGCCCGGCGGGGGAGGCATGCTGCTGGGCCAGAAGATCACCGAACGCGTCGCCGGGATGCGCACCCTCCCGGTGGGCATTGACCAGCGCTCCGCCAGCCGCCACCCGGACTGGACCGGGCCGGACGACCTGGAAATCAAGATCGGCGAACTCCGCGAGATCACCGACTGGAAAACCCCCATCTACGTCAAGATCGGTGCCTCCCGCCCTTACTACGACACCGCCCTGGCCGTGAAGGCCGGAGCCGACGTCGTCGTCGTCGACGGAATGCAGGGCGGTACCGCCGCCACGCAGCAGGTCTTCATCGAAAACGTCGGGATCCCGACCCTGGCCGCCATCCCGCAGGCCGTCCAGGCCCTCCAGGAACTGGGCCTGCACCGCAAAGTCCAGCTCATCGTCTCCGGCGGCATCCGCACCGGAGCCGACGTCGCCAAGGCCATGGCCCTGGGTGCCGACGCCGTGGCCATCGGCACCGCGGCGCTGATCGCGCTGGGCGACAACGACCCCCGCTACGCCGCCGAATACGCTGCGTTGGGATCGGCTGCAGGGTTCTACGACGACTTCCAGGACGGACGCGATCCCGCGGGCATCACCACCCAGGACCCCGGGCTTTCCTCGCGGCTGGATCCGGTAGCCGGCGGCAAACGCCTGGCCAACTACCTGCGCGTCCTGACCATGGAGGCCCAAACCATCGCCCGGGCCTGCGGAAAATCCCACCTCCACAACCTCGAACCCGAAGACCTGGTGGCCCTCACCATCGAAGCCTCCGCCATGGCGCGGGTGGCGCTGGCAGGCACCTCGTGGATTCCCGGCACGTAGCAGGGATGGGTCATGCCTGATTCTTCCGACTATGTAGTGGTGGGCTCCGGTCTGGCCGGCGCGGCCACCGCTTGGCAGCTCGCGGCCCGCGGCCACCAGGTCACCATCCTGGAACGCAACGTCCCCGCCAGCCACGACGGCAGCTCCCACGGCTCCGCCCGGATCTTCCGCTACGCGTACCCGGACCCGTTTTACACTCAGGCCGTGCTGGAATCCAAGGCACTGTGGGACGGGCTCGCCCTGGATACCGCAGCAGAGCTGATCACCCCTGCCGGCGCCGTGGACTACGGCCCGGAGCGCAATCCGGCGCTGCTGGCCGGGGTGCTCGCCGGCGCCGGCATCGACCACGAACTGCTGTCCGTGGCCGAAGCCCGGACGCGCTGGCCACAGATCGCCTTCGACACGGAGGTCCTCTGGCACCCGGGCGCGGGCGTCATCGATGCCGAAGCAGCCGTCAACGCCATGGTGGCCCTCGCCGTCGGCAACGGCGCCGAGGTCCTGACCGGCTGGAGCCTGAGCAGGACGGACCGCCTGGACAGTGGTGGTCAGGGGCGCAGCGGCTACCGCCTAACGTCTGCCACGGGGGACACGGTCGACGCCGGCAACGTGGTCATCAGCGCGGGCGGTTGGCTGCCGGAGTTGCTGGGGCGGTTGTCGCTTCCGTCGGGGTTCCTCGCCGGGCTTCCCGAGATCACGGTCCGGCAGGAACAGGCGTTCCACTTCCGCTACCGGGATCCTGTGAGTGCAGGCCAGTGGCCAACGTTCATCCACAAAGCCGCGGACATCCAGGCCTACGGGCTTCCTGGCGGCAGGGACGCAGGCTTCGCTGGGCAGAAAGTCGCGGAATACAACGGCGGCCCGCTCATCCCCTCCGCCGCCGAGCAGACAGGCATTGTTGATCCGGCTAACAGAGAACGAGTGGTGGATTACGTCCGGCGCTACCTCCCCGGCCTGGACACCGAGCCGTACGCCGAAACCACCTGCCTGTTCACCAATACACCCAACGAAGACTTTCTCATCGACCGCGTGGACAACTTAACCATCCTGTCCCCGTGTTCCGGCCATGGTGCCAAGTTCGCGCCGCTCATTGGCCAGTGGGCCGCAGACCTCGCCACCGGCTCCGCCAACTTTCCGCAACGGTTCAGGAGCTCGACGACGGCAGCCAGCAGCCACTGACCCCGTAGTTCACCGTCCCGCATTTCAACAGAAACGGATCCACCCTGTGACTACCTCCGCCATCAAGCCGACAACTGACTCTGTCAGCGGTCTGCTGCAGGACATCGCCATCATCGGCAGGGACAAAACTCGGGGCGGGTATTCACGGCCAGTGTTCTCCACTGCCGAGACGGACCTGCGCGACTGGTTTCTCGAGCAGGCCGGACGCCGCGGGCTGGACGTGCGTACCGACCGTAACGGGATCATCTGGGCCTGGTGGGACACCTCCGCCCGTACGCGCCGGGACGCCGTCGTGACTGGAAGCCACCTGGACTCGGTCCCCGGTGGTGGCGAGTACGACGGTCCGCTGGGGGTCGCGTCGGCGCTGGTCGCCGTCGACATCCTCAAGGCCAGGGGACTTCGTCCCCGGCGGCCCCTGGCCATCGCTGTCTTCCCGGAGGAGGAGGGCTCACGGTTCGGCGTCGCCTGCCTGGGATCGCGTCTTCTGACGGGCGAACTGGACCCGGACAAGGCGCGGCGGCTCCAGGATCAGGACGGCAATACGTTCGCTGACGTCGCTGTGGCCAACGGGCAGGATCCCCGATTCATCGGAGCGGATTACAAGACACTCCAGCAATTGGGGGTCTTCGTAGAGCTGCACGTTGAACAGGGCAGGGGACTTGTGGACCTGAACCAGCCGGTGGCCATCGGTTCCTCCATCCTGGGCCATGGCCGCTGGAAGCTCAGCATCAGCGGGCAGGGAAACCACGCCGGGACCACACTCATGGCCGACCGCAAAGACCCGATGATCGCTGCCGCCAAGATCATGGTCAGCATCCGCGACACTGCCCGGAAGTACCGTGATGCCCGTGCCACAGTCGGTCGCCTGCAACCCGTTCCCGGCGGGACCAACGTGATCGCCTCCCGTGTGGATCTGTGGATCGACGTCCGCCACCCGGACGACTCCGTCACCGCGGCCCTGATCGAAGCCATCAGGCTCAACGCCCAGGTGACGGCTTCGGAGGAGGGCTGCCGTTCCAGCCTCACCATGGAATCGCTCAGCCCCACAGTGCACTTCGACGGCGGCTTGCGGGACCGGCTGAAGGAACTGCTTCCCGGGGCGCCGGTCCTCGATACCGGCGCAGGACACGACGCAGGCGTTCTCAGTAGCCACATCCCCACCGCCATGCTGTTCGTCCGCAACCCCACAGGCATTTCTCACTCGCCCGATGAACTCGTGGAGGACTGGGACGCCGAAGCCGGGGCTATGGCACTGGCGGATTCGCTGGCAGGGCTTCTGGGAGGTCCTCCGGCAGGTCCTCCGGCAGGTCCTCCGGCCGGGTCCCGCTCCAGCGGATAGTGCCTGGCGGGCGAGGGCCGGGAGGCCACCTAAGATGGCAGATATGACCGATCACGCCCGGGACGAGGTTGCCGGAAAACTCGAACAAGTGATTGCTGCCCAGCTGCGGCACTACCGTACCGCCCAGGGCCTGTCCTCCGCTGAGCTGGCAGCCCGCACCGGACTGTCCAAAGCGATGATCTCGAAGATCGAAACGGCCAGCACGTCTTGTTCGCTGACCACATTGCAAAGACTCGCGGACGGACTCAGGATCCCCGTCACCGCTCTGTTCCGCGGCGCGGACACGGACAGAGATGCAACCTTCACCAAGAGCGGCCAGGGCAGCCTGACAGTTCGCAGCGGAACCCAGCACGGGCACGAATACCGGGTTCTTGGGGCGCTTAAGGGCCGCACGGATGCGCTGGAACCGACCCTGGTCACGCTGACTGACGCCTCAGACGTCTTCCCGCTGTTTCAGCATCCGGGTACGGAGTTCATCTACATGCTTGCAGGCAGGATGGTCTACGGCCATGGAGCGTACGAATACGCCATGGAGGCCGGGGATTCGCTGCTTTTGGACGGCGAAGGACCCCACGGCCCGCTTGAATTGCTGGAGCTGCCCATCCGATTCCTGGCCATTTCGGCAAAATAAGCCGGCCGCCGGAACCTGCAACGCCCAACCGGTGCCCATCCATCGTCGTGGCTCAGGCACCGGCTGACATCAGCGTGCTGCGGTAGCGGGCTGTTCCTGGAAAGCCGGGACGACGTGCTCGATGAAGAGCTCCAGCGACCGTTTCTTCTCCTCATGCGTCAGGCTGTTGTCGGACCAGAGGCTGAACTCGGTTACGCCCAGTGCCTGGTAGTGGCGGAGCCGCTCGATCACCTCATCGGGCGTCCCGATCATCGCCGTCCGGTGGAGGGATTCCGGCGTGAACTCCGGGCGCTCGGCGAACTTCTCTGCCGGGCTGGGCTCGAGGAAGCCGTTTGTCGGAGTGCTCTTGTTTCCGAACCAGGCGTCGAACGTCCGGTAGAACTTGTTGATACCCTCGGCCGGGCGCCGCCAACCCTCGGGTTCGTCCGCGGAGTGGACGTGGGTGTGGCGGAGTACCATGAGGTCCGGGCGGGGGACACCCGGGTTGTTTTCGACGGCGGTATCGAATTTGCCCGCGAGGTCTTCAACTTCCTCGTCGCCTTTCATCAGCGGCGTCACCATGACGTTGCAGCCGTTAGCGACCGCGAACTCGTGCGAGGAGATGTCGCGGGCGGCGATCCACATGGGCGGGGTGGGCTTCTGCACAGGCTTGGGAACGCTGGTGGAGGTCGGGAACTGCCAGGCCTCGCCGTCGTGGGCGTAGTCACCTTCCCATAGTGCGCGCACAGCCGGGACGAGCTCGCGCAGGTGCTTGCCGCCGTCGACTGCGGACATGCCGCCCATGAGCCGGTCAAACTCGAACTGGTAGGCCCCGCGTGCCAGTCCCACTTCCATTCGGCCGTTGCTGATGACGTCCAGGAGCGCCGTCTCGCCTGCCACCCGGAGGGGGTTCCAGAACGGTGCGATGATCGTTCCGGCACCCAGCCGGATGCGTGACGTGCGCGCCGCCAGGTAAGCGAGCTGGGGCATGGGGCTGGGAGAGATGGTGTACTCCATCGAATGGTGCTCACCAATCCAAACAGTGCTGAACCCTCCGGCTTCTGCGATGAGGGTGAGCTCGGTCAGGTTCTCGAAGCATTCTTGGTGTGAGACGGTTTCGTCCCAGCGCTCCATATGGGCGAAGAGGGAAAAGCGCATTAGTGACTCCTTCGTTCTGCGGCGGCGTTCGCCGACGCGTGCTGGACGGGTGCCGCTTACCGGGCGACTGCGTTGCGTTCGGCGATGGTTTGGTTACCGCGGGACCAGTGTTCATGCTCGATTTCGCGGATGATGACCGTGGTGTTTTCGGGTGCCGCGCCCACCGAGCTTTCGGCGGCACGGTGAAGCTCGCTGATGAGCGAGCGGAGCTGCTCGGGGGTCCGGCCCCTGGCGATGGAAACTTCGATAAGAGGCACGACGGCTCAGCTCCTCATGATGAACGGGTCGGCAATGGGGGATTCGTCGGTGTTGATCCAGACGCTCTTGAGCCTGGTGTATTCACGGACGCTCTCCATGCCGTGTTCGACGCCGACTCCGCTGGTCTTGAAACCTTCCCGCGGTGACTGGGGAGACATGGTGCGGTAGGTGTTGACCCAGACGGTGCCTGCCTCCAGGCGGCTCGCCATCCGGTGGGCCCTGGCAAGGTTGGTGGTCCAGATTCCAGCGGCCAGTCCATAGCTGGTGTCGTTCGCCAGTCGGAGCACCTCTTCTTCAGTTTCAAACGGCATGATCGCAGCCACGGGACCGAAGATCTCCTCCCTGACCACTCGCATGGAATTGTCGACGTCGGTGAGGACGGTGGGTTCGAAGAAGTAGCCGCCGAGCCCGATGTTGGGCCGGCCGCCGCCCGTCAGGACGGTGGCGCCTTCGGAGACGCCGAGATCGACGTAGCCAGCGACCTTGTCCCGCTGGTCCTGGAAGGCCAGAGGCCCGAGTTCGGTGGCGTCAAGGAGCGGGTCCCCGATCACGATGCTGCGGGCACGGTTGGCGACGCGCTCCAGCAGTTCGTCGTAGACGGCCTTGTGGGCGAACACGCGGCTTCCGGCGATGCAGGTCTGGCCGGCCGCGGCGAAGATGCCGGCCACCACTCCCATGGAGGCATTGGCCACGTCGGCATCCGCGAAGACAATGTTCGGGGACTTGCCGCCCAGTTCCAGCGTCGAGCCGATGAAGCGGGACGCGGTTGAAGAGGCAATGCGGGCGCCCGTGGCGGTGCTGCCAGTGAACGAGATTTTGGCTAGGCGGCGGTCATCGACCAGGGCCGCTCCGGCTTCTGCTCCGAAGCCGGTGACCACATTGATGACACCAGGCGGGAAGCCCGCTTCGTCGGCCAGCGCGGCCAACCGCAGAACGGTTGCAGAGGTGTATTCGGACGGCTTGATCACGATGGTGTTGCCCGTCGCGAGGGCGGGGGCGAGCTTGCTAGTCGTCAACGTCAGCGGCGAGTTCCATGGCGTGATGGCACCCACCACCCCGAGGGGCTCGCGGAGGGTGTAGTTCAGCATTGCCCGGCTGGAGCCCGGGATGGTGTCGCCCTGGATTTTGTCGGCCAGCCCGGCGTAGTAGTAGTAGTACTCGGGCATCGCGGCGAGCTGGGCGCGCATTTCCCGCAGGAGCTTGCCGTTGTCTTCCGATTCCATCCGTGCCAGTTCTTCCGCGTGCTCGCCCACGAGGTCGCCCAGGCGCCGGAGCAAATGCCCGCGCTTTGTCTGGCTGAGGTCCCGCCAGGCGGGGTTTTCGAAGGCTGCCGATGCAGCGGACACGGCACGGGCGACGTCTGCTTCATTGCCGCGCGCGGCCCTGTACAGCACGTCCAGCGTCGCCGGGTTCGTGCTTTCAAAGTAATCCCCGGACGACGGCGCAACCCACTCGCCGTTAATGAAGTGGTCGTAGCGGCGGTCAGACATTCGAATGCTCCTTGAAGAATGCAGTCAGTTCGTTGGCGAGCTCTTGGGGGCGCTCAACCGGCATCATGTGGCGGGCCCCATTGATGACGGAATATGTGCAGCCGGGGATGGCTGCGGCGAGCCGGGCACTCATCTCCGGCGTTGATCCCGGGTCCAGTTCACCGGTGACGGCATGGGACGGGACGGCGATCCGGGGGAGTTCCGGTGCCAGTTCCGCGTCCGCGGTGGCGAAGACGTGATAGCAGGCGAGGAAGGATCCCCGGTCGTTGTGAAGCAGGACTTCCTTCGTTGCCTGGACCAATTCCGCCGGAACGGGGGACCCCTCCGGGTACCAGCGGCGGATTGATGCTTCCACGGTTGCCGGAAAGTCTGATTCGGCTGATGCCAGTCGCGTCATCACCGAGGCGCGCTCCTCCGGTGTACGGGAGCATACAGAGGCCACGGACACCAGTGAGGCAATAAGGTCCGGGCGGAAACGCGCCAAGTGCTGTGCAACGAGGGCGCCGAGCGAGAACCCCACCAGGTGGGTGCCTGGCCGGAGGCGCTCTGCGACGTCCGCGGCGAGTTCCGCGAGCCTGACCCCGTCGGGCGCGGGCTGCTCCCGGCTTCCGTGGCCCAGGAGTTCAATGGTCTGAACGTCAAATTCAGGTTCGAGAAACCCCCGGAGGGGCCCCCACATCGACGCGTCGAGGCCGACTCCGTGGATCAGTGCGATGCGGCCGCGGCTCATGAGGGCAGCCTCCTACTTGGCTTCGGTGCTGAAGGCGGCGAGGCGCTGCTGGGGGCGTCCCTGGGCGGCGGCGGCAAGGGCGATGACGATTTCGTCGGCGTGGGGGGCGTCATTGATCCGGACTTCGATGCTCTGGTGGTGGGATCGGATGGTGGCGTCGGTGATGTGCTTGAGCGGAATGTCGAACACGACACCTGCCGGTCCGCGCTTTTCCACCGCAGGCAAGAGTGTGGTGGCGTTTGCGGCGTCGCGGAAGTGATTTCCAAAGGCAAGTGTGTGGATCAGTCCGGAACCGTGCTCGATTTCACCGTTGAGGCCCACGATGGCAGCTTTGCCATACGCTTCTGCCGGGGCGCCGAGGGCTTCAAGGACGCGGGGCGCGAGCAAGGCGCCAATCTCGGAGGCGTTGTCGTCAATTCCGGCCGACAGATCCTCGACGAAGCCCTGTCCGGACCAGGGGTTTTTGATAATGGCCGCGACGACGGCGACGCGCGCGTTGGGTGTGACATCGCGGCCGCCCTCGATCAGGACGTCTTCGGTCAGTGTGACGATTTTACGGATGCTCATGAAATTAGTTCTCCAATGGTGTCTGCTTTGACGACGGGGTCGGTGAGCCGGTCCCCGATGCGTGAATGAGGGCGGGGGCCGGTTGATGCGCCGAGTACGACGACGATCTCTCCGGGCCGCGGAGCATCACCGATCCGGGTAGTGATGGTCTGGTAGTGGGTGCGGGTTGCGGCCGCGTTCTTGTGCCACAAAGGCACAATGAGGGTGCTGCCGGCGTCGGCGCGGTCGTCGGCGAAGCAGATGATCGATTCGCCATCGAAGTACTCCCTGACGAGGTTGCCGAAAAAGGGCGTATGAATGAGCGCGGCGCCGTGTTCGATCTCACCGTCAGTGCCCACAATGGCGGCCTTGCCAAAAGCTTCGATGGCGTCCACGCCGCCGAGTTCCCTGGAAAGCACGTCAGTAAGTTTGCGGGCAAGTATTGGCGCGATCTCCACGACTTGTTCACTCAGGTCATCCGTGGCCTCGCCGCCTAGCCAGGGATTGGCGACGACGGCTGCTGCCGTTGCCCGCACGGCGGGGACAGCGGGGGAGGCGCCGTTTTCGAGGAGGATCTCCTCGCTGTAATAGACAATCTTGCGGATGCCGCCGCCTTGGCCGTTCATCCTTTCGTCCTGGCCAGGTCGTTCTGGAAAATCGAAAAGCGCATGGCTTCCTTTCGTAGTCGGGTCAGTTCCGGAGCGACCGCGCCGGTTCGGTGAGAGCCTCCCGGGACGATGCGTGGACGTGGTTCCTCATGGCGGTTTCAGCGCCGAAGGGGTCTTTGTGTTCGATCATTTCCAGGACTGCGCGGTGCTCGCGCGTGGAGGCTGCGATCCTGCCAGGGTGTTCAACGGTGCGCAGGACCAGCCGCTGGTAAGCGAGTTGGTTCATCAGTCGCTCATAGTGCTCTGCAAGTTTGAGGTTGTCCGAGCCCCGGATGATGGTCCAGTGAAACTCATGGACCAGCCGGGCGTAAGCCTCGGTGTCGTTGGTGAGGACCGCTGCCTCGGAGTCCTCGAGGTTCATGCGCAATGCTGAGAGTTCCGGTGTCTCGCCGCGGCGGGCGAGCAAGGACGCCGCGAGTCCCTCGAGGGATTCCTTGAGCTGGAACAGTTCAATGATTTCCCTGTGGGTGGGCTCGCGGACGAAAGTCCCCACCTTCGGGCGAATCTCCACCAGTCCCTCATTTTGAAGCTGCTTGAGTGCTTCCCGCACGGGAGTGCGGCTGACGTCGAATTCCTGAGCGAGGTAAGCCTCTGGCAGGACGGCACCAGGGGGGAAGTCGCCACCCAGGACGAGTCTCCGGATTTTCTCGAGGAGTCCGTTACGGTCGTCTGCTTCAACACTGAGCACTGATTGTTCTTGCATGCATGAAAGCCTACGTTGCATACAAGAACCTCGTCAAGGGCTCCTCAGGAGCGGGGCTGGATTTCGGTCCATTCCCTGTATTTATGCCGATTGATAGGTTTTCTGCGGTTTCTGTTGACGTGGTCCTGTGATCTGGCTTACCGTCATTGGTATGCAACAGACTCTTGAGCCGCTCATCACATCAGCTTGGCGCGAGGCCTGGGACAAGGGTGACCTCAATGCCCTTGACGGTCTCGTAGCGGATGGCTACACGCGAATCAGCAAGGCGACGGGCGCCACCGTCGACATCACTGGTCTAAAGGCCGAGATCGCCGCGGTGCGGGAAGCTTTCCCGGACCTGCGCACGACCATCGACAACATCGTTGAAGGGGACGGGACGGTTGCCGTCTTTTGGACGTCCACCGGCACCCACATCCACCAGTACCTCGGTGTTCCGGCAACAGGACTCACCGTCCAGACCAGGGGCTCGAACATCCTGGTCCTCAAGGACGGAAAGATCACGAAGGAAACCGTGACGTGGGACGGTAGTGAGCTGCTGGCCGCACTTGGGATTCGCCCGCTGCGGGGGACAGCTACGCCTGAAGTCGGAGACAGCGGGGACTCCCAGGAGCTTGACGCAGACTTGATGAAAGCGTTCAACCGCCAGTTCATCACCGGCGTCACCGTGGTCACCACCAAGGAGGGCGAAACCCCTAAAGGGCTGGCTGCGAACTCGTACTGCTCGGTCTCGATCGAGCCGCCCCTGGTACTGATCTGTGTCCAGAAAACCTCCAGCACCTACCCGGCGCTGTTTTCATCGAGCCACCTGGGTATCAACATCCTAGGAACCGGACAACGCGAGACGGTTCGTGTTTTCGCTTCCAAGGCTCCGGACAAGTTTGCGGAGCTCGAGTGGCACGAGGGACCCAACGGCAGTCCGCTTCTGGATGGATCGGCGGCCTCGTTGGAAGCCGAGATCCAAGAGCGTTTCCAAGCGAAGACCCACACGGTCTTCATCTGCCGGGTCCGGCATGCCGAAATCGACGCCTCTGCGCCGATGGTCTACAAGGCCGGACACTTCTACGACGGCGGAAATCTCGCCGAACTCTAAGTGTCGGCACGGCTGACAAGCCTTGCACGGGAACCAGCCGCACCGACACAACCTGCTCTCTCAAGCAGCGCACCTAGGTGCGCATTCCACCATAGGACAAAAAATGAGCCCAGACACCATGAGTTCCGTCTCAGAAGACAGCATTGCTGTAGATCGCGGCTATCGCGACAGTCTTACCAAGATCGAGCCTTACGGCATCGAACACATCCCCGACGTCGAACGCCACGGCAAGCCGCGTTCGCAGTTCTTCCTCTGGTTCGCCGCCGGCATGAACTTCCCCATCGTCGTCCTCGGCTTCAGCGCCACCTACTTCGGGCTCCCCTTCTGGGCAGCCGCATTGGCGATCATTCTTGCCGGCGTGACCTCCTCGGCCGGAATGGGTTACCTCTCCGCGATGGGCGTCCGGCTGGGCGTACCCCAGCAGATGCAGGGCCGCGGACCGCTCGGGTTCATCGGCAACCTCTTCCCGGTGGCCTACGTGAATGTCTTCGCCGGCATCGGGTGGGCAGCAGTGACCGTCATCCTCGGCGGCAAGGCCATCGCCTTGCTCACCGACATTCCCTTCTGGCTCTCATCGCTGATCCTCATGGGAATCCAGCTTGGCGTAGCGGTCATCGGGTACAACTTGATCCACTTCCTCCAGCGCATCCTCTCGTACGTCCTGGTGATCGGCTTCGTCTTCATCACCGTCGTGGCAGCGGCCAACGGACACATCGTCAACGACTTCAATCCCGCGGCAAAGGGCTTCGACGGCATCGGCGGATGGATCATCTTCTTCGGCTGGTTCTTCTCCTTCATCGTGGCCTGGATGCCCTTCGCCTCCGACTACTCCCGCTACCTTCCCAACACCCCCGGCAACCGCCGCGGCGCCGGCTGGGCCACCATGCTCGGCAACGCCGTCACTATGGTCTGGATGGGCATTCTCGGCACACTCCTCGGGTCAACCGCGACCGCCAGTGACAGCATCGGCGCGCTCAAGGAACTTATGGGCCCATGGGCCGTCGTCGGGCTCGGCGTCGTCGCCCTGTCCTCCTTCACGCAGAACTTCCTGAACGTCTACGGCGGCGCGATTTCCATTCAGACCATGGGCGTGCCGGTCAAACGCCACACCGCCGTCGTGATGATCTGTGTCGCCTCGTACCTCGTAGCCCTGTGGGGCCAGGAAGGGTTCAACGAAGGCTTTACGGCCTTCCTCAACCTGACCGCGTACTGCATCGCCCCGTACGTAGCTGTCCTGGTATGTGATTACCTTTTCGGAGGGCGCCGAACAGAACGCGGCCTCCGTGAGCTTTTCGATAAGAGCCGGAAGTTTGAATGGGGCTTTGTGGCCTGGGCGGCGGGAGTCGTCCTCTCATCCCCGTTCTGGATGTCCTCGATCTACACGGGCCCCATCGCAGCCGCGTTCCCGCAAATAGGCGACCTCTCCTACTACATCGGATCCGCGATCGCGGCTGGCGTCTACTTCGCCACCCACCGGCGCAAGCGCCTCTCGGGCCATGAAATGCTCGACCGCAGTATCGCCGGGCAGACCCTCTAAGACCAATAAGGCAAAGGTTGGGGAGGGTCGCACCCAGGACCCTCCCCATCCCTTTCCGCGCCCGTGACAACCCAACGGGGGACCAACCACACCAGGAGCATCCGATGAGTACCGCAACCCTGCAAGGGACGAGCGCGAAAGAAGACTGCATCACTGTCTGCCCGCCCCGGGCGGTGGTTGCAGTGATCGTCCGGTGGCGCAACAGGATTGCCCTCTTCAGGCGGAGCCAGACGGTTGGATATGACCGCGGACGCTGGCACTGCATCACCGGGTACCTCGAGCCGGGAGCCTCCCCCGAAGACCAGGCCTGCGTGGAGCTCCGTGAGGAAACAGGCCTGACCCAAAACGACCTCATCGGGTTCCGGCAAGGAGCGCCGCTCCGGCTACTGGATCAGGAAGGCAACCCGTGGCTGGTGCACACGTTCACTGCCGTCACCGAACGGCGGAGATTGACCATAAATGACGAACATGATGGTTTTCGCTGGGCGGAGCCTTCGAGAGTTAAGCGATTCAGTAACCGGGTGCCTTGGCTGGACCAGGTCGTCGAGGCGGCCAATGATCAATGAACGAGTCCTTTGGAAGGAGCCTTAAGTGGCTGTAAGAGAAACCGTGAGCCCCGAGCGTGAGGCGGAGCTGCTTGCTTCTGTGCCGACCGGCCTGCTGATCTGCGGGCAGTGGCGGGACGCGTCCGACGGCGGCACGTTCGATGTGCACGATCCGGCCACCGGGGAGGTGCTCGCTACCGTCGCGTCAGCCACCAGCGACGACGCCCTCGCGGCGCTCGATGCGGCCGACGCTGTCCAGGCATCCTGGGCCAGGACTTCGCCTCGGGAACGTGCGGAGATCCTGCGCCGGGCCTTTGACATGGTCACCGAACGGGCTGAGGACTTCGCGTTGCTGATGACTTTGGAGATGGGCAAGCCGCTTGCCGAGGCCCGCGCAGAAGTCACGTACGGGGCTGAGTTCCTGCGCTGGTTCTCCGAAGAAACGGTCCGCGACTACGGCCGGTACCTCACCACCCCTGAGGGCAAAAACAAGGTCCTCGTCCAGCACAAGCCGGTGGGTCCGTGCCTGCTGATCACGCCGTGGAACTTCCCACTGGCCATGGCCACCCGCAAGGTCGCACCTGCTGTCGCGGCCGGCTGCACCATGGTCCTGAAGCCCGCTAAACTCACCCCGCTGACCGCCCAGTACTTCGCCCAGACCATGCTAGACGCGGGCCTGCCCGCCGGGGTGCTCAACGTGGTCTCCTCCTCATCGGCATCTGGGATCTCCGGACCGCTACTCAGGGATTCCCGGCTGCGGAAGGTCTCCTTCACCGGCTCCACTCCGGTGGGAAAGCGGCTCATGGCCGATGCCGCGCAGAATGTGCTGCGGACCTCGATGGAACTGGGCGGCAATGCCCCGTTTATCGTGTTCGAAGACGCCGATCTGGACAAGGCCGTCGAAGGTGCGATGGCTGCCAAGATGCGGAACATGGGTGAAGCCTGCACCGCCGCGAACCGGTTCCTGGTCCAGGAATCCATCGCGCAGGAATTCACCCGGAGGTTTGCCGGTGCGATGGGCGCCCTGGCCACCGGCCGCGGCACCGACCCGGCCAGCCAGATGGGGCCGCTCATCGACGCCGGGGCAAGGGACGACGTGCACGCCCTGGTAAGTGCCGCCGTCGACGCCGGAGCAGTTGCCGTGACCGGCGGCGCCGCGGTGGACGGGCCCGGCTACTTCTACCAGCCCACCGTCCTGGCCAACGTCCCGAACAATGCGGCGATCCTGGGCCAGGAAATCTTCGGACCGGTCGCGCCGGTGACGACCTTCGCTACCGAGGAGGACGCGATCCGGCTGGCCAACGCCAGTGAATACGGCCTCGCGTCCTACCTCTACAGCCGCGACTTCAACCGGCTCCTCAGTATTGCCGAACAGATCGAGTTTGGCATGGTCGGGTTCAACGCAGGCGTCATCTCCAACGCAGCAGCGCCCTTCGGCGGCGTCAAACAATCAGGCCTGGGCCGGGAAGGCGGGACAGAAGGCATCGCCGAATACACCACAACCCAATACATCGGCATCGCCGACCCATACGCAGACTGCGAAGGCAAAGAATCGTGAATAGCTCTAAACCCCGAGTCTCAACCGGAGAAGCAAAGGGTCAGCTCGTCGTAATCGACATGCAACGCGTCTTTCGTGAAGCGGGAGTCTGGCGTATTCCGCGGTACGACGACGCGGCCCGTACCATCGCACGCCTCACAAGCGCAGGACTTCGACCTATAATCACACGATTTGTTCCCGACCCAGCAGAGCCGGGTTCATGGTCCACCTATTACGACCACTGGCCAAGCATGCGCCGAGATCCGGCGGATCACATTTGGGACCTCATGCTTCCCGATGTTGACGCCCGCAGCTCCATTGACCTTCCGACCTTCACTAAGTGGGGCGAGGCCCTGGCAGATCGAATCCCTGTCGGCGAAGAACTCATCCTTACAGGTGTCGCAACCGACTGCTGCGTCCTCGCCACCGCCCTTGGCGCGGCTGACGCAGGCCGATACGTAACTGTTGTGGAAGACGCCTGCGCAGGCCAGAGCGACGCTGCTCAAGATCAGGCGCTAAACCTCATGCAGTTGCTGTCACCGATGATCAACGTTGTGAAAAGCGAAATCTTGCTTTCTTCTCTCCTGTAAAAAGGACCAATGCCTGTCTGATCAAATGTCCCGTGGCATCTGAACGGCTACGAATTGCTGGCAAGACAACTGCGCCCCACCGCAGAGGAACCGCGCCGGGGATAGCGAGGCGCCGTCACAGACCGTGTGCCGTTGAACAGTCTGTGGTGTTTACCTCAATTACGCCGGAGCAGCGCAAGAAGAGCCTGTGCCAGACAAAGCTCCTGGCTGGCGCACGAGGGAAAGCCTCCCCGTCCTCATGGACCGGGCAAGACAGCGGACGGCCTCAAAGTTCTGGGCCTAAAAGCGTGGAGACTTTGGCGGCCGGCTTTGGCTCCAAGGAACGGCTTCAGCAGAGGTATGTGCTGAAGCCGTTCCTTGGCCGGGAGTTTCGGGATAAGTCCCTGGCTCGTCGTGTGCCACGGCTGTGGTCACTGTGTTTGGCTACTACAGGGCCGTGACGGTGATCGCGGTGGTCTGGTCGGCTCCTCTGACCGTGACGGTGATTTCACCGGCTCCAGTGGGGCGCAGGACTGCTAACGCCCTCCCCTCGTAGGTGTTGCATACGTTGGATCCGAACGAGTCCTCTGACTGCGGGTTCCCGTTACCGACGCCTTGCAACACACCCTCGCCTTCGACAACAACGGAGAAGGGCTGTGTGCCCTGCGTGAAAATGTGTCCCTCGTCGTCTTCCAAGGACATCTCGATGTACGCCAGATCGCCGTCCGATGCCTCGATGACCGTCCGATCGGCACGAACGCGGAGCTTGGGCAATCCTACGGGGGTCGAAAGGCACCAGCTTTCGTTCGACCCGTCGGCACTTCTGGCAATGGCTGTTACTTCGCCAACGGCAAATTCGGTCTCGAAGACCGCCTTGAACCCGTTCTCGGGGCCAGCCGGGCGCGCTCCCACACTCTTGCCGTTGATCTGCAGCTCTACCTCGGGCGCGCCGCTGTAGACCTCGATGCGGATTGGGGTTCCGTCGGCGACGTCCCAGTCCCATGTTGCCACCGCGTCGCTGAAGGACCATTGAGTAGGGCGGGCCTCACGGGTGAAATTTTCGGGGGGATGGACCGCAATGTACGGCTTGGCTCTGAGGCCGAATACAATTTCCCGGAAGTAGGAGACAGGTCGGCGATGTCCGGTAATGTCGATGTCTCCGCACCACGCGGTCCGCCAGGGAAACGGTGCGCCGAACGACTGGGGCCCCTCGTCAGCGTAGTTGACGCGACCTATGCCGGCCTCGCCCAGGTAGTCCCATCCCGTCCATGTGAAGTCGCCGATCAGATGCGGGCTTCGTTCGATGGCCGCCCAGTTTTCGTTGATCTTCGCGGGGAAAGTCTCAGTCCCTACGATGAGGCGGTTCGGAAACAGCTCACGGTCCAGCTCGTAGCGGCTCTCTCCATAGTTGAGCCCGGCAACGTCCAGGACCGCAAAAGACTCCTCGGTGCTGGCGGTGACCAGGTCGGACGTCGCGATGTCCTTCATCATGTCGCCCATCTGGTTCATGGCGGAGTTGACACCGCCCTCCATGTTCCTGCCCGCCTCCGCGAGGCGGTGGATGACGGAGACCATCGGGTTCATGCCGTTCGTTATGAATCGGGTGGGATCCAACTCACGGATCTTCTCGGCGATGCGCCTGCCCCAAACCGCGCCCAGGGAGTTTCCGGTCTCCGGAATCTCGTTCCCTATCGAATACATGATCACGCTGGGGTGGTTGGCGTCTTTCAGCACGATCGCTTCGACGTCACGCTCCCACCAGTCAGCGAAGCGCAGCGAATAGTCAAAGGATGTCTTGGACTCTGTCCAAACGTCAAAAGCCTCATCGATGACAAGTAACCCTAGGCGGTCGCAGGCGTCGAGCATCGCGGGGCTGAGCGGGTTGTGGCTGCTGCGGATGGCGTTGAATCCGGCCTTCTTGAGTATTTCGATGCGACGTTCCTCTGCTCTGCGGATGGTGGCGGCGCCGAGCGGACCATTGTCGTGGTGGATGCACGCGCCCCGGAGCTTCAAGGTTCGCCCGTTCAGGCGGAGCCCGTGAGCGGTATCCAGCTGCAGCGTCCGGAAACCAAACGCGGTGGTGGACAGCTCGAGCTCGTCGTCGCCGTTAATGACGCGGGTCACCGCTGTGTAGAGGTTCGGGTCGTTGACGTCCCACAGCAGCGGGTTCTCGATGGTCATACGCTGACGCAGCACGGCGGGCTCCGCCGGAAGAACGGTTATGGGGGCCTCGTTGTGCGCAACTATGGCTCGTGCCGGATCAAGGATCTCCACGCGCACCCGCACCGTTCGCGGGCGCGCTCCGGAGTTGCGCAGTGTCGTCGCTACGGCTGCGACGCCGAGGTCCGCGTCGAGGTCAGGGGTGGTGATCTGGACGCCGGCGTAGTCGAGATGGATGTCGCCGGCGACAATGAGCCATGCATCGCGGTAAATGCCTCCGCCACTGTACCAGCGGGAGTCCTCGTGCGCACGTGCCTCAACGCGGATAACGTTCTGCTCCCCGTAGCGAAGGTGGGGAGTCATGTCGACGCGGAAGCCGGAGTACCCGTAAGGGCGTTGGGTGACAAAGTCGTCATTTACAAATACCATCGCGTCGCGGTAGACACCTTCAAAGTCGACAGCGACGTGGCGGCCGCTCCACTCGGGTGGCACATCGAACTGCTTTGAGTACGCGAACGCGCCCCCGGGGACGTAGCCGGTGTTGGACCCGTTTTCGCTTGGAATCCGTGCCGATGCCACGAGCGCGTCATGCGGTAGGCAGATAGATTCCGGCGGCGTCTGGCCTGGGCGCAGCTCGGAGAAGAAACCGATCTTTGGGCGCACGGACCACCCACCGTTGAAGGAAACGCGTGTGGGCTGCCTGTATTCCGTGAGGTCCTTCGTCATAATTTCTTCCTGTCGATCTTGTATTTTCTGTGGACTGGCTTCTCGCAGAGATGGCGTAAGTCGATGCCCCGTGCGCGGAGAAAATGGCCTTTGAGCCCCTGCTTCAGGCGCCCGGACGTGCATTTGCGGCGGGACCGCTGTTCCTCTTATGTGAGCGTGGCGATCAGGCGTAGTAGATGGGTGACGCTTTCCCTCAGCTTGGCCTCAGGGAGTGCGCCGTTCTTGACGGCTTCGATGATGGGCTTTGTGTATGTTTCGTCCTGGCTGCCGGGGGTGAGCCAGTTGTTGCCTCCGGCCACCATGTCTACGACGTCGCAGGTGTCATAGGAATTCCAGTCCGTCATTACTGCACCGTCGAATCCGAATTCCTCACGGAAAACACCCTGGATGAGTTCCGGATCTGCAGCGGTATGTACACCGTTTACGGCGTTGTAGCCTGTCATGATCGTTTTCGCGGGATGGGTGCGCAGCGCGATCTCAAACGCCTTGAGGTAGAGCTCCCGCAATGCCCTCTCAGGGATGATCGACTGATTCCGCTTCCGCGAGCTTTCAGCATTGTTGGCGGCAACGTGCTTGTAGCAGGCACCGACTCCGGTTGATTCCACACCCTTTGCGTAAGAACCAGCCATTGTACCTGCAAGGACCGGGTCCTCGGAGAAGTACTCCGGGTGGCGTCCGTTCAGGGGGTGGCGGTGGAGGTTCAGTGCCGGGGCGAGAAGAACGTCGACGTCGAGTCTGTGGGCCTCAGTGCCGAGGATCCTGCCGACTTCCAGGGCGAGATCCCTATCGAAAGTCGAGCATAGGACGACGCTTGTCGGAAAACCGATGTTCGGGGTGTTCACGTTGATTCCGGAGTTCCCGTCCGCGACCTGGAAACGGGGG
Organism: Arthrobacter sp. 2RAF6; assembly: GCF_052115205.1. Classification (NCBI taxonomy): domain Bacteria; kingdom Bacillati; phylum Actinomycetota; class Actinomycetes; order Micrococcales; family Micrococcaceae; genus Arthrobacter; species Arthrobacter sp. 2RAF6. The sequence goes on along the minus strand of NZ_JBFRGF010000005.1, from coordinate 4,985 downwards.
AGGCCCAGCCCGTCGGGTCGGGCCATAATGCCAGCCACTCCCGTCCCCTCCATACCCCAGCCGTTCTGGGCACAGACGGTCAGGCGAGCCAGTTCGTCTACGCCCAGTCCATCGACGAAGGCGCCAGCGAGGTCTGGGTTAGCCTGGACTTCGGCGAAGGTAACAGCACGGCTTCTCCGAACCGGTGTGTCCGGCCTGCCATCCCCTTGCGCCGGAGTGCGCACAGGCCGTACGGGCGCGTAGCCTGCGGCACCTGCTTTCACACCGGAACGTTTACCGTCTGGAAAGGTCCCCTGCGGGTCGTGCTTGGAGAGGGTTGCCACTGGTTCGACGGGGAGCATGCGGTGTTTGGCCTGCCTGACCACGATAGTCTCGGCGAGGCTAAAGCGGCCGGCCTCGCGGGTTTGGGCTGCTGATGTTCCGACGCGGAGCACGTACTCGCCGGCCGGCGCGACGTATGCGGCCGTGGTTTCGTCAAAACTGGTGAGCGCTTCGGGCGCCACCTTGAACAGTAATTGCTCGCTGTCGCCCGGCTCCAGGACCGAGGTCTTGGCGAAGTCGACCAGCTCCAGCGCCGGCTGTTCGATGACGCCGTCGGGCTTGGAGACGTAAACCTGCACGACTTCGCGGCCAGGGACGTCACCGGAGTTGGTGACCGTGGCGGCCACGCTCAGGGTTCCAAGCCGGCCATCATTGATTTCGGGGGCGCGGAAATCTTCCGAACAAACCTTGAACTGCGTGTAGCTCAGCCCAAACCCGAAGGGGTACGCGGGTTCCACGCCGAAAGTCGAGAAGTACCGGTATCCGACGTAGATGCCCTCCTCGTAGACCGTGTCGACCCAGACCGGGCTGTCCGCGGTGTAGCGGGGTTTTCCATCCGCGCAGTCGTAAAAATTCCGGCTGGCGGGAATATCGTCGTAGGCCTTCGCCCAGGTGTCGGGGAGTTTCCCGGATGGATTGACTGTGCCGTCCAGGACGTGGACGACCGCGGGACCGGCAAGCATGCCGCCCACACCAGCCAGGACAAGCGCATCAACGTCATGGCGTGCAACGAAGGACGTGTCAATAGGATAGGGCGTGTTGAGGATCACCACGGTGCGGTTGAAGGTGGTCGTCACGGCTTGGATAAGGCGGTTCTCGGCCTCTGTCAGCCGGAACTCGCCTGGATCCGAGCTGTTATCCATGTTCTCCCCGGAGGCGCGGGTAAGAACGACGACCCCGAGGTCGTTCGCCGCCTTGGCCCTTTCCAACACGTCGGAGGCCGGGATCCCATCGCCGGCGGTCTGGTAGAACGCCGACAGTTCCTCATTTAAGGTGAAGTGTTCGCTTGACCGGATTGCCTCCCTCAGCCCTATGGTGTAGCGGGGGTTGATCCTACCGGCGCCGACCACGGTGGTCCTGAACGCATGCAGGGCGTGGCCGAACACGTTGAGCTGCCCCGGAGCCAGTGGCAGTGTAGCCTGGGCGTTTTCGAGGAGAACGATGCCCTCTTCAGCCACACGCAGGGCGACGGCCTCGTGCTCCGCGAACCTGGGGTCCGGTGCGTCGCGCGGTCGCGTCAGGACAGCGAGGTCGCGGGGTTCCATGGTGTTGCCGTCGGTGTCGGCGAACCCCTCGATGTGGAGCGCGTGTTCGGTGGCGGGTTGGATCAGGCGCCCGAAGACCTTGACTCCGAGCATCCACAGGCCGCCGGCCAAATCGACATGCTTGAGAACATAGCCGGCGGGTTCGCCGTCGAGCGTCACGACACCACCGACCGTGGGATCCATTGGCTTGGAGAAGGAGGCCGTGCCGGTACCGCCGAAGTCGCGGTCGAGCATGAACAGACGGCCGTCCACATCATCGACGTCGAACTCGAGCGTCGGCCCGGGGGTGAGCAAGAGGGGGGCGTCCCGGGGGCCGCGGGAGGCTGTTGAAAAGTGTTCCATGTCTTTTGGCAAGTCTCTTTCAGATTGTTTCGCCGGCGTCGGCGAGCAGGGTGCTTCCGGTCATGAAGGCTGAGAGGTCGGATGCGCAGAAGAGGGCGACGCGGGCGATGTCGTCGGGAACGCCGATGCGTCCCAGCCGGCTGGTGAGCATCATGGCGGGAAGCGCGTCCGTGGGTATCGGTTGAGAGGAAGCGGCGACTTGGTTCCCTTCGGTGGGGACGTAGGTGGGGGCTACCCCGAGGACGCGGATTCCGTGGGGTGCGAGTTCGAGGGCGAGCTGGCGAGTCATGCCGCGTGCCGCATGCTTCGAGCTCACGTAGGCCGCGAGGCCCGGTGCCGTGCCGCGGAAGCCGGCGGTAGAGATGACGTTGATGATCACGCCGCCGGTTCCGGCCGCTGTCATGTGGCGGGCGGCTTCGCGTGCGCCGACGAAGACACCGCGCGAGTTCACCGCAAAGACCTCGTCCCAGAGGGCGTCGCTCATCTCGAGCAGGGGCACGCTGGGGAAGACGCCGGCGTTGTTGACCCAGATGTCGATCCCGCCCAGCCGCGCGGCCGCGACCTGCGCGACCGCGGCGACGGATCGAGTGTCGGTGACATCCATCCGCATTCCGCAAGTCGCTACCGCGAAACGGTCGCCTAGCGCTGCCGCGGTCTCGCGTGCGGATTCCTCGTCGAGGTCTCCGATGAGGAGATCGGCACCGGCTTCGGCCAGCCGGACGGCGATTGCTTTGCCGAGGCCGCGTCCGCCGCCGGTGACGACGGCCCGGCGGCCCTTCAGTGACAGCAGCTCGTTCAGGGTACGCTCGGAGACTTCGGGTACAGCGATTGCCATGTGGATCCTTTCGGTTTTTCGGTATTCCCGCGTCAAGAGGCGGGAGGTTTTCGTGATGGGAGAGTTCGCGGTCACGTCCTGCGCGCAACGTGCCCGTCGTCTGCAACGACCGGGGCGGGGCAGGATGCGGAGTGCGTTCCGGGCCCGTAGGCGGTGCTTGTGCCATCTGGCAGGGTAAGCCGGGCAGTCGTTCCATCGGGCACGGTGAAATCGACGCGGAACTCCTCGTCGGTGATCTCCCACGCGACCTGGATCGGGCCTTGGGGGGAGCCGAAGTGGAAGCTCGCTGAGGTGACTCCTCCGCCGGGGTGGGGTTCGATGTCGAAGCGTTCCCAACCGGCCGAGTCCGGCGCCTGGCGCAGCCCTACGAGGTATTCGTGGAGGAAGCGGATGACGGCTCCCTTGCTGTAGTGGTTGAGCGATTCGTGCGCGATACCGTGCTCGTCGATGCCTTCCCAGTCTTCCCAGACGGTGGTGGCGCCGCGTTCGAGCATGCCGAGCCAGGAGGGTGTCCTGCGGCGGAGCAGGAGGCGGTAGGCGAGGTCGGTGTGGCCGTTTTCTGCGAGGACGGGGAGCAGCAGGCCGCTGGAGAGGAAGCCGGTGGCGAGCCTGTCGTCGGCGTCGTGGATGAGCTGGACCAGGCGTTCGGTGGCCGCTTGCCTGAGGGATCCGGGGACGAGGCCGAAGGCCAGGGCCCGGACGTAGGCGCCCTGCGTGTCCTCGCGGGTGTGCCCCTCATCGGTGAGGAACTCGGTCTGCCATGCAGACCTGACGCGTTCTGCGATCCTTCCGTACCGCTCGGCCGCCTCTGGACGGTTGAGGATTCGGGCGATGCGGCCGAGCGTCTCTGCGGTGCGGTACAGGTAGGCGGTTCCGACCTCGCCGCGGTCGGCGCTCATGTACGCGTAGGGGTTCTCGGCCATGGGGTCGATGAGGGATCCGTCTGCCCGGCGGCGTTTGGGTTCGAGCCATTCGCCGTAGTGAAAGGGGGCATCCCAGATGTACTGCTCGTGGGGGAGCGGCGTTTCGGAGCGGGCGACCCGGGCAGGGTGGCGGGCCGTCTTGGCGAGGTGGAGCGCGTAATCCACCCAGCGGCTCATCGAGTCCCAGCTTTCCGCCAGAAGCTCCGTATCCCCGTACGCTTCGTAGATGGCCCAGGGGACGAGCACGGTCGCATCGCCCCAGCCGGCGGATCCGCCCATGACCCTCCAGGGGTTGTCGGGATGGTGCCTGATCCGTGCCGAGTCGGGGGAGAAGGATGCGGGGAGCCCGTCCTCGCACTGGTCATCGCGCACGGACTGGAGCCATTTGCGGGAGAAGCCCTGGATGTCGTAGAGCATGGCGGCGGTAGGGGCGAAGACCTGGTAGTCGCCGGTCCATCCTGAGCGTTCGCGGGTGGGGCAGTCGGTCGGGACGTCCACGATGTTGCCGCGGAAACTCCAGAGAGCCGCCTCGTGGAGTCGTTCCAGGTCCGGGTCGCTGCAGGCGAACCACCCGCGGCGGTCGAGGTCCGAATGGACGACGACGACCGTGAAGTCATCGATGGAGAGTTCGCGTCCAGGGTGCGTCACACGGACGTAGCGGAAGCCGTGGACGGTGTGCCGCGGTTCGAACACCGCGGAGTCGCCCCCGGCGATGACGCGGTCGGTCTGGCGGAATKCAAGCAGCCCGCCTTGTGGTGTCTTCATGTCCAGGTGGGCGGTCGTCAGGTCACCGCCGGCGTCCAGGTGCTCGCCGAACTCGAGCACCGTCTCCGTCCCCGCGGGCCCCAAATTGGTGAGCCTGATCCAGCCGGAGAGGTTTTGGCCGGCGTCGAGGATCGAGACACCGTCCCGAAGCCGGGTCAGGGCCGAAGGCCTGCGCTCCTCGACCCGGCGAACGGGCGGCGCCGGTGACCAGCAGGGGGTAGGCGGCGCCACGACGCCGACGAGGACCGGGGCGGCGTCTGCGCGGTCCGTTTCGACCCCGAAGTCCGTGGTCTGCCCCGTCATGAGGTCCGCCCGCACGATCGTGCTGGGCAGGGTGACCCAGTCGCCGCCCGTCCCCAAGGTCATTYYCGAGCCGGAACCGAGATCGATCTCGAGCTGCGCGAGAGCGGCGGTGGTGTTGCCCCAGACGTTCCGGCGCCGGGCCCCGCTGTTCCTGCCGCGGTACCACCCGTCCGAGAGGACGATGTCGATCCGGTTGCTGCCAGGGATGAGAAGGTCCGCGACGTCGTACTG